>CAYFMI010000052.1:0-30292 GCA_964344175.1 uncultured Anaerolineales bacterium
ACCCAGTTCGATAAAAGATATTCCGAAAATAGGGATGTGTGGGGCGCGAAGCGCCCCACACATCCCTATTTTCGGGCTTTCCCTGCGCAAGTGCGTAATTCCTAACCCTATTGCGGCACCCAAATGACGATTGAAGCCGCAAAAAGCGGATTCATCCCAAATACAGCGGGGTCTTCGCGCAGAATTTTCACCCTGCCGAGCGCTTGCTGGTCGTGCAGTAAATCGATCATGTTGGTATTGTAATCATTGACTTCGATATACCGCCGCCGCATTAAGCCAAGGACGGTACTGTGATCGCAATGTTCATAGCATGGCTCAACGTGAACCACAGCCTTAGGTTGAAATGCGGCCAAACTCCGGATCAATTCCTCCCCCAACTCCGACACACACGAAGTAGCATAGGATGTGTAAATTAACGCATCTTTCGGGATCGCCAAGTCTGTAACCCTGCGCGCAGAAAAATCACAATAGCCAGTAGTAACTTCTAAGTTTTGTGCAAGCGCAAGTTTCTCAATAAGTTGCAGCCCGGTCTTGGTATATTCACCGGCAATCAGCGGCAAACCTGCAAACCTATCGCGTTGCGCCAGTGCAAGCAAAACACTGCCATAACCGGCGCCCAATTCCACCAGAGCGGATGCTGGCAAATAGACCAGCAAGGCATCTGCGATTAAATCCAAATACCTTTTCTGAACTTCCATTATTGAACGCAACTCAAAGTCGTTGGCGCTACTATACAAAACAGGGCTATCATCGCCAAAGTTCATGCGGTCGATTTCGCTTATCGAAATCTGGTCGTCATTGTCCCTCAATCTGGCGAGCAAGTTCCCCCATTTATCCTGGTCATATTCTCTCAAGGTATCTTCCGATGTCCGCAAGCGTTGATACCATTCTTCCAACCCCAGCAGGCGCGCCGGCCACGGCGAAAATCGCGGCAAATCGTTGATGGTGTATTTCACTTCATCCGCTTGCAACTGGCCCGAAGGCGCATTAATTTCTTTCATTATTTCTCTCCAATGCTGGCAGCCCACAACCCCAACACCACCAGGGCATAAATTCGTTTGCCATGATCGGCACGGCCGGTGAGATGTTCTTCGAGGAGTCGCTGGCGCGGCGCGAGATGGAACCACCGATCAAGATGACTTGATGAATCAAGCAGAATTTCGCGACTCCAATCGGCCAGCGGCCCGCGGAACCAGGCCCCGAGGGGGATGCCAAACCCTTGCTTGCCGCGTGCCTGGACGCGTGGCGGCAGGTGCGCGGCGAAGGCCTCGCGCAGCAAGTATTTGCCCGTGCGTCCGCGAATTTTCATACCCTCTGGCAGGCGCGCCGCCCAAGACGCCAACTCATGATCGAGGAAGGGCGAGCGCCCTTCAAGCGAGTGCGCCATGGTCATGCGGTCGGCCTTGACGAGTAAATCGCCCGGTAGATAGGCATGATTATCGGTAGAAAGCGTGCGTTCCATGAACGATCGGGCGCCGGCGCGCTCAAAGTTTTCTATGAGAAAGGCTTCAGCGGCGCGGGGTGCAAATTGGGCGGCGAACTCCGACTTCCACAGGCGAGACGCCCAACTGGGTGAGAAGTACGATCCCCAGCGCAGGATGCTGGCGCGCGAGTCTATTGAAGCCAGCTGTTCCAGACGCTTGATCCCATCGAGCAGGCTGCTCCCTACCGGGGCATCGGCCTTGTTGGGCAAAATCCGCGCCAGGGCAGGTATCAGCTTCTTGGTTAGCATCCGCGGTGAGCGGGCATAGCGGTTCCCCCACGGGTCGAGCCAATAACGCCAATAACCGGCAAAGGCTTCGTCGCCGCCATCCCCATTTAATGCTACGGTGACATATTGGCGCGTCAATTTGGATAGATAATAGAGCGGTATCGCCGAGGGATCGGCAAACGGCTCGCCAAAATGTCGCATCAGCGTAGAGAGTGTATCGGGGATGTCGCCAAAAGTGAGGGTGAACTCATGATGGTCAGTGGCGTAACGCTCGGCCACGGCGCGGGCATAGGGCAACTCGGAAAAGGCGCTCTCCTCGAAACCCACCGAAAAGGTTTTCACCGGCTGGTTGCTGGCCTGAGCCATCAGCGCCACGATGACGCTTGAATCGATACCGCCGCTGAGATGCGCACCGAGGGGCACATCGCTAATCATGCGCATTTCAACGGCATCCTTTAAAAGTTGGCGTAACTCAATGATCAGATCACTTTCAGACGCGCTTGACTTTGGCTCATACGATAATTGCCAATAACGTTGCAAGGTTAGAACGTTAGAATGTTCTAACGTTAGCCGATGAGCGGCAGGAAGTTTGCAAATTCCTTCGTAGGGCGTGAGCGGCTCCGGAATATATTGCAGGCCGAGATACAAGTCGATTGCGGGAAGGTGAATGTTCGGGCGCTGCGGGAGGGCCGTCAGCAGGCTGGTCAGTTCGGAGCTAAAGTACAGGCTGCCGTTTTGCTGGGTGTAATAGAGCGGTTTTTGCCCCAGGCGGTCGCGGGCAATCAACAATCGCTGGCGTCTGGCATCCCAGATGGCAAAGGCAAACTGGCCGCGCAAATGCTGAACACAATCGTCGCCGTACTCTTCGTAAAGATGGACAATACACTCGGTATCGGTCTGCGTGCGGAAGCGGTGGCCGCGTTTTTGCAGGTCGGCGCGCAGAGCATGGAAGTTGAAAATTTCCCCATTGAAGACGATCCAAATGGATTCATCTTCGTTGGGGATGGGCTGGTCGCCAGTATTGAGATCAATAATTGCCAGGCGGCGCATTGCTAATCCGACACCGGGCGCGTAGAAAAAGCCGTCGCCATCCGGCCCGCGATGAACAATGGCCGCATTCATGCCTGCCAGAGTATCCCGGTCTACGGGTTGATGTTTGGGTTGGATGATTCCACAAATGCCACACATATAAGACCCTTAGGGTTTTGAAAGACTGTTATGAATATTTAATTTCAGGCAGCCAAATTGTCATGACAACCTTAATTCTCATCGGGAACCCTCAGGGTCTCCAAAATCAACGCCAAATATTGCGCTGTAATCTGGCCCCAGGCGTAGTGCTGCTCAACCCGCGCCCGCCCCGCTGCGCCCATCCGCTGGCGCAGGTCGGCATCGGGGAGCAGTTGCGCCAAAGCCTGCTGTAACGCGGGCACATCTTCCGCAGGGATCAGCGAGCCGGTTTCGCCATCTACCACTAACTCTTCATTTCCGGCAATGCGCGAGGCAATCACCGGCAGGCCGCAAGCCATCGCTTCGAGGACGGCATTGGGCATGCCTTCATGTCGTGAGGGGAAAACAAACACATTGGCCTGATGATATTTTTCGAGCAGAGCCGCATCTGCAAGCCAGTTCTCGAAACGCACACGCTCCACAATTTGATATTTTTCGGCCAACGCTTCCAGATGCGGGCGCTGAGGGCCATCGCCAACCAACCAGAGTTCCCAGGGATAGGATTTCAACGTACCGAGTGCCTTGAAAAGCAAATCCAGCCCTTTTTGATAAACCAAGCGTCCGACAAAAAGCAGGCGCGTCGGTACCCATGGACGCGTGGGAGGCGCATAATAGGCCAAATCTACGCCGTTGGGGATAACGCGCAAAGGCACGCGCGGCTCGAAGGTGCGCGCCAACTCGGCCAACCCCTCGCTGTTGGCTACCAACATAGAAGCCCGCCGCCAAATCATCCGAATCAGCGGAGCCGCCAGGCGGTGATAACGGGCAAAATCATACGGACGGAACCCGGGCACATCCCCGCCGCGCAATGAGACAATATACGGAACGCCAGCCAGCCGATTGGCTGCCCAAGCCGCCAACCCACTGGGAATACCAAAAAAGGCCACAATCACATCGGGGCGCTCCCTGGGGAGCAAGAAGAGCGTTCGGATTGTGCTGACCAGCATGAAGACGATTTGCTCCACAGCGCTGGAGCGCTCCAGGCGGCGGCGCAAGGCCCAGATGCGCTGCACATGTACGCCATCGCGGTGTTCCAGGCGCGGCAAATTGGCGTAGGCCGCCGTGAGTACACGCACCTCTTGCCCCGCCGCAGCCAGTTCGCGCGCCAGGTGAGCGCTGGCATTGCCAGCGCCCCCGCCAATTGGAGGATATTCACTATTGATGATTAGAATTCGCATATCAAGTGATAAAGGAGTCAAGAACGCGTGCAGTATCTTCCTGCACTCCTGGCTTCTTTTATGGCAATTCCTGTTCAACTATTTGCCGGGCTTCATCAATGGCTGCGCAATTCTCGACGTTGGGGCGCGGGTAGAAAATTTGCACATGCACCTGCCGTAAGGTCAAACGCGGCTGGTAATAGCACAACAGGGGCCGCGAAACAAGCTGCACCCAAATGTTGTGCTCTTCCGACCAGGCTTCAGCGCGGTCTTTATAATAATCCAGCGCCTGATCGCCAACAATGGCAGCATAACGCTGCGCTTGTAGATCGTCATAGAAAGCATTCAGGTAGGCTGGATTACGCGACATGACCATCTCCATGAAGAATACTTTCTCATATTTTGGGATCAATGCTACATCAATTTCGTCATCAAAATAAATCAAATGGCGCTGGGAAATCAACAAAATATCTCCGCCATCGCGCCCAGCATATTGGATATGCTTATGGACCGCATCCAACGAAGCCGATACCACCTCAGGTTGCGGCAACTTCGACGGCGCCCCGGCGGCCAGGACAAAAAATACCGGAATGGCAACCAATGCCAATGTCCAAAACCATGAATAGCCCATTTTCTGTGGGACATTACTATCGGGCACAAAACGGTCGAAATAGAAATAACCACCAATAACCAGCAGCAACGCCAGATAAGCATCGATATTGTGTAAATTGCTGCCGCCGCCAATCTTCACACTCACCACAAGGCCGCCCGCTAATAAAACCAATAACATTGCCAGCAAACCGATCACCCGAATCGGCCGCCAATTCCTGCGGCCTTTCCACAAAGGCGAGCAGATCACCCACAACAACGGCAGCGACACCAAAAACGTATTCAGCACTAACCCCAAGGGGTAGGTTGTGTTCGGCCATAGGCGGTACCACAACAGATCGGATGAAAGGCTGGATGCAAATTTTTCGGCATCATTTCCCGACCAGATCACGTACAGCCATTGGGAGGCAAATGCCGTCCCCAAGCCGGCAATCGCCCAAACGGCGGGAGGCCAAAGATAACGCCACAATGGGACATCGGCTTGCTTCTCTTCCAGCAAGTACAAAGCAATCGCCAACATTCCCGGCACAGGGAACCAGTTAACCCGGCTGATGCCCGCCCACAATGAGGCTAGCACCACCAGGATCAAGCCGCGCCAAAATTTACGCGGCTCGAACCATCCTAGGATGATTATCAACGGAATCGCCAGATGATAGTACACTGGCCCCTGGAAGAGGAACAAATAGGCCCAAAAAGCCACCGATAGAAACGCAGACTTCTTCTCCAGACGTAAGCGGCGGGCAAAGAGATAGGCCGCCCCGGCTGTGAAGACCACCCATAGAAACACCTGCCAAAGACGATGCCCCCACAAAGGGATTGCTTCTACGAGGAAAGGGAGCGACTGCATTAAATATCGGGTGGGGTGCAGCACCGAGGGCTGCACCTGCAACCCGTAGACTTTCTCGGAAAAGAAGAGCGAAGCATAGTAGAAGCGGCTGGTCTCAGACCAACTCAGGGCGAAGGGGTAGTTCACAATTGCTTGCCCCAACGTAGTAACCTGATACACCACACTCAACGTTAGAGCGGTGATGAGGCCTGCCGAACGCGCCGAAAACTTGGGAACAGCAATCCGCAAAGCTATAGCCCCGAAAAATCCACTGATGGCAAAAAACAGCAAGCGCGGGAAGATGTCAACCAGCAGATCTCCTAAGGCGTATAACACCAATAAGGGGAACGCCAGTACCACCAGCGCAAAGATCGCCCAAGCCAGGCTTTGGGCACGCTCTGAATAGTTGGGGACGCGGTTCAGCTTGAGAAGGAACTGCTTTATGCGCGCCTGTCCGGAGGCAGCCAACACCACCAAAGTGGCAATCCCCGCAACGCCCAGGCCGATCACCATCCACCAACGCTGCGCCTGCAGGGTGAAGGTCACCCCAACCGCCAAGACCTGCCCGGCAATCTGATAGGACGAACCAATCAATAAAAGCGCGAGAATCAGCAATCCCCAACGCACCCCCACAATGGGCTGGGAGGCGGCCAACATATGAGTGAAATCCGTGGTCGCCCGCGCGGGTTTAGACATCAGCCTTTTCGCTCTCACGAATACCCGCCAAAATTGCAGGGACAAAAACTGCCCCAGGCAAACTGGCTATCATCTGTAAAGTGCGGATCAGGATCGCAATGGTCAAGCCGCTTTGCATACTAATCCCACCAACGTGGGAGAAGATCAACGTCATCGAAATTTCTTGTACGCCATAGCCATTGATCGAAATGGGGAGCAGGGTGACCAAATAGACAAAGCTCCATAACCCGGCAACCAACCAGAGCGGCATAGGGTCATTCATACCGCCTAGCAAGATGGCAATTGAGGCATACAAGCAGAGCATGTGGATGATGGTCATGCCGAGCGAGGCAAGCAGCGCTGAGGGTTGATCTTTCCATAAGGCAAAAGCCTGCACCAGGCGCGCAAATGCCCGGCGAACGCGCTGCGAAAGGCCTTTATCCCCCACTGTCAAGATCATCATTGGCGCTCCAGAAAATAGATCGCGCCAGCCGCGCTCGGTTACCAGCCAGGCCCACAATGGCTGCGCGCCAAGTGGAACGGCCAGGGCCATCCCGAATAGCCCAACCAGTCGGTCTACAACCAGGGAGGCCGCGCTGACCGCGCCATCAAATTTGAGCTGCACCGCCCCCGCAAAACGGATCACATCACCGCCTACGGTCGTTGGCAAGAAATTGGCGGCAAATAATCCTGAAAAGGTTAATTGCATCACTTGCTTTATGGAGATATCCATTGCCGATACGCGCAACAATGCGAACCAGCGTCCAGCGACAGCCAGCCGCGAAACCAGCGTCAAGGCAAAGGCGAGCACAATATGCCACCAGGGAATATCGCCAATGGCAGCCAGAATTTCAGCCCACCCCTGACGGCTGAATAAATACACCAGGAGTACCAGCGTGAGCAAAGATCCTGCCCAGCGTAAACCGGCTTTTGTGCGCGATGCGTGCGCGTTATTCACCATAAAAAGAGAAATTTCCGGCCAGGGTCATTCTTCTGGCACATTGATGACACGGCGCAGTGTGTAGGTGGGTTTTTGTTGCGCCTCATGGTAGGTGCGCACCTGCAACTCGGCCAGTAAGCCCATTAAGATGGACTGAAAGCCCATATACATTAACATCAGGCTGACGGGAAAAAACGGCGACTCGAACACAGACACCAGCGTCACGACGCGGCGAACGACCAAAAAAGCCAGCAACGCGCTTCCGAGCAGCATGAGAGCCATGCCTGGGCCGCCAAAAAGGTAATTGGGCTTATGCCCATAGCTAATGAGGAACTTGACCGTCAGCAGGTCAAGGATGACCTTAAGAATGCGCTCCAGGCCGTATTTGGTTTTCCCAAATTTGCGGGGATGATGGCGCACCGGAACTTCGAGGATGCGCGCGCCAACGTACCCGGCATAGGCCGGGATGAAGCGGTGCATTTCGCCATAAAGCCGGAAACCGGTAATCACTTCCCGGCGGTAAGCCTTGAGAGTGCAGCCGTAATCGTGTAATTTCACCCCGGTCACCCACGAGATTAACCCATTGGCAATGCGCGAGGGCAGCGTGCGGGTCATAAAGGTATCTTTTCGCTGGATGCGCCACCCGCTGACGACATCGTACCCTTCGGCCATTTTCTCGATCATCATGGGAATATCGGCGGGGTCGTTCTGCATGTCGGCATCCATCAACACAATGACTTCCCCCTGGGCATAATCTAAACCGGCGGCAATTGCCGCTGTCTGACCAAAATTGCGGCGCAACGCAATCACACGGGTATGCTCAACATCCTGCTCGGCAAATGCTTGCAGTGTTGGCAGGCTTTCATCTCTACTGCCGTCATCGACATAGACAATTTCCCAGGACATGGGTTGCTGCTGTAACGCCTGATGCAACGCCTGGTGCAATGCACCCAAGCTCTCAGCTTCGTTATATACGGGGATTACGACGGATAGTTTTTCCATATCGTTAGCGATTGTAGCCCAGCCGAAAATAACGGTCAAGCACACATGTGAGCGCTATTTCGAGGGCAAGGGTCGAATGGGGCGGGCAGGAACGCCGCCGACCAGGGTGTTCGGGGGCACATCACCGGTCACTACGGCCCCAGCGGCGATCACGCTGCCACGCCCAATAGTAACTCCTGGCAAAACGGTCACCCGCGCCCCCAGCCAGACATCATCTTCGATGAGGATGGAGGCCGGTTGCGCGGGGCGCGGGCTTTCGCCATCGGTATGCAAATGATGATTGACGGTTTCGAACATACAATCGGGGCCGATTAAGACACGTTCGCCAATGGTGATCGTGGCCGGATGACGGGCTGCGAAGCGCGCCCGGCTGTTGATAAAAGTATCGCGGCCAACACAAATTTGCGACGCCGCGCCAATCGGGCGGATCTCCAGCGGCGCCCAAATGTGAGCCGGATAGTGGATCTTCATCCCGGCCAGTTTTAACACCAATGCTCGCAGGGCATCGGCTGTATAGGCGCGCGGCAAATGGTTCGCCAGCCCTAAGAAAAACGTCTCGCGCCAATGGCTGAGGCGCAGGTCACGCTTAACAAGTTTCCACAATTCGCTGAGAAGGTTCGATTTGACCATTAGAGTTTACGATTTTGTGGCTTTCACTAGCATATCCGAGACCCATAACGCGCCAGGCAGGGTTTCGGCCAGGATGATAAAACGCGTCAACATCACCAGGGCAGAAGCTTGCTCTAGCGAAGCTCCCAACTGGACAAATAATGCTGTCATGGTGACTTCGCGCAAGCCCAGCCCGTTTATGGAGATGGGCAGCGTGGAAAGCACATAGGTAAGTGTACTCACGCCGATTACCTGCACCAGGGTTAGCGACATTTCCAAATCGCGCGCCAGGATCCACATGGCAATGAATACCATCATTCGAGCAAAGAACGAAATCAAGAACGAGTTCACCAATGCAGCAGGGTGATTGCGCCAGACCATGAAAGCCCGATAAATCTTCTTCAGCCAGCGTAAGATCGTATCGCCAAATTTTTTCCCCACCGACGGCATCCAAGCCCCGGCCCATAGCAAACTCCCGTTCATTCGCCAACCTTGCCAGGAAACCGCCATTGTACCGGTAGCATGAAGGGTGACCCACGAGATGGGCAATAACAGCACCATCAAAAGCACATTTAGCAAGCGGTCAACAACAACCGAAGCCAGGCTGATGCTCCACCCCGTGAAACGCGCCGCACTGACAATGCGGACCGAGTCGCCGCCTACCGTCGTGGGGAGAAAATTGGATGCGAAGTTACCTGCCAGAACGATCTTCAAGGCGTCTCGATAAGTCATTGCCACTTGCTGGGCGCGCAATAGCACGTACCAGCGCCAGGCATTCGCCATAATCGCCGAAAAATATAAACCAACAGCAATAATCACCAGCCAAAATGAAAGGCTCTGCATGGTGGCCCACATGGTCTGCCAATCTTGCTGCAATAACAACCAGAGAAACAGCGCCGATGTCAGAATTGTGCCAGCCCAGCGAACCCAGCGGATGTTCAAACCTAAAAGCCGTGATGACGGCGAATTTTGATTTTTCATCCCAGATACCCCAAACTCCGCAAGCGCGCTTCAATTTCATCGAGTTCGGCGGCATTTAGTTCGGGCGTCGCACCCCCTGAGGCTGCCAAATCCTGGAGAGTGGCAAACTGCACCTCAGCCCGTAGTTCTGTGGTGAAGGTTTCCATCAACGGACGGCCATCAATGTCTTTGGGAATCGGCAGACCGGCCAATGCCAGCATGGTAGGCAGGATGTCGGCCACCCCGGCAGATTCGATCTTGGCCCCGGGTTGGATGCCCGGCCCAGACATCACCAGTATGCCCTCTGGGCGGTGGCTGCCGGAATCTTCGTATTCTGATTGCCCTAAAATGCTCTCACTGTCGAGGCCCATTTTCACCGAGGCCTGATAAAGATACCCCTGAATCGAAAAGATCACATCCGCGGCCTGTTCGAGATAAGGGCCATCGAAAACTTGGGCGCGGGTGTGAATGTCGCTAATCAGCGGGGCGCCCGTTTGGGGGTGCGGCAACGCCTTCAACGCGGCCACCAACTCAGCCACCACGTCCTGATAGGCCTGCCCGGGGTCAACAATCCCCTCCGGCTCACGGCCTTTCACATTCACGTAAATCTGCCCAAATGCGCCCCGCGAGTAGGCCCGCGTGCGCGCCCAATCAATATCATCAAACGAGAGAAATGAGTTAAGCACTTTGTTGCGGGCAGGCTTTGAAACCAGGTTGGCAATTTTTCCCAAGCCCATCCGGCTCACCAGCCGGTAGGCGCGAGCGATCAGGTCTTTACGGGCCAGCCAGAATTTTAAACGGGTGGCAAGGTCCTCGCGCAGGTGCAGCATCCCGATCTCGTGCAACCAGCGATTGATGTACATAATGCCATGCACCGGCCCGCCACCATGATCGGAGAGTACCATCCAGGCTGTGTCGTCGTCCATCGCTTCGATCAACTCACCCAAAAAATCATCCACGCTGTGGTAAACCTGCTCAATGGCGTCGGCAAACTGCGCGTCGTGGGCCGGTGCATAGCCCGGATATTCAGGGTCGAGATAACGCCAAAATTTGTGCTGGGCGTGGTCGGTTTGCATGAAGACCAATAGATAGGCATCACAGGGATGCGCGGTCATTAAATAGCGCATCACCTTTTTCTGGTATGCGAGTAAATCAAGCACATTTTGCAAATAAGCCGCTTCGCGCCCATACTTGTAAACTTCGGTCTCGGCATGCCAAAAGGGGCCGACCTGCGCGGCTACTTCGGCAACCAATTCGTCGGGGTAGGCAAAACCGCTCGATGCTGCGTCGGGGGCCGCCAGCCCGGAGAACATGAAGCCTTCCAGTGGAACTGCCGGGTAGAGCATGGGCAAATTAAACACGCCGATGCGCTGGCCGCCCTGGTTGAAATACTCCCAAATTGGCCGGGCCTTGATCTGGCCGGTGTGAACGTATTCCACATCGTAACTGCCAGGTTTGCGGGCGAACCAATCGTACACCCCATGCCGCCCCGGGTTCTGGCCGGTGATGATCGTGCTCCAGGCTGCCGGGCTGACCGGCAAAGATGTGGAGCGAATCGAGCTATGACAGCCCGACTCCATCAAACGCGCCAGATGGGGAAGTTTACCCTGTTCAATCCAGGGGGTGAGTAAATCCCAGGTGGCCGCGTCCCAACCGAGGGCAACCACCTTTGAAGCGGCGATCTGACTCTGGATGTGAGTGGATTCGGCTGCCATATCAGGATTCTCCCTCTGGGGTACGGCCTGCACGAATCGCGTCCAACATGGCCTTCTCATAGGCCTGCACAATGCCGCGTATATCAAAACGGGCAGCCAAACGGCGGCTGCTCTCACGATAGGCTTGAAGGCGTTCTGGGGAAGAAAGCAGCTTACGCAATTCTGCGACTCCTGCGGTTTCATCGCGTGCATCCAGCAAATAGCCATTTTCACCGGGCACAACCAGATCGATAAAGCCACCCACACGGCTGGCTACAATGGCTAACCCCATTGCCAATGCCTGAACCCCCACCACCGGCAACCCCTCGGAGAGTGAAGGCATGAAGAGAATATCGCTCTTCGAAAACCACTCGATAACTTCAGCCGGAGTTACCCAGCCGGTCAGGGTGAAGCGGTTGCTTAATCCCAGGTGTTCGATTTCAGTTTCGACCTCAGCGCGCAACGTGCCATCGCCCACCATGACGCATTCCCAGGGCAGTTCGTCCAGCGCAGCCAGGGCGCGCACAATTTGAAGAGGGTTCTTCTGCGTCACAAAACGCCCGGCAAATAATATGCGCGGCGGTGCCCCAACAGAAATTTCTCCAGGGTCAAGCAGAGTCAAGTCAACGCCGTTGGGGATGACCTGCACATCGACATCATAACTTTTTTTGGCAAGGGCTTGGGTGAATGCACTCACCCCGCAAATATGCGCGGCTCGCTTCCAAATGGGGGGTGTCAGCGGAAACACCCAACGGAACCATTTGGTAGTTTTATCGGGCACACCGCCGGGGACATCGCCCAGGTGGGCAGTCAGCACATAGGGGATACCGGTGAGTACAGCAAGAGGCCAGGCAACCGCGCCACTGGGGACGGCAAAATGCACATGCATTACATCCGGCTTCCAGCGCAAGATGGTTAGCAACCCGGCCCAAAAGCCAGAGAAGACATAGCCCAGCATATCCATAAAGCGCGCCTTGAACGCTGCCCGCCGCATGGCCGGGACACGCCAGATTTCAAAACCATCCTGGGTTTCGCGGTATGGCAAACCTTTATAATGCGATGTCAAAATAAAAACCTGGTGGCCTTGCATGACAAGGCCACGGCAAATATCTTCGGCTACGCGCCCCCCGCCACCGCCGACAGGAGGAAACTCATAAATAATGACGAATACTCGCATAGAATTTTTACGCTACTCAGGGTTGCCGCTGATATACATGCAAACTACTGCCGTCTCTACAGCCAACTTCTGGGATAGGGGCTAACTCGCTAAATTCGCCGGAAGTGACATAATTCGCCAGCCAGCCGCCATACATACGTTCTTCAATCAAAATCACGTCTGCTTCACGCGCCCATTGACGGGCTAATTCGTCGCTCCAGAAGCCATATTTTACCAATATATCCGCGTCGCCCTCTCGAAGAGAAAAATCGGCGTTCAGTTGCGCGGGATAAAAATTGACGTCTTCCAAATAGAGTAACAATGCCTGGGTATCGCCGCCCAGCCAATATACCTGCGCTCCGGCGGGTACTTGAGCCGCCAACTGCTGACCGGCAGTTTCATACGAAGCAATCACATCACGATCGCAAGCATACCCATCCGCACTTCTGCCCAAAATTCCAATTGGCGTCAGCCCCCACCCCACCAGGAAAAATATCACCAGCGCCAGGGCGCTCCGGTCGGCCTTCATCACCCCCGCGCTGCTGGCCCGGATGCGCCGTCGCATCCCACCGGCAAGCCACCACAAAACCGCCAGAATTGCCCCACCGAGGAGCAAAGATGAGAATACCCGCAACCCATTTTCGATGAGTTGGTAAGCGCCCTCATACGAATAGCGCTCCATCAGCGCAAATTTATTCGAAACCAACCCCCACAATTCAATCTGGCCTGGCTGAACGCGCCAATCAACCAGGCGCGGCACCGGCATGGTCATAAAATCACGGATCAACACATCCAGGCCAGTTTTCGCACCGCTGCCAATATGGAAAACATAGCCCAACACCAAACCAGAGACAATGGTTGCAATGACGGCCCAGGAAAAGATTTTTCGCCATATGGATAATCGCCATCGCCAACCGCGTGATGTAACCACGATGACAAAAAACGCCAGAATTTCGAAGAAAAACTGATAGCCCGAAAAACAATACACGCAATGAATGCCCCCTAAGGATGACCAGCCGTGCATTACCAAAAGTAAAGCATATAAAACCGAAAAGAGAATCGCAATGCGGCGATCTTTTTGGGGCCAATTTTTCGGCCACAGAATCCAACCAGTGATGATGCCCACCAGGGGGATAAAGTGTAAATAAACCCCCTGAAACAAACTGGCAAGCCGCGCCGTCGATGAAACTTCTGAACGCGGGATTTGACCAACGCCCTGATAGCGCCACATTGAAAGGAAGGGGGTTAGATCCGGTGGAAACCATTTCACCCACAATGTCATGATGCCGGGGTAATAGTAGATATGCGCGCCCAGGAATACCGCCATCCCGGCAAGCGAGGCCCACAATCCTGTTCGATGACCATGCTGCCAAAAAATATAGATCAACACAAACATCAGCACCGGCGTCATGTTCAGCCGCGTCAACGCTAACACACTTGCTAAGGCAGCACCAAAGATAATCTGCCAACGCGGACGGTCATCACCGACAACAAAAACCAGCACCCAAACCAGCAAGCAGGCCACCAATCCCTGGGAGGCCACAACACTATAGGTTTTGATCAGCGCCGGGTTCATGGCTATTGCAAATACCCCACAGGCCGCCCACCAACGTCCGCCTAAACGCCGGGCAACAACCCATGCGCCGAGGACAAATAATATCCCGATGCCTATTGCAAAATATCGCCCCGCGCGCAATCCGGGGCCAAACAGAGTCTGAAAATATCCGGGGATGAGAAAGGAAAATGGCATGTGGTTTGTCCACACGCCATAGGGTTGAAAAGGTTGATACTCGCCCGAAACAAAAAACAAACCTTTGAGTAAATACAGCCCTTCATCTAAAACCGAATCTTGAGCATGCGCATAAACCCAGGTTTGGATGAAATAGGCCACACCCCCAAGGAAAGCCAGCGCTTCCGCAAACCAGGGAAGCGATTTGAGCCTTCTCAGGGACGATGCTCCTGGCATCAACGGATCTCCTTCGAAAGATATTTCAAATCGGCGTCCACCATCATTTGCACCAACTGCTCTAAACTCACTTTGGGTTCCCAACCAAGCTGCTCTTTGGCACGCGTCGGATCACCCACCAACAAATCCACCTCCGCCGGGCGATAGAAGCGCGGATCTTGCACTACATGGTCGCGATAATCCAGGCCGACATGGCTAAAAGCAGCCTCGCAAAATTCGCGCACGGGGTGCGTCTCACCCGTGCAGACCACGTAATCGTCGGGGGTTTCCTGCTGCAACATCAGCCACATGGCTTCTACATAATCTCCAGCAAACCCCCAGTCGCGGCGCGATTCGAGATTCCCCAAACGCAGTTCATCGGCCAACCCTAGCTTAATGCGCGCCACACCATGCGTAATTTTTCGGGTGACAAATTCGAGGCCGCGGCGCGGGCTTTCGTGATTGAAGAGAATGCCCGAACAGGCAAACAAGTCGTGCGACTCGCGATAATTGACGGTGATCCAGTGCCCGTAGACTTTAGCAACCCCATAGGGGCTGCGCGGATAAAAAGGCGTGGTCTCCTTTTGAGGGACTTCGAGGACTTTACCGAACATCTCACTCGAAGAGGCCTGGTAAAAACGCGCCTGCGGGTGCGCCAGCCGGATGGCCTCTAACATGCGCGCCACACCCAGGGCAGTGACTTCTCCCGTCAGCACCGGCTGATTCCAGGATGTAGGCACAAACGACTGCGCAGCCAGATTGTAGACTTCATCAGGGTGATATTCTTCCATAATCGAAACCAACGAGCCTTGATCGTGCAAATCGCCCTGGATAATTTCGATATCGTCTTGAATATGCTCAATGCGGCCAAACGTGACCGTGCTGGAACGCCGAACCATCCCTAATACGCGGTAACCTTTTTCCAGTAGAAACTCGGCCAGATAGGATCCGTCTTGGCCGGTAATTCCGGACACTAATGCTGTTGGCATGAGAAACCTCTCTTTACTGATGTAAAGCCGCAGGGTATTTTGCAGCTTATGCGACTTTCTCTGTTTTTATAATTCAGAAACTGAATTATAGATGGCGTTCCCCACACGGTCAAGAAGATTTTTGACGATATAGGCGCGCCCAGTCCCAAAGCCAGTACAGAACTATGCTAGCAATGCCCAGCCCAAGCGTTTTGAAAACATCCACCACCGCCCACTCAAGGGATGCATAACGACGCAAATACCAGGGCATAAACCAGGCAATCAACAATCCAGCGCTTATAAAAACGCGGCGGAACCAGGGTTCTGAATGACGGCGCTGCTCGACCAACAACCAGGCAGCCACCAGAATTTGCAAACCGGCGAAGGCGGCGCGATAACGGGGATTATCCCACTGATCCCCCCCACTACGGAAGGATGCCGAGAGAATAACAATCCACGCAATTAAGCTCAAAGCCGAGATCACCCAATGACGAGGTTTGCGCAAAGCGCGCAAGGGCGCGTAAATCAACAGCGGCAAGAGTAATGTCCAACCCAGAGCGCGCCAGATAGCAATGCCGCGCCAAAGGGGGTTTTCTCCGGCAATCAATGCAGCGGGCAAAAAGGGCTGCACGACCCCATAAATGACGATCAACCAGGAAAAAAAGGCATCTGGCACGTTCTCAAAGAGTTTCGTCATCCACCCCGAAACCTGTGTGCTGGCAATTTTCTGCCACACGCTCGTGCGCTCGATCCAATATTGTAAAAATACCAGTGGATTGTCAAAAGAGGCATCCGCCAGACGTTCTCCAAAGAACCATAGCCCGATAACGCCCAGGATAATCAACCCGCTCAACGCAGTCCACAACCGCCAGTCGCGCAGCCATTGCCCCCGCCATAGAACCAACACAACCAACAAAAGGGTGAAGGTTAAAAGAATGACAAAAGGCGGCGAAAGTGGAACACCAAGTATCAACGCCCCCACAACCCATAAAGCGCCTCGCCAATTGCGCTCTTGATATAGTACAGCCAACCCAAATAACCCCACTACGGCCAGGGTCATCGAAAACGCTTCTCGCATTTGCGAACTTCCCAGCAGCATGGCTTCGGGATAAAGTGCCAGCAGCCATACGGCCCATTTTGCCATACGTTCATCCAAAAGTCGGCAGGCAAAGGCCCATAAGAACGGTAATGCCATTGAAGACACCAACGCGGCCACCCCAACCATCATCAATGGCTGATGAACATCACCGCCCAAATAGCGATAAACCGCCGCGCTCAGAAAGAGCAACCCGCCATATTGATCGACTGCGTCATAGCGCTCTGTGAACGCCTTGCTCAACGGATCATCGGATTGGGCCAACTCCCAGGCGGCGGTATCGCGCTCATAAGCGTCGGCCATGATGTATCCGGCGCGCTCGGCGTCCCCGCCGTATCCCCAGCGCGGTAAGGCATATTGCCAAAAAATACCCAGGCCAAAACGGAGCAGAGCGCTGAATATGGTTAGAGCAAGGAGCCAGGTGGGAAAACGTTTCATGATGGGGTTATTTGTTTGCGCGTTAACGGGTTAGCGGGTTTTTAAGTTAAAGGTTTTCAAGGATGCGGGCGGCGCGGGTGTCCCAATCGTATTGTTGAGCATCATGACGCGCCTGCTTGGCGAGGCTTTGACTGAATGATGGATCTTCAACAAGGTTACGCAAGGCAGAGATCCAGGCATCAATATCGTCTGGCGGGAGCAAGCGTGCATTGCGCGAGTTGAGAATCTCACGCAGGACAGGCAGATCGCTGGAAAGGATAACTCGTCCACAGGCCAGGTATTCGAATAATTTCATTGGGCTGAGATAACGAGCAATGTCGCCGCCGGAGGAGGCCGCCACGCGGCGTTGATAGGGCATCAGCAAGGCATCGCAAGCCGCCTGATAGCGGGGCAACTCGGCATTTGGGACAAAGCCGGTCAGGATGACATTCTCGAGGGCTGCAGCATCGCTGCGCAGGCGGGCAACATCGTCTTGATGGCCGCCAACCAGCAGGAAGTTCATCTCAGGGAGCAGGGCAGCCAGTTGCAAGATCATTTCGCCACCGCGCCCAGCGTAGAGATGGCCGGTGTACCCGGCGGTGAAACGCGGCGGCAAACCGAGTTGAGCGCGGGCATCAGATGCGGCTGGCAGATCGTCATAGCGAGCCAGGTCAACGCCATCGGGCGCAATGAGGGTAAAGGGCGCGTCGGGCAGCGGGGTAATTGCCTGGGATATGGCATCCTTCAGAGATTCAGTAATCACCACTAAGCGACGCGCGCCACTCCCGCTTAGAAAGCGGCGCAAAAGCCAGGGGCCGAGAGTTCCGCGCGGCAAATCGTGAATCTCAAAGATTGTATCCATCCCCAAAGAACTTGCCAATGCAGCCGCCTGGGGTAAGCGAGTGAACACGAAATCGGCGTTCTGGCGACGGGCAAATTGTACGGCCTTGAAACCATAATCGTAGCTGCGCAGACGGGGGCTGACGGGCAGCCACGCTACGGAAAATTGTTGCTGCAAGCCATAGTGCCTGGCGAGTTCATCCCAGGGCGCGGGCTGATGATGGGCGCGGTTCTGGGGTACAAGCACTTGTACAGAATGCCCCAATGCCGTAAAAGCCTGCGCCATTTTCATTGTCTGGATGGTGTTGGCGCGGCGGGAGGGCAGGTAAGTGGGGGCGATGAGGATGATTCTCATAAGGCAATTCTTGCCATGCTCTTTTCAGATGGCAACGACGATAAAAATAAAAAGTGGGTGTTCATCTGTGGTTGATAATATTGGTTCACAAGATCGTTGGTAATCACGCCGAATTTTGAGGCCGCTGCCGCAAATCGGCAAAGACACGCAAGACCGCCGCTCCGTTGGTAAAAATATAATAAGCCACCAACAGCACGGCGAAGGCCACAGAACCGAAACGCACTGCCAGCCAGAAGATGGCGGCCACTTTTAACACCATGCCGATGAAGTTAATAACCGTCGGAAAGACCGGCCGCGACAGTGAAAGCAACGCCACGCGATTCCAATAGAAAATGTTGACAAAAGTAAAGCCCAACGCCAGAACCACCAAAGCAGGGTAAGCGGGCAAATATTGCGCGCCATAGCTGATCTCTAAAATCCATTCGCCGAAAATAATCAAAACCAACGTCACCGGAATTGAGTATAGCGCCGCCAGGCGCGACCCCTGGCGCAGCACATAGCGCACATTGTCCCAGTTGCGCCGGGCAATTTCGCGGGCCAACTCAGGGTAGGTGGCTTTGGGTAACGGGCTAATTGGCAGTTGCAACAAATTGGTGATCGCCAGGGCAGTCTTATAATATCCGGCCTGCACAGGCCCGAGAAAAGCCGAAACCCATAGCACTTCGCTGTCTTTGGCAACCAGGCTGACGGTGCTGCTCAGATTCGTGCTAAAAGCAAATGTTAACAGGCTACGCCGCTCAGATTTGAGAACGCCCAATGGTGTCTGCCACCAACCGGCCTGCCAATTGCGACGAGCCTCGATCAGCGCGGCGATGCTGATCGAAAGCGAATAGGTGATTTTCCCAATCATATAGGCAATTACCACCGCGAACAGGCCGCCTCTGGTGATGAAGATGCCAATAATCAGCACCAGGGTTATGGCGCTTTGGGTAACCGTGGCAACAGCAATGATGCGGAAACGGTCAAAGATTTGCAGCAAGCCGCTGGCCGTTTCGAAGATAAAATTAGCGACGACGATTAACCCGTAAAGTTGAAACCAGCGCGCCAGGCCTGCATCTTGCGCGAAGAACTGTGCCCCCAGTGGAGCCAGCCCCCAAATAATTGCCAGCGCAATCAGCGATCCGCCGATCTCAAGGAGGGCTGCCATTTTGAAGACCGCCGCCGCCCGAGGGATGTCGCCATCCTCCTGATACTTGCCAACATAGCGCACCACTAACTCGTTCATGCGGAAAGAAGCAAAGCGATTTGCCACGCTGGTGAACTGGGTGATCGCGCCAAGAATGCCGAAATTCGCCGGGCCGAGCAGGCGGCCAGCCAGGATGCTCTGAAAAACACTCATCCCCGCAGAAAGACCAGTCGCGCTAAGCAAGTAGCCAGTATTCTTCACGATACGACGAAGAAGTTCGTTTTCGAGTAAACGAGAAGTGAGTTTCGAAAATCGGGGAAACATTGTATAGACGGCAGACCGAGGACGGAAGACAGGGCGAGTTCTCTGCTCAATCTCCCGTCATCCGTCAATCGGTATCAATCTCTCGCGCCCAGGCGCGGTTTTGGTTATACCACTCAATCAGGCGAGCGACTCCCTCGCGCAGCGAGACCTGTGGTTCCCAACCCAGGAGATTACCGGCTTTGCTGACATCGGCCTGATTCGCCAGGGCATCGGCAGGGTGGAGGGGGTGATAGCTAATTTGCGCTTTTTGTCCAATCATCTCTTCCATGAGCGCAATCAGGGCATTAATGGTGATGTTTTCGTGTCCACCCAGGTTGATGATCTCATATCCAACCGGCTTGAGAGCCTGAATGGTGCCGCGGGCAATATCATCCACATAGGTAAAACCGCGCGACTGTTCCCCATCGCCATTGACCCGCAAAGGAATTCCTTCGCTGATCCATTTGGCAAATCGGAACATAGACATATCCGGGCGGCCTGCCGGGCCATACACAGTGAAGTAACGTACGACCGATACATCTACGCCATTGAGATAATGATAGGCATGTGCCATCGCCTCAGCGCCTTTTTTACTGGCAGCATAGGCCTGCAAAGGAAGGTCGCTGGAGGCGGTCTCCGGTGTTGGCAAGGGCGCATCGCCGCCATAGATGCTGGAAGTGGAAGCCAGAATAAATTTTGGCACACCGGTATCCTTGCACAATTCCAGCAGATTTAGCGTGCCGGTCATGTTGGTATCCACATAAACCCAGGGATTCTCCACACTGGCGCGCACACCGGCGCGGGCAGCCAGATTGATGACCGCGTCAAATGTTGGAACGTGCAAACGTTCCAACATTTGCATGGTATCACGATCTGAAATATCCATTCTGTAAAAATTAAACCCCTCACGACCCTGCAATTGTTTCAGCCGATATTCTTTCATGCGCACGTCATAGGCATCGTTCAAATTATCGACACCCGCGACCGTATGCCCTGCATCTAACAGCATTGCTGCAACACGCGCAGCGATGAAGCCCGCGACCCCCGTAACTAAATAATTTGCCATATTCTTCTCCGTCTACAATTTTTAGTTTGACGGCAGACCGCCGACCGCGGCTGAATCGTTGCACGGTCGGCGGTCTTGTAATGCAATTCATGCCTTATAAACGGACGACTTTAGGGTGCTTGCGTCCTACTTTACCTAAAGCGTTACGCGTATCCACAATATAGGCCGCGTTTTCCAGTATTTCATCGTAATTGTAGTCGCTGTGATTGGTAATAATCACAACACAATCCACGGCCTTTACTGCGGCCATCAAATCAACAACGCTCTCCATCTCGAAATCATCCTCGCTGATGGCAGGAATATAGGGGTCGTGATAGCTGACTTCAGCGCCACCCTGCTCTAACAGGCCGATCACATCCAGGGCAGGAGATTCGCGCAAATCGTCAATGTCGGGTTTGTAAGCGACTCCCAGCACCAAGATTTCGCTGCCCTTGAGGGCTTTACTCTGCTCGTTGAGGGCATCCTGAACTTTGCGGGCCACATAACGGGGCATCCCCAGGTTGATCTCGGAGGCCAGCTCAATAAAGCGGGCAGTGTAATCTAATGAGCGCAATTTCCACGAGAGATATAGCGGGTCGATGGGAATGCAGTGGCCGCCCAGACCTGGCCCGGGGGTGAACTTCATGAAGCCAAATGGTTTTGTCGCCGCGGCATCGATCACTTCCCAAACATCAATATCCAGACGGTCGCACATCACGGCCATCTCATTGACCAGGCCGATGTTAATCATGCGGAAGGTGTTTTCAAGCAGTTTTGCCATCTCGGCGACTTCGGCAGAAGTGACCGGCACAACCGTCTCTAGTGCACCGCGATACCAGGTTGCCGAAACTTCGGAACATACTTCGGTAATCCCGCCAATCACCTTGGGGGTGTTAATAGTCGTCCAGTCTTCACGGCCAGGATCCACCCTCTCAGGAGAAAACGCGAGGAAGAAATCTTCGCCAACTTTCAGGCCGGTATCATCGCCCAGTTTTGGCAGCAAAATTTCGCGCGTTGTGCCGGGGTACGTTGTCGACTCCAACACCACCACCATACCTGGGTGCATATATTTTGCCAGATCATCGGTCACCGAGAGAATGAACGAGAGATCGGGATCACCGGTTTTTCGCAATGGTGTCGGGACACAAATGCTCACTGCGTCTGCTTCGCGCAATACCGAGAAATCGGTTGTAGACTGAAGCTTTCCCGATTCCACCAAACGAGCCACCTGCTCCGTGGTCACATCCTGAATATAGCTTTCACCAGCATGCAATTTTTCGATTTTGCGCGTATCGGGATCAATGCCTATCACATTAAACCCGGCCTCGGCAAACACTGTGGCAAATGGAAGGCCGACGTATCCCAAGCCCAATACGGCAACCGTGGCAGTTTTTTTCTCAAGTTTTTCAATCAGTTGTGTTTTCATGTCCATGTTAACTTTCCTGTCCCGGTCAAACCGGAGCCATCTTTCCTACTACTGAGAACATTGGAGCGCACCAAAGTAAAGCACAGGCCGTGTTATCCCTTTTGGCATCCCGGTGTTCTTTATGGTTATTTCTGAAGTCCCAATTAAACCATAATTCGCTAGAACAGGCTTAACTGCTTCGGCTCTGCCTTGTCTTCTGGGGCTTCGACTTCGATTTCGATTTCTGGGGTATCTTCAGCAGATGAGATCAATTTAGGCAAATTAGCAAAATCGGTCTCGACGGTAGCGCGTAATGAAGGCTGGTGCAGCGCCGCGGCGGGGTGATACATTGGAACAATCAAACGCCCCTTCACACGCATAGATATGCCATGCATATCGCTGATCTTTGCGTTGGAGATGAATTTCGCCATCGAGAAGCGCCCCAATGTGACAATTACTTTTGGGTTGATGATTTGGATTTGCCGCTCCAGGTAACCATCACAAGCTGCCAGTTCATCAGGACGGGGGTCGCGGTTTCCCGGCGGGCGGCATTTTACAACATTGCCGATGAATACATTGGCACGTTGTAATCCAACTTGCTCTAACAAATCATCCAAAAAACGCCCTGCCGCTCCCACAAAGGGCCGCCCTTGCTCATTCTCATGAAACCCTGGGCCTTCACCGAGGAACATGATCTCGGCAGTCGGTGAGCCTTCACCGGCAACGCCATTCTTGCGAGAGTAATGCAGCGTGCATTGGGTGCAATGCTGAACTTCCTGCGCGATCTGATCCAGGGCTTCTTCAGGGGTCATATGGCGTACTCCTAGGTTGCTGGTTGATTATCCCGGAATTGGCTCACCGTGGTGCAAATAAATGGGTGAGAGCATTTCCGGCGCATCGATTTCGCCTGCCTGCCATCGTGTCCAGGCCAATTCGGCCAATATTGCGGGGCGGCGAACAGATTGAGCCGGAGACGCTACATCTACATTTTCGACCTCTTCGGCCAATCTTTGGCGAAGTTGAGGTGTGAGTTCTCCACACACCCAGGTGGGTTGCTGTAATTTTTCAAGAAATTCATCTGAGGTGAGGTTTTCAAGTTTTTCCACAGGGTGCCAGTGTCTCTGTTTTTTCTGGTACCACCCCACCGCCAGGCGAGTGCGTCCGGCCTGTAGTATCGCGGCCAGGTTCTTGATGTGCATAGGCTGGGCTTGGGCCAAAATGTTCAGCGTCGGGATGCCAATCAACGGAATTCGGCGACTGAATGCCAAGCCCTTGGCATATGCCAACCCAATCCGCAGTGCTGTAAAAGATCCTGGCCCAATGGCTACCCCAATGGCTTCCAGGCTGGTATTTTGAACGCCTGTTTTGTGCAATAATTCGTCAATTGCGGGGGCCAGTTCTACCGTATGATAACTTTGGCTGGCCCACACCACTTCACCGAGGACACGCGCCTCCTTATAGAGCGCTATTCCCACCGAGCGAGTTGAGGTATCTAATGCCAATAACATCAGGCAGCTCCAAAGATCAAACGACGAAATTCTTGGATCAGAGCTTTGTAACGCTCCCCCTCTGCCGAGAATAGTATTTGCCGCTGAGTGTCATTCAACCATTCCAGGGTGACCCATAGGCGTTCACGGGGGAGAGCGTCCTCGATGCGGTCGGCCCACTCCACGACAAGCGGCCCTTCGGCGATCATGCTGTCCAGATCCAAATCGAGGGCATCTGTCGAGCCGCGCAGACGGTAGGCATCGAGATGATAAAAACGATTGCCATCTAACCGGCGGTACATATTGACCAACACAAATGTCGGGCTGGATACCGGGTCGAGCGACCCCCAACCGGCGGCGACACCTTGCATCATGGTGGTTTTCCCCGCCCCCAGGTCACCGATCAAACCAACCGTATCGCCAGGCTGCAACAACGAACCCAGGCGCATGCCAACGCGGCGGGTTTGTTCCGGGCCGCGGCTGATCACTTCGACAGAATTTTGATCCAGAATGGGAGGCATGCGTTGATTATAAACCTTCAATCTGTAAGCTTCAACTTTTTTGGCACAGTTAACGATCACAAGTTGGAGACGGGGGAGACCTTACGATTTTATTTCTAATTTTGCCAGTGATGCCGCCACGCGTTTCAGGCCAACACCTTCGAAGAAAATATCGACAATTTCTTCGTCATCTTCTATTTTGCTGTTGAGTACCATGCCATCACCCCACACCGAGTGAGCAACGTGCATACCGGCGCTATAGCGCCGTTCGATCACGCGATCTTCGGCATCTGACGAACGCCACTGTTCGGGGCGGAAGATCGAAGAGCGCCGCTGACGGCGCCGCGATGCCTCTTCAGAGATCAGCGTTGGGGGAATATCTTCCAGATAACGCGACGGCTCGGCGGGTTCGGCATAACCAAAGTTAATCCGGTTGAGCGAGTGCAACAGGTAAAGATGATCTTTAGCACGGGTAATGCCCACATAGAGCAGACGGCGTTCCTCTTGCATGGCTTCAGGATCTTCAAACGAGCGGATGTGCGGCAATGTGCCATCATTCAACCCAACAATAAATACCACCGGAAATTCAAGCCCTTTAGCGGCATGCAATGTCATCAGTGTAGGCACATTGGCATTCTCATCTAAGGTATCCTGATCGGAAACTAGGGCAATGTTTTCCAAAAAGGCTTCCAGGCTGCGGGTCTGGTATTCGCCCGCCAGCCGCCGCAACTCCATGATATTCTCCCACCGCTCAACGCCTTCGTCGCTGCCATCATCAATATAGGTGCGGTAATCGACATCTTCTAAGATTTGGTCCATCAGTTCCAGGGGAGTTAGTTCATCTTTGCGGGAGTACCAACGAGTAAGCAATTTGCCAAACCCGGAGAGGGACATCATGGCCCGATTGGAGAAGGCTCCTTCATGCCCCGACTCATTACCGCCCCCAAGCTGGAGAATCACATCCCCGGGGGAGAGATTTTGCTGTTGAGCATAGGTGCGCAAAGTGGTGATGCTCTTATCGCCGATGCCGCGCCGGGGCGTGTTGATCGCCCGCAACAAGCTGATTTCATCGCGGGGATTGAACACCAACCGCAAATAAGCCACAGTATCCTTGATTTCGCGGCGCCCATAGAAGCGCTGCGCGCCAACCAATTTATACGGCAACCCCGCTGCCAAAAAAGCTTCTTCAAAAATGCGCGATTGAGCATTGGTGCGGTACATCACGGCAAAATCGCCGGGCTGCGCGTCTTGCGAGGCAACCAACTTGGCAATGGCATCCACCGTAAAGGAAGCCATCTCACGCTCATCATACAGTTCACGCAGCACAATCTTCTGCCCCAACCCGCGCTCGGTGAATAATTGCTTGTGCTTGCGCTGTGGGTTGCGGTCGATAATTGCCATCGCCGAATCGAGGATCGTCTGCGTCGAGCGATAATTCTGTTCTAGCAAGATCACTTGCGCGTCCGAAAAATCTTGCTCAAAACGCAGCACATTGCGATAGTCGGCGCCGCGCCAACGGTAGATGGATTGATCGGAATCGCCAACGGCAAAAATGTTGCGATGAAAGGAGGCCAGATGTTTGAGCAAGATATACTGCGCCATATTGGTATCCTGGAATTCATCTACCAAAATATGTTCATAGCGACGGGCATAACGCTCACGCACTGCGGGATGCTCTTCTAACAAAAAGGCCGTCCATAGCAGCATGTCATCGAAATCCACGGCGTTGCTGACCAACAAGGTTTGCTGATAGCGATGATAAACGCGCCGTACAACTTCGTCGCGGTAGGTTTGCACCGGAAAATCATCGGGCAAGATCAATTCATTTTTGGCGCGCGAGATTGAGGCATGCACCCCATGCGAACGGTAATGTTTTTCGTCCAGGTTCAGATCTTTGAGCACTTGCTTGACAACGCGAATTTGGTCATCGGCGTCGAAGATAACGTAATTTGACTCAAAGGGCAGATATTCGGCCTCGCGGCGCAGGATGCGTCCGCAAATCGAGTGGAATGTCCCCAGGGTGAGTCCGCGGCTGCGCTCCCCCAAGAACCCTTCCACGCGCTCCCCCATCTCGCGGGCGGCTTTGTTGGTGAAGGTCACCGCCAGCACATGGTAGGGGCGCACCCCCATGTGCCCAATCAGGTAGGCAATCCGCTGGGTAAGCACGCGCGTCTTTCCAGAGCCGGGTCCGGCCAATACCAATACCGGGCCGGTTCCGGCCACCACGGCTTGTTGCTGTTGCGGGTTCAAATCACGAAGCAAATCCATGCGAGGGATTGTATCGCCGTGTTTCATCGTTGTCAAAGACTCCCCCATACGCTACAATCTAGCCATGCAAAAAGCGAGCAATTGGGGCCTGTTAGGGCATGAGTGGGCCGTAGATTTATTGCAAGGGCATCTGAAGCAAGCGCGCTTTCGCCATGCTTACCTCATCACCGGACCGCAAGGCGTGGGCCGCCGCACACTGGCTTTACGCGCTGCCCAGGCGTTGAACTGCCCCGAAACATCCTCTCCTGGGATTCCATGCGGGCAATGCAGCACCTGCCAGCGCATCCAGCGCATGCAGCATCCCGACCTGATCGTTGTTCAATCCAACGAAGTGGGAGCTACATTAAAGGTTGAACAAGTCCGCGAATTGCAGCGCGGGCTGTCCCTGGCTCCTTACGAAGCGACCTACAAAATCGCCTTGCTTTTACGCTTCGAAGAAGCTAATCCCAGCGCGGCCAATGCCTTGTTAAAAACCCTCGAAGAGCCACCCCGCCAGGTGGTACTCTTCCTCACCGCGCAAGATTCCGAAATCCTGCTGCCAACCATCGTCTCGCGTTGCGAGCATATCCGCCTGCGCCCCTTAGGGATAGATGAAACTGCTCAAGGGTTAGATGAGAATTGGGGAATTCCCCCCGAAGAGGCGCGTTTGCTGGCGCATGTTTCCAATGGCCGTCCGGGCTACGCATTGCAATTGCATAATGATCCCGATCAAATGCAGCAAAGACAACAATGGCTGGACGATCATCAACACATGTTGAGCGCTAACCGCGTTGAACGGTTCAACTATGCTGAAGCGATATCAAAAGACAAACGTCTCCTTCGCTCAATTGTGCAAACCTGGCTGTCGCTTTGGCGCGATATCCTTATGCGCGCCAGCGGCGCATCCACAAAACTAACCAATCTGGATTGCAGAGATCATATCGACCATCTCGCCGGGGCAGTGGGCGCAACAACCGCGCAAGGCGTCATCAACGATCTGGAAGGCACTTTGGAGCATTTGGCGCACAATACCAATCCCCGGCTAACCTCGGAAGTACTCTTGCTCAACTTGCCACGACTGTCGTAATATAGGGGCCAACGGCGCCCGCATATAACTTCCGAGCAGTTCATTCATATGCGGGGATCTAAAAGCCATTCTGTAAAATTGCAATAAAACTCGCAACTAAAACCTAAACCCGCGGTTATAATGTGCAGGCTACCCATATTACCGCATTGTCTATCACGCCGAAGGCCATGAACAATTCTCCGCGCACCTAATGCAGAGGAGTCGTTCACAAACAGGTCTTGCACAGTTCGTTGGGAAATATCCCAAAATGAGGCTGCATGAGGAGGGAACTCTTTCCCTTATTTTCGAGTTTCTTTCTCCCATAACTGCGCAACTCCTGCCCAATTCATTTTTCGATCCATTTGGAGGAATACTGCTATGAAAAGAATAAGTTGGATTGCCCTGAGCATCAGCGTCGCGTTGATCCTGGCAGGCTGCGGCAGCACGGCAGAGGAGACACCCTCAGTTCCAGAAGTTGTGCAAGAAGCCCCCGCGTCCGTGGAGGCTGATGAACCCACCGTTGAAGCCGCTGCATTACCCGACGATAGCCCAGGCGCCATTTTCATGGCGGCTATGGCAGGTGTTCAAACAGATGTCAAACCTTTTTTAGAGGGTATCCCTGTACCTGAAGATGGCTCTGTCTCCATGGAAGATAGTGACCGCATGGACTTCATTACATCAATGACTATTGAAGCATGCGCCCAATTTTACCGAGATACATTCCCCGCCCTGGGCTTGGTCGAAATTGAAGAACTTTCTATTGAAAGCGATTTTGGAGCAACGCTTATCTTTGGCGGTTACCCCGATGGCAAAGCCATTCGCGTGAAGGTCAGCAATCTCTCTCAAATCTCACGCAATATTAAAATCCATATTCTTGACCCCACTGATCTATAAGAAAAAATTTCTGGTTTCGAAAACAGGGGTGTTTGGGACTCATTGGGTTCCAAACACCCCTGTTTTCGTTTACTTAATCAGGCCGTTGTCGAACATGCCTCACATAACTCCCCCAAAGGGCTGAATCGCGGGTTTTAAGGGCCGCGAATACGCGGTCTCCTATGCTATACTTGACGGTGGAAAAGAGCGCCAGGCTATGATTGCACCCATCAAAAGCGAACATATCTCCACCCAAGAATCGCTAGAGCTGTTGTATCACATCAGCCGTGAAATCGCGTCTACATTGGATCTTACAGTGGTCCTTCAGCGAGTACTGGCCCTCTCTATGCGGACGATTGGAGCGGTCAGCGGGAGCATCATTATCATCAACAATGAGGAAGAGCCTCTCGAAGCTGCCATCATCTACGAAGATGAAGTCCTCGAACACTCACCAACGCGCATCAAGGCCCTCCTCAATCAAGGACTGGCAGGCTGGGTTGTCGAAAATCAGGAACCCACATTAATTCTCAATACCCAACGTGATGAACGTTGGATCAAAACTTCTCGTCAAGCCCAAAAAGATACAAAAGCGAAATCGGCCATCAGTGTACCCATCATTGCTCGTGAGCAATTAGTCGGGGTTATCACCTTATCGCACCCCGTACCACTCTTCTTTACCAACGAACACCTTCACCTGGTTCAGGCCATTGCAGATCAGGCCGCGATAGCCGTCGTGAATGCCCGCCTCTATGCTGCCAGTCAGCATCAGGTACACGTCATGGGTGCGCTTGCTGATAGCGCCGCGGCGATCACTGCATCGCTAAAACTCGATGATGTGTTACAGCGCATTGTCGAACAAATCAAGCGGGTGTTGCGAGTAGAAGTGATTTCCCTGGCGCTAATATCAAATGAGAACAACTCACTGACTTTTCGTGCCTCGACTTCCGGTCATCACAATATTATTGGGAAGCGCATCCCCGTTGACCAGGGAATCCTGGGATGGGTGGTAGAAACACAGCAAGGCGCAATTGTAACTGACGTGGCTGAGGACGAGCGCTTCTCCCCGGTTGTCGACCAGATCGTAACAACCGATATTCGAGCACTCGCCTGTGCACCGATCCTTTCAGAAGGCGAGATCGTAGGAGTGCTGCAAGCTGTCAACCCGCTCGAAGGCAATTTCGATGCCGATGCTCTCATCGTTCTCACTGGTATCGGCAGTTTAGCCGGAACTGCTATTCGGCATGCACAACTTTTTGAGGAACTCCAGGCCGCCCACCAACGCTATCGCGATCTCTATAATAGCAGCATTGACGCGATATTAATCACCAACCTAAGCGGCGAAATTATCGAAGCTAACTTGCAAACTATCGTATTTGTTGGACACTCCATTGATGATTTGAAGCATAGACATATCCGCGCGATTCACGATCTTGATGTCGAAGCCATTGGCGACAATCTAGAATTGATTTCGACGGATAAAACCATCTCCTACGAATCAGAATTGCACACCGAGAGCGAACGTATTCTCCCGATCCAGGTTCATGTACACACAGTCTTTTTCGACGGTGTCGAGCATCTTCAATGGACATTCCGCGATATCACCGAGCGCAAAGAACTTGATCAGCTGCGCGATGACTTGATCTCGATGGTCTATCACGATTTGCGTTCGCCCCTGGCAAATGTAATTTCGAGTTTGGATGTTCTCGAAAGTATCCAATCATTCGACGATGATCCTACCATGCAGTCACTCTTCGAAATTGCCGTTCGCTCAACAAAACGCATTGAACGCCTGACCAGCTCATTACTCGATTTCAACCGCCTGGAAGCGGGCCAACCCGTCACCAACATCAGCCCAACCGATGCACGGGAATTGATTGCATCCTCTGTTGAAGCCGTTCTCCCCATTGCCAATAACAAACAGCAAGAAATTCTCGTTCGGGTGCAGGAGAATATCCCAATGGCCGAAATTGATGAAGGCATGATCCAACGCGTGTTGATTAACTTAACTCAAGTTGCCACCTGCAAGCACATAAAGCTGTAGGCGAGTAAAAAT
>CAYFMI010000053.1:0-29947 GCA_964344175.1 uncultured Anaerolineales bacterium
ATACTCATTGACGCCCCGTTTTTTCGGGGCATCAGGCGCATGGAGTCCTACCCTCAATTGAGGATACTGAAACATAGCGACGAGTCATCCGTCAGCGATGAAAATAAACTTTCCCCTAAACCGATCCAATTGAGGATACTGAAACGGCGTTGTAATCCACATATTGCTTCATGATTGTTTCTTTCCCCTAAACCGATCCAATTGAGGATACTGAAACGGCGTTGTAATCCACATATTGCTTCATGATTGTTTCTTTCCCCTAAACCGATCCAATTGAGGATACTGAAACGGCGAGTTTGTTTACGCAGTTCGTCGAACAGTTAGGCTTTCCCCTAAACCGATCCAATTGAGGATACTGAAACGGCGAAAACCACGCCAGAGAACCGCACCAATGCCGCTTTCCCCTAAACCGATCCAATTGAGGATACTGAAACGGCGAAAACCACGCCAGAGAACCGCACCAATGCCGCTTTCCCCTAAACCGATCCAATTGAGGATACTGAAACTTTTTGTAATTGTATTTGAGATGGAAATCTAGGAGCTTTCCCCTAAACCGATCCAATTGAGGATACTGAAACATCGTGATGAAGGCGGCTAAATATGCGGGGAAGCACAACTTTCCCCTAAACCGATCCAATTGAGGATACTGAAACTGTCCACCTCATCGATGAATAATGTCCCCTTGTAACTTTCCCCTAAACCGATCCAATTGAGGATACTGAAACGAAAGCCCGCAGGCGGTGGTGGTGTTGGGGTATAAGCTTTCCCCTAAACCGATCCAATTGAGGATACTGAAACATCCGCCGTCGCAAAACTCTCCAAAAAGATCAACCGCTTTCCCCTAAACCGATCCAATTGAGGATACTGAAACCAAAGGCGGTGACCAACTGGGGAGGAAACCGGGAGACTTTCCCCTAAACCGATCCAATTGAGGATACTGAAACTTTTGAGAAGGTGGCGCGGACGTTACCGACTGTTTCTTTCCCCTAAACCGATCCAATTGAGGATACTGAAACCAAAGGAAACTAGAAAGGACTTTGCTTTGTGGGTAACTTTCCCCTAAACCGATCCAATTGAGGATACTGAAACCTGAATATTCAGCAAGAAATTGGCGAGCGTGTGGCTCTTTCCCCTAAACCGATCCAATTGAGGATACTGAAACAGATTGGGTACGCTCTTTGCGAGATCAATGCCAGGAACTTTCCCCTAAACCGATCCAATTGAGGATACTGAAACTTGGACGGCTCTCCGTTGTCGGACCATCGACAACTGCTTTCCCCTAAACCGATCCAATTGAGGATACTGAAACGGCAAAGGGTGTTTTGTTTGCATTCCAGGAGCGGTACTTTCCCCTAAACCGATCCAATTGAGGATACTGAAACTCTCGCCCCAGCGGGTCAACCGCATTCTCCCAAACCCTTTCCCCTAAACCGATCCAATTGAGGATACTGAAACAGGATGGCGGATAACCAGGTACCCAGGGCTGCGTCCTTTCCCCTAAACCGATCCAATTGAGGATACTGAAACATACAAATCAAACGAATACACCTTCGCCTTCCATTCCTTTCCCCTAAACCGATCCAATTGAGGATACTGAAACAGCGCAGTGGCGATGTCCTCGCGCCGCGCACGGGTCCTTTCCCCTAAACCGATCCAATTGAGGATACTGAAACGGCGCGATCCAGGATAGGCTAAGAACCGGTGCATACTCTTTCCCCTAAACCGATCCAATTGAGGATACTGAAACATGCAATTGTTGTTCAGCGGCACTAAGATCACCAACTTTCCCCTAAACCGATCCAATTGAGGATACTGAAACAGGCAAATGTCCCTGGCGGGTTAGTATACGATCAACCTTTCCCCTAAACCGATCCAATTGAGGATACTGAAACGACTTGTTTCCACCGATAACCTCCTCGGTCTGTGCTGCCTTTCCCCTAAACCGATCCAATTGAGGATACTGAAACAAAAGAAGCGCTGGTCGGTCACATTCACCACCAACCCTTTCCCCTAAACCGATCCAATTGAGGATACTGAAACCGGCTCTGATACTTCAGTTTCACAAACATCGCACTGATCTTTCCCCTAAACCGATCCAATTGAGGATACTGAAACGCGCTGACAATGCCGAGATATGTTGTCTTGACGCACTTTCCCCTAAACCGATCCAATTGAGGATACTGAAACAGCGCAGTGGCGATGTCCTCGCGCCGCGCACGGGTCCTTTCCCCTAAACCGATCCAATTGAGGATACTGAAACCGCCATTGTGGAATCTCATCGCCTGGCCGTTTGTCAACCTTTCCCCTAAACCGATCCAATTGAGGATACTGAAACAGGATACCAGCCAGGGGAGGAACGCGGCAACAGATACTTTCCCCTAAACCGATCCAATTGAGGATACTGAAACGGAACCGAGGGGTGCGCCGGTTTTACAACTACCAACTTTCCCCTAAACCGATCCAATTGAGGATACTGAAACCCTCATCAGATTCGTGCATTGTTAGATGTCCCTGACGCTTTCCCCTAAACCGATCCAATTGAGGATACTGAAACTCAGCGCGCGTTCCATTTCAGACAGCATTTGCTCTCTCTTTCCCCTAAACCGATCCAATTGAGGATACTGAAACGTTATCTTCCGCCAACCTCGCCAAAAACTCCGCCACACTTTCCCCTAAACCGATCCAATTGAGGATACTGAAACACACGAGCAATTCACCTTCCCTTTGCCCCGTCTTTCTTTCCCCTAAACCGATCCAATTGAGGATACTGAAACAACGATCCTTCGACAGGCTCAGGACGAGTTGGGGGCTGCTTCTGCGCGTTAGGCGCGCCGGGAAAGCGGCCCGAAATTGTTGCCGATGAAGCTATCGATGCGGTGGTAAATTTCATGGAGACCGACGGGGCCATCGACCGCTTTCTCGCCGACCAACTTTTGCTGCTCCTGGCGTTGACAGATGATGTCTCAACTGCGCACGGCGTGCGTCACCCGGCATTTACAGATCAACCCCTGGCTGATCGAGCAATTTGAGGTGGCGCGTATTACAATAAGTGCGGCTCTTGGAGATGCAGGCCTGGTTGAGGTTGAATCGGCACAAAGCGTAAGATTCTCATCCTGGAACTGAGGCCGCTTTGAGCGGTTTTGATCTTCCTGTCAGGGACATATGTCCAAGTCATTCGTGAAATAATTCCTGATCCATCCCTCAATAATCCACTATAATTGCTACCAAATTATGATTTAGACGCCTGGTAATTTCTACTCATTGATACGTATTCCTGGCTACTGGACGCTCGCGCTTGCCCGCATCCAATTCGATGAAACTGTCCGGTTGCGAGTACGTATTCTGAGATTGTCAGGTGAATATAGCGAATGGGCAAGTGATTGAGGATTATGGATGTTGAATAATTTTTTTGAGCCGTCCTCAGTGGCGGTGATTGGGGCCTCACGTGACCCCGAAAAATTGGGGTACGCCGTGTTGCACAATTTGGTTGAGGGGGGGTATGCCCGAAAGGGAGCTTTGTACCCGATCAACCCAAAAGCCGACGAAGTGCTGGGGTATCCGGCCTATACTTCGGTTCTGGATGTGCCTGGCAAGATTGACCTGGCGGTGATTGTCATCCCGTACCCCTATGTGCCCGATGCCCTGCGCCTGTGTGGAGAAAAGGGCATCCCCGCTGCCATTGTCATCAGCGCCGGTTTTCGTGAAGCCGGCATGGAAGGGCTGGAGCGCGAGCGCGAACTGATTGCTATTGCCAAAACGTTTAATATCCGTTTGATTGGGCCGAATTGTTTAGGCGTGATCGATACCATCACCCCGATGAACGCATCCTTCTCTGCCGGAACGCCGCCCAGCGGCCCGATGGCTTTTATGTCGCAGTCCGGAGCGTTGGGGACAGCCATTTTAGATTGGGCGCAAGCGGGTCGTTTGGGGCTGGCAAAATTCGTCAGCCTGGGCAACAAGGCTGATGTCAGCGAGATCGACTTGCTGGCAGCCTGGGCCGAAGACCCCCACACAAAAGTAATTCTCATGTATAGTGAAGGGCTGCCCAATGGCGAAGAATTCATCCGTGTGGCGCGCCGGGTTACCCGCCAGAAGCCGGTCGTAGCCATCAAGTCGGGCGTGACGCAATCGGGTTCGCGGGCGGTTTCATCACATACTGGCTCACTGGCCGGTTCAGAGCAGGCCTATCAAGCCGCTTTTCGCCAGGCGGGTGTGTTGCGGGCCGAATCGATGGAAGAGTTATTCGATGTCGCCCTGGCGCTAGGCTATCAGCCGCCGTTGCTGGGGAATCGCATCGCCATCATCACCAATGCCGGCGGCCCGGGCATTCTCGCCACCGATGCACTGGAGCATTCTGGCATGAGCCTGGCGCGCTTCGAGTTGGAGACATTGCGAGCGTTGGAAGAATTTCTCCCCGACGCTGCCAGCGCCGCCAACCCGGTTGATGTACTCGGTGACGCCCGCGCCGACCGCTATGGCTTCGCTCTTGAACAGGTGGCTCAGGACCCCAACGTCGATGGCCTGCTAGTAGTGCTCACACCCCAGGCGATGACCGAAATCCCCGAGACAGCCCGTGCCATTGGCGAACTGGCCGAGAGATTAGAGAAGCCGGTCTTAACTTGCTTCATGGGCGAAGCCAAGATTGCCGCGGGGATCGACATCCTTACCCAATATGACGTGCCTAATTATCCCTTCCCTGAGCGGGCGGCCTCAGCCTTCAAGGCCATGTCGCGCTACCGCGCCATTCAGTTGCGGCCCGAATCGGAGTATGCGCAGTTTGATGTCGATCGGGACGCCGTGAGTGATTTATTTACCGATGTGCGGGCCGAGAATCGCTTGACTATTGGCGATGCCGAGGCCCGCGCCGTCTTGCAGGCCTATCAACTCATCACGCCCGATTCGCGCCTGGCGGCCTCGCCGGATGAAGCTGTGCAAATCGCGGCCGAGATTGGCTACCCGGTGGTACTCAAAATTGCCTCTCCCGATATTCTTCACAAGACCGATGTCGGGGGCGTGAAGGTTGGCTTGCGCAACGCTGAAGAAGTGCGCGATGCCTTTGAATTAATGACCTACCGTGCCGAACGCTACCTGCCCGAGGCCCGCTTGTGGGGCTGCCAGGTGCAAGAGATGGCCCCGCCCGGCGGCCTGGAAGTGCTGGTCGGCATGAACCGCGACCCCCAGTTTGGACCACTGGTTACCTTTGGCCTGGGCGGCATCTATGTTGAAACCCTGAAAGATGTGACATTTCGCATTGCGCCCTTTACCGTGCGGGATGCTGAAAATATGCTCGGTGAGATCCGCGCCCATGCCTTGCTCGATGGTGTGCGCGGCCAACCCGCCGTCGACAAGGCCGCCATTATTGACACCTTATTGCGCATCGGTCAATTAGTGACCGATTTCCCAGAAATTACCGAATTAGACATAAACCCCCTGATCGTCTACCCCAAAGAGCAGGGAGCCATAGCCATAGATATGCGTCTGGTGCTGAAAAAATAGCGCACCTATCAGGAGTTGCTCATGAAATCTTTATATGTGACCTCAGTCGAACGGTATTCCGGCAAAACCGCCATTTGCCTGGCGCTGGGCAAGCGCTTCCAGGCCGATGGCTATCAGGTTGGATACCTCAAGCCCCTCAGTCTGCAACCCTGGCGGTATGGGGATAAGATTGCCGATGAAGATGCGGTCTTTGTAAAAAGTGTTTTGAATTTAGAGGTTGACCCCGCCGATTTATCGCCGGTGGTGGTGACGCCTGAGTTGCTGCGGACGTACCTGACGGGGAGTGAGGCGGGTGATTTGCTCTCGAAGGCGATGGCTGCCTCCGAGGCGGCAGGTGCAGGCAAAGACCTGCTGCTGCTTGAGGGGGGCGGCAGCCTGCGAGAAGGCTATGTCATGGGGCTGCCCACGCCGCAGGTGGCTGCCGAATTAGGCAGCAAAGTGTTGGTGGTGGTCAAATACCGCGACGATGTCCGTCTGATGGATGATGTCCTGGCGGCGCGTTTCCGTCTGGGCGATGCTATGTGTGGCCTGGTTATTAACCGCGTCCCAGCGGATGCGGCTGAATTCGTGCGCGAAGTGGCAGTGCCTTACTTCGAGAAGCGCGGCGTGTCGGTACACGGAGTGTTGCCCGAAGTGCGCGGTCTGGCCGCCCTGACTGTGGATGAACTGTTGGAGGTCCTCGACGCCCAGGTACTCACCGAAACACGCGCCGGCAATGCCCTGATTGAGAACCTCACCGTCGGGGCGATGAATGTCCAGGCCAGCCTGAGCCGCATGCGCAAACAGCGCAACAAGGCCGTTATCACCGGCGGCGACCGCACCGATATTCAACTGGCAGCCCTCGAAACTTCCACCACCTGCCTGGTGTTGACCGGCAATCTGCGCCCCAGCCCGTTGATTATCAAACAAGCCGATCAATTGGGTGTGCCGGTATTGTTGGTGCCTGAAAACACCATGGAAGCCGTCGAGGCCATCGACCGCATCTTTGGCAAGACGCGCTTAGGGCAGCAGGCTAAATTGGAGCAGTTCCAGCGCTTGCTCTCGGAGCATGTTGATATGGAGCGGCTATGCACCGAGTTAGGTTTACCTTGAGAAAGGTGCACTCAAAAGATGGAGAAAAATCGCGCAGAGCGGAGGCGGCTTTATCGCCGTAGTCGAAGCGTCTCGACTGCCGGTTTCGACAAGCTCAACCCTCCGCTCGACGCGATGAAGAACTTTATTTCTTTTCTACCGTACATCTAGCAAATATTCTGACCAACGAACCGCGTTCCTCGCAAAATCGGCCTGTCAGGGTACATATTTTGCTGCAATGAGAAATGTTATAATTTTAGGACTTACGAAGTTCGTTGAAAAATTACCCCAAAATAGGGGTGCGTAGCTCCCCACACATCCCTATTTTTTGGGCTTCGCAAGTGCGTAACTCCTAAATGCAATTTTATTGGTGAATAACTGAAACGGGCTCATCTCCCCGGGGAATATCGTATGGCCGATAAAATCAAAACCTTCTTTGCCTTGTTATTTTTTGGGGCAGCTCTTTTTGTGCCATTGCTTGGTTTTGGCTATGGCTGGTGGCGTTGGGATATTCAGATCGGCTTGCTGATCATGGTGGCGACATTCGCGATATTTTTCCTGGTCGGGGTGATTACGCTGTGGCAGGTGAGAGATATGTCCTGGCTGACCACCAGTTTGCCGTTCTTGTTTGGGGGGTTGTACACCGTCTTGCCCGATGTGATTCCCTTTCAGGTGGATGATGCGGCTGCGGCAACCGCCGGAGCGTTGTTCTCGTATGCGCTGGCGCTACGAAATTCAGCCCAGACCCCAAAGTGGGTCATCTTGCCCCTGCTGGGGGCGGCGCTCTACGCTTTGTTGGGAGGCAGTCTCCCCGGCCCCTTCGATGAGATCATTGTAGATTTGGTGGCCTTATTAATTGCCGGTGTTGGGACTCGTCAGGGAGCGAAAAAATCGAAATCAAAACGACGCATCCAGGCCAGGGGGAAAGAAGACCGCACCAACGCCTTTTATCTGCCGAAGGATGAAAGGCCCCCTGCGCCGGATACCGTGCCCAAAGACGAGCCGCCGGTTCACGTGCCGCCGTTCATCGAAGAAGGGTAATTCATGCTGCGTTCCCGTTACCGTCGCATTATAGTTTATTTTGGCCGCATCACTGCCAGCCTGTTATGGTGGGATGTAATTTTATCGCGCCTGGGTTTTCGTAAATGGGCGCGCCGCAATCGCCATCGGCGTATGCGGCGGATTGCCGATTCTTATCGCGAGTTGGCGATCGAAATGGGTGGCGTCCTCATCAAGATGGGGCAATTCCTTTCGGCGCGGGTGGATGTGTTGCCAAAAGTGGTCACCGATGCGCTGACCGATTTGCAAGATGAAGTCCCACCGGAAGATTTTGCTGCCATCCGCCAATTGGCCGAGACTGAATTGGGCGGCGCGCTGGAGGCGCATTACGAGTTCTTCGATCATCAACCCCTGGCGGCGGCGTCTTTGGGACAAGTTCACCGCGCCCAATTGCGCGCCACCCCGGAGCGAGTCCGTCTTGCCGAAGATGTCGGGGATGTGTCTCTACCGGTGACGGAGGTCGTCGTCAAGGTGCAGCGCCCCAATATCGAGGCAATCATTCATACCGATCTGGCTGCTCTGCGCACAGTGGGCCGGTGGCTGGAGCGGTATCGTCCGATTCGGCGGCGGGCCGATGTAGGGGCCTTGCTGGACGATTTTGCCCGTACCTTGTACGAAGAGATCGATTATCTGGCCGAGGGGCGCAATGCCGAGACCTTCGCGGTTAATTTTTATGGGCGCGCGGATGTGCGTGTGCCGCAAGTGTTGTGGACGCACACCACCCGCCGGGTGCTGACCCTGGAAGATGTGTATGCCATCAAGATCACCGATTATGATGCCATCACCGCGGCGGGGGTCTCGCGGGTAGAAGTTGCCAAACGCTTGTTCGACGCCTATCTGGAGCAGATCTTCACCCACGAGTTCTTCCACGCCGACCCCCATCCGGGCAATCTTTTTGTAGATCCCGATGAAAACAGCAACTGGCGTTTGACCTTTGTCGATTTTGGCATGGTGGGGCGCATTCCGGCTAATGCCCGCGCCGGACTGCGTGAAGGGGTAATTGCCCTGGCAACCCAGGACGCCAAGCGCGTGGTCAAGGCCTATCAGCTGCTAGGCATGCTTTTGCCCCACGCAGATTTGGAATTGATCGAGCAGGTGGAGGCCAAAGTCTTCGAGCGTTTTTGGGGTAAGAGCATGGCCGAACTTCAGCAAATTGATTACCAGGAGATGCGCCAATTTGCCAGTGAGTTCCGCGAGTTGATTTACGATCTGCCTTTTCAGGTACCTGAAGATTTAATTTTGCTGGGCCGCTGTGTGGCAATTCTCTCCGGGATGTGTACCGGTCTCGACCCGGATTTTAACATCTGGGAATCTTTGACGCCCTTCGCCAAAGATCTAATTGCGGAAGAGACGCTGGGGGGTTGGGAGTATTGGCGCGATGAAGCGGTGGATTGGATCAAAACGGCGGCGCTGCTCCCCCGGCGCTTAGATCAGGTCTTGCGGATGGTGGAGCGAGGCCAGTTGGATGTGCGTGTTCCCGAACTGGCGCGCCACTTGAAGCGCCTGGAAGTGGGAATGAGCCGCTTAGTTGGCGCGTTGATGTTCGCGGCGCTGCTCATGGGAGGGGTGCAGCTTTACCTGGCTGAGGATGTACTCTTTGGGGGAATCTTGCTGGGCGGCGCGGTGATTGCGCTGATTGGGGCGATACTATCTCGTCCGAAGCGGGGGCGTTAGTCGTAGTGATGTATAGCGGCATCAATCAGGCTGCGGGCAGCCATGAGCATTTCTCTGCGGGCGGCGTGACGGTGTTCTAGAAATCCGGGGGGGAGTAAGGCTTCCATGCTTTTTAGCATTTCGGCACGCGCTGCTTTGAGGTGCTGGCGCGTCTCTTCGGGGATGTGCTTTCCACAAGATGGGCTGGAGGATTTTTTCTCGGTCATAGTTGGCTCCTGAAAGGTATATGAAATGATTATTGCATGGGAACAACGCCTCGTCAAGACTTTTACAGGTGCGTCGCAGGGCTTTCTTAAAGTCGAAACGAAAAGCGCTTTTACCGCTGAGAGCGCAAAGAACGCAGAGAAAAATTTAAAAAACTCAGCGAACCCGGCGTTCTCTGCGGTAAATTTCTGGTATAGCACAAATTTAAGAAAGCCGTGAGGTGCGTCGCACCTGCGCTGTTGCGAGAAAACTGGCCGAAACAACAACTAAGTGCGTTGCACCGTGTAAGAAAATGTGGAAATTTGCGCAGGGCGGTGCTGAAAGATTGTGCTTATTGCTCAAATTCTACATCAGTAGGCATGCCCGGTTTGAGTTTGCCTTCGGGGTCATTGACACGCAGCTCAATGGCGTAAACGGTGGTCTGGCGGTCTTCTTGGGTTTGGACATTGCGGGGGGTGTACTCGGCCCGGTCGGCAATGCGGATCACGACGGCCTCAAACGATTCCAGGGGGAAGGAATCGACTTTCAGTTTCGCCGTATCGCCGAGGTTGACGTGCCCATATTGGTTTTCTGGGATGTACACCGTAACGGTGAGTTCTTCGAGCTGGCTGATGGTCAGGGCGGCCAGGCCCGGCTGGATGAGTTCACCGGTTTCGACGTTGCGGGTCGTGACTACGCCGCTGATCGGGGCGGAGACAATTAGCTTATCAATCAATACCTGAATGGCCTCCAGATTGGCTTGAGCGACTTCTACCTGGGCCTGGGCAACGGCCAGGGTCTCGGCGGTGGGGTTGGGCGCTTGGGCCAGCGCCAGTTGGGCCTGGGCATAGGCAACCTGTGCTTCGGCCAGGGCGGCATCATCGGGGTCGGGGCCGTTTATGAGAATTTCGTAGTCGCGTTGGGCGGCGGCCAGTTGGGCCTGGGCAAAGGCGAGGTCGGCCTCGGCAACGGCAATATCGAGTTCGTCGCCATAGCCGGTCAGGCTGTTGTAGAGCCGCACGGCGGCGTCGTATTCCTTTTGGGCCTGAGCCATCACGCTGAGAAACGCCGCCCGGGTGACATTGTCTTCAGGTTTGTCCTCATAGTCTTTGAAATCATCCTGGGCATCCTCGAGTTTATCCTTTGCCAGAATCATGTTGGCAAAGGCCTGATCGATATCGGCCTGAGAAGCCGTGTTGGCGTAATTATTGAGACGGCGCTCGGCATCGTCAATGGCTTTTTGGGCGGCGGCGATGATTTGCTGGGTCTGGGTCAGCGCAATGTCGTTGTTTTCAAAAAGATCATCGAGAATTTTTTCGGCGGAGAGCAATTCCAGCCGGGCCGCGGTAACGGCGGCTTGTTGCTGTTCAGACGTTAGCCCGGCGGCGACAAGATCGTAGTTGGCCTGGGCGACGGCCAGGGCCGACTCGGCCTGATGAAGCTGCGATTCGAGTAATTTGTCTTCCAGGCGGAAGAGGGCCTCACCCGAAGCCACTGGGTCGCCGCGATTTACCCAAACTTCGGCCACGCGCCCGCTGCCTTCCGCCGAAACGACGACTTCAACCGCCTCAACGGTTCCAGAAGCTCGAATGGCGCTCTCGGCATCGCTGGCGCTCAGGGTACACCCGGTGAGCAGCATGGCGGTAATCAAAACGAATACTCGTAAGCAGGGTTTGGTCTGATTCATAGTAAGCTCCATATTGGACGCGCATTGATATTGCTGCATTAATCTTTAGGGTTTCATACAGGCGATGAAAACATCTTCCAATGAAGGGGCGATCATTTCCATTTGTTCGATATTAATTTGGGCATCTTCAAGTATTTTGGCAATAGATGCGGTATGGTTGGCGATGTCCTCGCCGATGACATGTACCAGTGAACCGTACAACTCAACTTCGTCGATGGGTAAGGATTGATCAGCCTGGGCGCGGCGCAGTGTTCTAACGGTTTTGGCCGCGTCGGAGACGGCAATTTCCAGCACCTGCCCTTGCATGGCCTGACGCTTAATGTCCGCTGGGGAGCCATAGGCGATGATCTCGCCGTGTTGAATGAAAGCCAGGCGATGGCAGTGTTCGGCTTCGTCCATGTAGTGCGTGGTGACGAAGACGCAGACGCCGCTTGAGCGCTTGCCATTCTCCGGAGAGGGAGTGACCAATTGATAGAGCAGGTCCCAAAAAGCGCGCCGTGAGATCGGATCCACCCCCGCAGTGGGTTCATCTAAAAAGAGTACTTCGGGCCGGTGAAGGATAGCCGCACTTAAGGCCAGGCGCTGCCGCCAACCCCCGGAGAGCGCCCGAGTTTGGGTATCTTCACGACCCTCCAGGCCAGACATTTTCAGGGCTTCTTGAATGCGCACTTCGAGCAGGCTTTTTTCCAGGCCGTAGGCGGCGCCATAGAAGCGCAGATTTTGCATCACGGTCAGGTCGTTGTACAGGCTGAAGCGTTGAGACATATACCCAACCCGCGGGCGGATATTCCCGGCTTCTTTACGGGTATCCAGCCCCAATACCGAAACCGAACCTGCACTGGGCTTCAGCAGCCCCAGGGTCATGCGGATCGTGGTGGTTTTGCCGGAGCCGTTTGGGCCGAGAAATCCAAAAATTTCACCGGGATAGACATCGAAGCTCACGCCTCTTACGGCAGTGAAATCGCCAAATTTTTTTGTCAGCCCGAGGGCCGTTACCGCAGGAATGTGGTTTTGCATAAATCCTGACATTAATCTAACGCTCGCCGGACATAGCGCAGCGAGAATGTGCCGATGACCGTGCCTAAAATGACCAGCGCCACTACACTGGGCCAGAGTACGTCCAACCCGGCTCCCTTAAGCAGGATGCCGCGCAGAATTTCGAGCCAGTGGTGGGCGGGTACCAGATTGGCAAATAATTGCGCCGCCTTGGGCATACCCTCGACTGGCGCGGCGTAACCAGTAAACATGAAGTCGGCCATACCGACCATCATCACCAGCAAGAAGGCCTGATGTTGGGTGCGCGAGATGACCGATATGACCATCCCCTTGGAAAGCTCCACAAGGAGATATCCGAAGGCTAATAGCAACAATAGACTCAATGAGCCGCGTACCGGAACACCGAAAGCCACATGCACCATGCCCAGCATCAGTGAAAAATCTAAAAAGCCGATGATGACCACCGGGACTGCCTTGCCAATGATAATCTCTAAGGATGAGAAGGGCATGACCAACAATTGTTCCAGAGTGCCGAGTTCGCGTTCGCGGGCAAACGAAAGCGCCGCAAAGAGCAACACGGTGAATTCGAGCATCAAGGCCAATTCGGCGGGCGTGGTGTAAAGGGCTTCATTCAGCGCTTCGTTGAACCACACCCGCATGCTGGGGATAAAGCCTTCGAACTCATCGGGATTCATATTCAGGCGTTGCAGCGTAATGCGTTCACCCATTTCTCGGGTGACACCCTCGATGGCGCGTAATGACGCTATGGCGGGGATGCTCTCCGCGCCATTGAGGATGATTGGCAGGGTTGGTTGTCCTGAGGATGAAGCGATCTCCGCCGAATAGTCAGGCGGAATAATGACGGCAGCATTGATGTTACCGCGGTTGAGAGCATCTTCGATGGTTTGTATATCGCCCACATACTCTTCGATCACGAAGGTGCCGGTGTTAATCAGCGCCGTGATCATCTCCCGGCTGGCGGCGCTCTGGTCTTGATCCCAAACCATAATGGGGAGGTTGCTCATCGGGCGCGAGGTTGCCCAGCCAACCAGCAATAATTCCAGTGCGCCGCCAAATAGCATGAAGACCGGCATCCACCAATCAGTGCGCAGGTGGATGAATTCTTTTTTTGCGATAGCGAAAATGCGTCTGATCATTTTGATAGCGTTTGACTCGGTTAGCCAAGTTTCTTCTTGAAAAACAATGCCGCAACACCCGTGAAGGCGAAGCCCAACAGCACCAGCATGACCGCATAGGGCCAGAGAATATCCAACCCGACGGCAGTTAGGAAGATGCCGCGCGTGATGACGGCGTAATGTGTCCCCGGCAGGCCTAGCGCTTCCAGGCGCATGATTTCGGGCATAGAAGCGATTGGGAAGAAAATGCCGGTCAGGAAAAAACCGGGGAAGAAGATCATCAGGAAGGATAACGCCAGGGCAGCGGCCTGCGTTTTCATGAAGACGCCGATGATGATGCCCATGCTGAGAATGGCGAACAAGAAGATTGCCGAAAGCCCAAAGAAGAGCAGCGGATTGCCGTTGAAGGGAATCTTGAACCAGATCATTGCCAGGATGGGAATGACAATCACGTTGATGAGGCCGACAAAAATGTAGGGGATCATCTTCCCCAGCAGGAGATCGGCGCGTCCAATGGGGGTGGCCATCAGTTGTTCGAGTGTGCCGTGTTCCCGTTCGTGCGCCAGCGTCAAGGCCACAGAAAGCGCCGGAAATCCCAGTACCATAGAAATCAGCCCCGGGATGAGATCGACGCGCGGTTTCAGGCTGGGGTTGTACCAGGTGCGCACCCGCAAGTCGATAGGTTGTAAGGATTGCATAGGAATGCCCATCGCCTGCAATTGGTCTTCGAGCGCCCGGTTGATGAACTCTTCTGCCCGCCAGGAAATATGGTCTACGGCAAAGTTCCCACTCTCGGGTTCGGTGCCGTCAATGATGATCTGCATCGGCATGCCCCGCAGCGAAAGCAAATCGCTGGAGAAGGATGGGTCAATAACCAATGCCGCTTTGATATCGCCCCGCATTAATAAATCTTCGAGTTCTTCAAAGGTTTCTGCCTGGGCGTACAGTTCCAGGTCCCCTCCGGCAGTAATTTGCCCCACAAAACTGCGCGAGAGGGTCGAGCGATCGTAATCCAATACCGCGATAGGCACATTCTTGAGATCAACCGTCAGTGCATAGGCCATCAGCAACAGCAGCGCGGTGGGTGTAAACAATACCAAAATCAATGTGCTGCGGTCACGCAGGATATGATGTAATTCTTTGCGGGTGACAGCCCAGATGTGGCGAAGGTTCATAGAGATTTTGATTCCATTTTGCGGATAAGCGAAATGAAAGCTTCTTCCATGCGGACAGGGGCCAGGCGGGCGTTTTTAAAGGCGAGTTGATGGGCAGTAAACGCCGACCGGATTTCGGGCAAGCGTTTGTCGCCGTCATCAACCAGTAGATGCAGCGCTTCACCATAGGTCTGCGCCTCGATAACCCCTGGCAGAGTCAGCGCTAATTGATAGGCCGACCGCCAATCTGCGGGGAAGATTTCAACGAGATCCCCCCCGATTTGGGCGCGAATCTGCTGGGGTGGCGCGCAGACAACCAGCTTCCCGGCATACATCAAACCTACCATTGAGCAGCGATCCGCTTCATCCATATAGGGTGTGCTGACAATGATCGTCGTGCCTTCCAGGTGGAGATCGGTGAGAATTTTCCAGAACTCACGCCGGGAGACAGGGTCCACCCCGGTGGTAGGTTCATCCAAGAGCAAGATAGGGGGTTGGTGAATAAGTGTGCAGGCCAGGGCAAGTTTCTTCTGCATGCCACCAGAAAGATGCGCGGCGCGGCGTGCTTTGAATTCCATCAATCCGGCAAAGGTCAGCAAGCGTTCAACACGGGGATGAATATGCGCTTTCTCCACATTGAAGAGATCCGCGAAAAAGAGCAAATTCTCCAGCACGGAAAGCTCGGCGTACAGGCTGAATTGTTGGGCCATATAGCCAATTTTGGGCTTGATCGCTTCGGGTTGGGTACGCAAATCGTGCCCGGCGATGGTGGCTGAACCCTCTGAGATATAAAGCAGCCCGGCCAGCAAGCGCAGGGTAGTGGTTTTTCCCGCGCCATCAGGCCCAACCAGACCAAATAAATCGCCCGGCTGAATGTTAAGATCTAAACCGTCTACGGCGCGGTTTTGTTGATACCGGCGCGTCAGACCACGAGTTTTGATAATGGGCGACATTGGCTATCCGTGCTCGAGATTGAGGATCGTTTGCCGGTTATGAACACCAATTATTGTTTCTTCGCCACGCGGATCAGCCATAGAATGGCAAGCGCAGCCAGGGGCGGCTCTAGCGCAACGCCTGCATATTTAAGCATTTCGCTGAAGCCCATTGCTGGGATAACGTACCAATCGAGCAGGCCGACGACAACCGCAGATAGGATAGCGACGATGTAATCGCCCTGCACTCCGATGGGGCGGTTTTCTTTCCAGATGAGACCGGCGATATAACCCACAATTGCGCCAACGACGATCATGGCTGCCACAAGGATGATGATTTCCATAGCTACCTCCGTTCGGTTTGAGTATGTTTGAGTAACCGGCTAATCGGTTATCCCGTATGGCGATTCGCGCATCGGGTCCGAAAACTTGTAAAGAGTCAGGATTTTCTCAACAATATTGCTGTCGAAAGTTTGACCCAGCGCACTGAGATCTGCGCCGCTTTCAACGGCTTGCAAGATTGCGTCTACCTGGTAGAAGTTTCCGAGCAATCTGTCTTTGTTGTTGACCCCCGGCATAATGTCGGGGTCTGCGGCTTTTGTCCGAATAAAGTCGGGAATTTCCTCCAGGCAGGATGCCAATTCTTCGACCTGGGTGCGGTATAGGTGCAAGAGCGGCATCATATCGGCGCAATGGTCAATGCCCCACTTCGAAAAGGTCCCGGTCAGCCACTCGGTGCGGTTGGCCGCCCCCACAACCATCAGATTGCGAACCTCCGCATACTGGTAGATAACCATCATGCGGAGGCGGTGTTTGGCAATGGCATAAGCGTTCGCTCTTGCCAGCCAGGAATTCGCCCGCGCTTTCAAGCGGAGGGCTAGAATATCTTTTTGTGGCGGGACGATCTTTGATCGAAAGGCTTCCACTACGAACGTGCGCAATTTGAGTCCGGGCACAAATCGCAGCGGCAGTAACCGATACGTCCCCGCTGCTTTGAGAATGCGGGTGATGGGGATGACCGATAGCGGAATTCCGAAATGATCGGCGAGTAGCTTGGCGTGCTGCCGGTGAATGGGTTGGCTGTCTCTCTCTGGAAGGTTGAGCAGATGAACACGTCCCGCACCAATGCTTCGGACAGTGAGGGCTGCCGCGACGGCCGAATCGAGCCCGCCGCTTAACCCGATAACAGCCCCCTCGCGAGTGAGGTTCTCCATCACGTCGTGGATAAGCGCTTCGATCTGTTGGCAGACCTCTTGTGGATCTATTTGCAGTGCCGGATGCTGGGAAGGCATTGACTGTTCCTTTAAGGCTGCTTCTAAACTGACCAGTCAGTCAGTTATTATCTTAATCTAAAAAATGGCTTTGTCAAGTAGTCCGGTAAAATCGCGCCTCACGGCTTTCTTAAATTTGTGCTATACCAGAAATTTACCGCAGAGAACGCCGGGTTCGCTGAGTTTTTTAAATTTTTCTCTGCGTTCTTTGCGCTCTCAGCGGTAAAAGCGCTTTTCGTTTCGACTTTAAGAAAGCCCTGTAAAATCGCGCCTCCTTGCCTATAGAAATTTTCTCGTATAATTGGCATTAGATGCCTTTTGCCGAACAGTCAAAAAGGAGTTGATAAACAACGCAGATCTTCACCGATTCTAACGAAACATTTTGACGAATACCGGCTTTCGGCGTAGAATTGACGCTTTGTTGCCCTCCCCCGATTTTTCCTGCTTGCGAAATTGTGGGCGGCATAGGTTTATTTGTGAACCCAATTGGAGCATATTTTGTCACGAGTAATCAACCCCAATCAACCTGGCAAGGAACGCAACCGCCTGAAACGCGCCCTGGCATTAGCCCTGCGGGAGATGATGAAAGAATCGGAACCCAACAACCGCACGCGTGATCTGGTTGCTTTTATGGTGCTCTCTCTCGAAGCGATTGCAGGCACAGTTGATACGACGGTCGCCGCCTGGGAGAAGCGCGATTATTGGGTTAAGGCCGACCGCTTCCGCATGGATTGGGCCTGGGCTAGCCTTTTAGGGAAAGCCATGCGTAAGGCTGTGCTGGCGGAAGATTGGGGGGAAATTGCGCTGGTTTCTGCGCAGGTGGCTCAGGCCTTGAGCGATGTCAAGGTTTCCGACAGACACCGTATGGGCACACCCTGGGTTGGAGCCTGGCAGCAGTTCATTTCTGAAAACTGAAAACGGGAAGCGTATTGGTGCGCTCCCCATAATTCGTTTTTGTATCGCCATATCCGCCGCCACCGGGCGTGCGAATGCTGAGAATATCGCCGGGGTGCAGTTCGATGGTGCCTTTTCCGGGGAGGGGGATTTCCTCATCCTCTCGGAGCAAGATGTTCTCTCCCGCCTGGCCGGGTTGACCGCCGTTTAGCCCGTAGGGATTCTGTCTCCGGCGTTCGGTAAGCAGGGTGACTTGGGCTTCGGTGAGCACTTGAACATCCCGGCGGATGCCGTCACCGCCCCGGAATTGACCTCCGCCGCCTGAGCCGTGCCGCACCTCGTAGCGCAGCACGCGTAGCGGGTAGGCGTATTCCAGGGCTTCGGCGGGGGTATTTAGCGTGTTGGTCATATGCGAATGCACCGCCGATGGCCCGCCCTTTGCGGGCGATGCGCCCATGCCGCCGCCGATGGTTTCGTAGTAAGCAAAAGAACCTTCGCTCCCTTTCCCCCGCCCCCCAATGGTGACATTGTTCATCGTCCCCTGCGAAGCCGCCGGGATGCGCCCCGGCGCGGCCTGGGCTATTGCGCCTAACAGCACATCGACAATGCGTTGGGATGTTTCGACATTACCGCCCGCCACCGGGGCAGGATGGTGCGCGTTGACCACGCTGCCTTCTGGCGCAATCACTTCGATGGGGGCCAGACAACCGGCATTGTTGGGAACATCCAGCCCGATCAAGCAGCGAAAGACATAATAAACTGCCGAGAGGGTGATTGCATAAACGGCGTTAACGCTGCCTTTTTGCTGAGGCGCGCTGCCGCTGAAGTCTACTCGCGCCTGGTCGCCTGTGATGGTCACAGCAGCGCGAATTGGCACCGGCTGGTTGTCGATGCCATCATCGTCGAGGCTGTCTTCGAAGGTGTATTCGCCGTCGGGGAGTTCTTTGAGCAACCGACGGGTCATGCGCTCGGTGTAGGTTAGCAGGGCTTGCATATAAAATTGGACTTCTCCCTGTCCGTGCTCCTGGACTAATTCCACCAGCCGCGCCGCGCCGCGTTGGTTGGCGCCAATTTGGGCGCGCAAATCGCCGCCGCGCTCCTCGGGTGTGCGCACATTGGCGAGAATCAACTCCCAGATGGCAGAATTCACTTCACCGGCTTGTACCAGCTTAACGGGGGGAATGATCAGCCCCTCTTGATAAATCTCGCGAGCGATCGGCATTGAGCCGGGAGTCATCCCGCCCACATCGGCGTGATGGGCGCGCGAGGCCACGAATCCAAATAAGATCATTGATGTCTCATTTCCCTGCGGGAGAAACACCGGCGAAACCAGGGTGATATCGGGCAGGTGCGTGCCGCCGCGAAAGGGGTCGTTAAGGATGATGACGTCATCGGGCAACAGATCTTTGGGGTCTTCAGAGATCCGAAAGGTTTCGATGGCGGCTTGCACCGAAAGCGGCATCGAGCCGAGGTGGACGGGAATGTGAGCGGCCTGGGCGATCATGCGTCCCTGGACGTCGAAGAGGGCGCACGAATAATCGCGGCGCTCCTTGATGTTAGGGGAGAAGCTGGCTTTGCGCAACACGGCGCCCATTTCTTCAGCGATGGCGCTGAAGCGGTGTTTATAAACTTCCAGGAGGATAGGATCAAATTCCATTTGCAAATGTGCTAGGTTTGCGCTTCGCCAGCGTCTGGCTCGAGTTGCGGCTCGTTGGGGGCCGGGCGCGTTAATGTCTCGCGTACCTGCGCAATGCAATTATGCCCGGAGAACACCGTCAGCCGGTCTTGAGCGTGTAAGCGGGTGTTGCCATGCGCTACTCGAAATGCGTTCGCTCTGCGGATTGAGACGATTAAACAGTCCGTAGGCAGTTGGACAGTAGTGATGGTTTTGCCAACTACCTCAGCCGAAGCGATGCGGTCATCCGATAGCTTTAGCCATTGACCGATTGCCGACCCTAAGGCGGAGCCAATCTGGACGATGGGGCCTTCCCGCCCGACAGAACCGCCTGTGCCAATGCAAACTGCCGAAGCAAGCGATTTGACAATCGCCACGCGCGGGCGAATGCGTCCGCCGCGTAAGGCGACCGCTTCCATGACTTCAGGCACGCCATGGCCTTTTGCCTCGCGAGCATAAAAATAAACCAGCGGGCCGACGATTGCGCCACCCAGCGCCGGGATGATGAGCAAGTGGTAGGGCTTAATGCCTGATAAAAGGTTTCCAATTTGCACATATGAAATATGCTGTACCCCGTTTATCAGCAAGCGGAATACTACCGCCCCTAAGCCTGCCCCGATCCCCACGAGCAGCGCGGTGAGCATAATAGCTCCCGACTCCGAAAAATGCCTGCGATCTATCCATGAGAATAGATTGATATTTATATTGCGATTGAGCAGCCGACGTGAGCCCGGCGTTGGTGATGACACGATGTCTTTTACCTCCAATAGAATGGGCGGGACGGATTATTTGAATGTTTCATCCTTCAAATCGACAAGGGTTCGTCGGGTTACATAAGCGAACTGTATATCATCTCGCTCATTGAAGGCCTCCAAAATATCCTCGATCATGGCCTGGTGAACCGCCCGTCGCTCACGGGTACGGCAAAGATAACGGAGGGTGAGGCAAACTCCGTTGTCTCTCAGCGAGGTATAAACTGTCGATGTCAGATGTGTGTAATAGTAATAATATTTGTGGCTTTTTTGCCGGTCTATTTCACCTGCCACAAGATCCTGCGATGCGCTATGGCGGGCGGCAATCTCACCAAGCAGTTGCTTGGCGCGTTCCCAATGGCTTTCGAAGGTTACGGTAATGGGAATCTCGTCCCAAATGAAGTCGAATTCTTCGGTGTAATTCGCCAGGGGTTCAAGAAAGACCCGGCTGTTGGGAATGTGCAATATCCTTCCGGTGCTTTGGTCGGCGTGTACCCAATGACCAATTTCCATCAATGCAAATTTGAAAACATTGATATCAATGACGTCGCCGGAAAAAGAGCCGATCTGGATGCGGTCACCCATCGAAAAAGGCCGCCGCCACAAAATATACCCCCAACCGACCAGATTGCTGAGCGGATCTTTCAGGGCGATTGCCAATCCAGCCGATAACAACCCCAAATAGGTGATCACCTGGTCAGCATGCGTCAGCCATAGGGGAGCAATTAGAAGAACAGAGAATAGGGATGCCAGATAAGCTGTGCTGCGCTGCCAGTTGTAACGCGACCGGGATTCCATCCTGCGCCGGTATGCAATGCGCAAGACAAGCTGACGGATGAGCCATATCACGACGAGGGCGGCCAGCGATTCGAGAACCCGCCAGGCCAGATCCGGCGAGAGTGATAATTTGTTTTGCAGCCAGGAAATTATTTCGGTCATGAATTCTCTCCTGCAGCGACCTTAATGAGCAGGTTTCCAAAGCGATCCATTTCTGCCCGGTCGGTTTCGCGAATTAGAATTGTCGTATCGCGGCGAACAATTATAGCAGGCCCCTCCAGTTGATGGCCAAATTGGAGATCATCGCCATGATAGATGGGGGTTTGCAGCGCGCCCTGTGGATAGACTACCGGGCGGGTCTCGATGATGGCGCTGCGGCAGTCGCGCTCCCCTTCGGGTTGGTCTGAAATTTTTGGGGCAGGGACTTGCCCCACGGCGCGCAGGCGCAGGTTGACGATCTCTGTTTTCGCATCCGGGCGGGAATAACCATATTGCCGTTCGTGTTCAGTGTGAAAGCAATCCGCGAAACCAGGTTCAAAAGGGATCTTCAACTCAAACGACTGGCCCCGATAGCGCATATCCAACGCCGGGAACAGGTGAATCTCCTGCGGTGCGAAGCCCTCCTGGTTGAGGTCCCGCCGCCCCCGATCGAGTAGGGGATCTAATCGGTGAGCAATTTCTGCATAAGGACGGTCTCCTGGAAGCATCACCGTTTGCGTATAATCCTTGACGGTGTCGGCGGCCAGCATCCCAAATGCCGAGAAAGTAGCCGCATATGGCGAAATCAACACCTGCGGGATTTTTAGACGCCGAGCCAGATCGGCAGCGTGCAGTCCGCCTGCCCCGCCAAACGAGAGCAAGGTGAAATCGCGCGGGTCGTGCCCGCGCTCGATCGAGATCACCCGCAGGGCGCGCTCCATGTGGGCGTTGGCAATCTCAATGATCCCCAGCGCGGTTTCGGTGGGGGATAGGCCAAGTTGTGTGCTCAGGCGGGCAATGACCGCTTCGGCCAGCTGGGGGTATAGGGCCATCTCTCCGCCCAAGAAATGATTGGGCGAGATGCGCCCCAACAGCAGGTTGGCATCGGTGACGGTTGGGTAGCCATTCTTCGTTTTGCCATAGCAGGCCGGGCCGGGGTCGGCTCCGGCGCTTTCTGGGCCAACGCGCAGCGCGCCGCCAACGTCTGCGCTGGCGATTGAGCCGCCGCCTGCCCCGATGGTATGAATATCGAGCAGGGGGATGTTGATGGGATGGCCCCCAACGTTGGCATCGGTTGTGATTTTGGGTTTGCCGTCGATCAAGGCCACATCGGTTGATGTTCCGCCCATATCAAATGTAAGCAGCTTTAGATTGCCCGATCCTTGAACAACTTGTTTCGTCGCCTCTCCAAGAAACTGCGCCCCGACCACGCCCCCCGCCGGGCCCGAAAGTACGCAGCGCACGCCAGCCTGGCGGGCTTCCCCGATGCTGATGCTGCCGCCATTGGATTGCATGATCTGGATATGGGCCGTGCCAGAGGTTGGCAATCGGGAATCTGGAGAGGTCAGGCCCTTTTCGAGTTGTGCCAGATACCGATCCAGCACTGGTGTGACATAGGCATTAACCACCGTTGTGCTGGTGCGTTCATACTCGCGGTATTCGGGCAAGATCTCGTGCGACGCTGAGACAAAAAAGCCCGCCTGGCGCAGTATCTCACCGATGCGCTTTTCATGTTCTGGATTGGCGAAGGAAAAGAGTAAACAAACGGCAATCGATTCGACTGCCGACCGCCGATCACCGACCGCGGTCGGATAGCTTTCTTGTTGAAATTGCGCCTGTCGGTCGTCGGCCCTTTGCGGTCTTTCTAATTGCTCCAGAATTTCATCAATTTGTGCCTCGTCGAGTGCAGTCAGCGCCTCCCCCAACCGATCCACGCGCTCATCTACTTCAAGACGCAAATTGCTTGGGATGAGTGGCGCTACCGGCTGGCTGGCAAAATCATACAGTTCAGGCCGATTCTGCCGCCCGATCTGAAGCACATCTTTGAAGCCGCGCGTTGTGATCAGCGCGGTAGACGCCCCCTTGCGTTCCAGCAGGGCATTGGTCGCCACAGTGGATCCGTGAATAATGCTCAACGGCGGTAAATTCTCAGCTTGCGGTTCAGAAAGATCGCCGAGATTTTTATGCAGGGCATTAATGCGCGCAAGCCCTTGCAAAACGGCTTCCGATGGGTCATGGGGGGTAGAAGGCATTTTGAAGGTAAAAATCTCTCCACGGAGGGGATCGAAGAGTACGAAGTCGGTGAAAGTTCCGCCGATGTCGATGCCCACGCGCAGGTGCGATGAACGGTGGTCTCTGACTAAGGTTTGCATATGGGCAAGTATAGATGAGCCGCACTGAACTGACAAGGAAGGCGTGTGAATTATGTACTATAATCACCATTTCCCGACTTTCGTCCTGGTGATCTGGAGGATTGATTTGCCAAAAGGATTGACTCGTTTTCCCCCCGCAACCCGCGCTTATCTGGCGCTGGTTTTCGGAATGCTAAGTCTGGGTTTTTCGGCTATTTTTGTGCGCGGCGCCAATGCGCCAGGGACAGTCACGGCATTTTATCGGATGGCTATCGGGGCCGGGCTGATGGCGCTCCCTTTCGTGAGGCAGTATCGTCAAAATGCTGCCAGCCGCCCGAACCGGGCGAGTGTGCGTCTGGCTGTCTTGGGTGGATTCTTCTTCGCCCTGGATCTCATCTTCTGGACGACTGGCATTGACATGAGCGGCGCGACCATCCCCACGCTGATGTCCAATACCGCCCCATTGTGGGTTGGGCTTGGCGCCTGGCTGCTCTTCAGGGAGCGTCAGGACAGGCGTTTTTGGATTGGATTGTTGATCGCAATTTCGGGCGCGGTGATCATTTTAGGACAAGATTTCTCGAAGGCCAGCAATGTTGGTTTGGGCAGTTTGCTGGGTTTGGTTTCGGCCATATTCTACGGGGCTTATTATTTGGTGACACAACGCGCCCGCAGTGGAATGCGCACACTGACCTATTTTTGGATTGCCACTCTCAGCGCGGCAGTTTTTCTCATGGCAGCCAATATCCTGCTGGGGTGTTCTTTTTTGGGCTATGATCGCTTCACCTATTTGATGTTCCTGGGGATTGGTGTGTTGGTGCAGGCGATGGGGTGGATGGCAATTAACTATGCCCAGGGCTTGTTGCCCGCGGCCATCGTTGCGCCTACCTTGTTAGGGCAGCCGGTTATCACCGCGCTCTTGGCATGGCCTCTGTTTGGGGAAATGCTAAATTCCTGGCAGTTTTTCGGTGGTGCGGCTGTCATCACCGGCGTATACTATGTCCATCGCAGCCGAACGAACGGCAGCAAAGAATAGAGAAAAATATGGGATCTGAAAAACAAATCACCTGGCAGGGGATATGGAATCTGCTGGTTGTTTATATCGTTTGGGGGAGCACCTACCTGGCTATTCGTGTTGGGGTGCGAGAAGGTTCGGGATTCCCCCCGTTTGCCATGGGTGGAACGCGAGTATTGTTGGCGGGTGTGATGATCTTGCTTTGGGCGCGCCTTTCCAGGCAGCGGGTGAAACTCTCGCGAGGTGAACTCATCACCTTGCTCGTTTCGGGTTTATTGTTATGGGTGGGGGGCAATGGCATGGTCAACTGGTCTGAGCAGCGCGCCGATTCGAGCCTGGCTGCCTTGATGATTGCCGCGACCCCCATTTGGGTGGCTGTCATCGAAGCGCTGATCGACCGTCGCCTGCCTTCCTGGCGCATGGTCGCGGCCCTGCTGATTGGCTTTTCGGGCATTGCTGTGCTAAGCTGGCCGGTGCTGGCTTCGGGCGTCCAGGCTGATGTCTTTGCCATTATTGGCTTGCTCTTTGCAGGGTTTAGCTGGGGGATGGGTACCATTTTCCAAAGCCGCCGCCCGGTTGGAGTCAACCCATCGGTTAGCGCTGGTTATCAGCAGCTTTTGGGTGGGTTTGGCTTTATTGGGGCGTTCTTCCTCAGCGGAGAGCCGGTGCCAAACCCTACCGGGGAGGCCTGGTTGGCCTGGGGGTATCTGGTGGTGGTAGGGTCATTATTCGCCTTTACGGCCTATGTGAAAGCCGTGCAGCTATTGCCAACATCTGTCGTAATGACTTACCCCTATGTTAATCCGGTTATTGCTGTTCTGCTGGGCTGGATGATCCTCGGCGAGCCGATCACCCAATGGACATTGGCCGGTGCGGCGTTAGTCCTCCTGGGCGTAGCGGGCGTCTTCCATGAGCGTCGGCAGAACAGCGCGGGGAAGTAAAATAGCCTGCATCGTGTATAATTTTGTTGACCACTGACCACTGACCACTGACCACTGACCACTGACCACTGACCACTGACCACTTGGAGTCTGCATGAGAGCTTTGGAAATCATCACCAAAAAACGAGACCGGGGGGAGCTAACCCGCCAGGAAATTGAGTTCTTTATTCGCGGTTATGTCGAAGGCACTATCCCTGATTATCAGGCCGCGGCCTGGGCGATGGCCGTGCTGCTCAACGGGATGACGGCCCAAGAGACCACCGATTTAACCCTGGCGATTGTTGCCTCCGGTGAAACAATTGATCTTTCTAACACCGTATCAATTGCGGTTGACAAACATTCAACCGGCGGCGTTGGCGATAAAACAACCCTCGTAGTTGAGCCGCTAGTTTCCGCTTGTGGTTTGCCCGTTGGTAAGATGTCGGGCCGTGGCCTGGGCTTTACCGGAGGCACGTTGGATAAAATCGAGTCGATCCCTGGCTTCGATATTTACCTGACCACCGAGGAGTTCCTGGCGCAGTTGAAAGACGTCGGTTTGGTGCTGGCGGGACAGACATCCAAGCTTGCCCCGGCGGATGGCAAACTCTATGCGCTGCGGGATGTTACCGGCACGGTTGATTCGATCCCCTTGATCGCTTCCTCAATTATGAGTAAAAAACTAGCCGGAGGCGCGCAGGCCATTGTGTTGGATGTCAAAGTAGGCTCCGGGGCGTTTATGCAAACCCTGGAAGAAGCTAAAGTCTTAGCCAGGCTGATGGTGGATATTGCCCATCTGGCCGGACGCAAAGCGGTAGCCCTACTTTCGGATATGAACCAGCCTTTGGGGTGTGCCGTTGGCAACGCGCTTGAACTCAAAGAAGCGCTTGAAACTTTGCAAGGGGGCGGCCCCGATGATTTCCGTATCCATTGCCTGAGTGTGGCGGCTCATATGCTGATGTTGGGTGGGGTTGCCGCGCACGAAGCGGAGGCTATCGCTCTGGCAGAGGCCGCGCTGTTGGATGGGCGCGCCTGGCAGCGCTTCCGTGAATTGGTCGGCGCCCAGGGTGGCGATTTGGCCTATGTGGACAGCCCCGACCTGCTCCCGAAGGCATCCCTGATCGCAGTGGTTCCTGCTTCGCGGAGCGGCTACCTTAATGGCATTCATGCCCGTACCATTGGTGAGACGGCTGTCATTTTAGGTGCGGGCCGCGCCAAGAAGGGCGACCCGGTTGACCATGCCGTAGGGATCGAGATTCACCATAACGTTGGTGACTTCATCGAACAAGGCCAGCCGCTTTTTACCCTCCACGCCAATGATCCCGAAGTCATGGCCGAAGCACGAGAGAATATCATTCAGGCCCATTCCTGGAGCGATAAGCCGGTTGAAGCCTTGCCGCTATTTTATGGCGTTATTCAGTAATGGAATTGCCTATTATCTGACACACAAAAACTCGCTTTCACAACGAAAGCGAGTTTTTGTGTGTCTATCCCTTCAGTGCCGGGATAATCTCATCGGTGAAGGTTTTTAGTGTGTCAGAGGTGTACAGCCCTTTGATGTTGAAGATGATATGTTCAAAGCCCATCTCCTGCAAGGCCCGACCGCGGGCAATGGCATCTTTCGGCGCGCCCTCTGTGAGGTCGGCAGTTTGTAGCACCGTCTTTTCGATCTCGTCATAAGGCCGGTTGAGATCATCGCAGTGGCCGCGCAAAATATCTAACCGTTCCCGAATCACCACGTCCTCGGTTCCGCCAAAGAAATTGCACGCATCGGCATATTTCGCCACAAAGCGCAGCGTTTTCTTCGGCCCCATACCGCCAATGAGAATAGGCGGGTGAGGCTGGCTGAGCGGCTGAGGATTGTTGATTGGATTGGGGAGTGCGAAGTGCTGGCCTTTAAAGGGAACTTCATTTCCAGACCACATGTGATGGGCCAATTTCAGGATGTCTTCGAGTTGCTCGAAGCGTTCTTTCGTCGGCGGGAAACGCATCCCCAGGCCGACGGTTTCCTGCTCGTACCAGGCCGCCCCGATGCCAAAATAGGCCCGCCCGCCGGAGAGTACATCCAGCGTTGAGATCATTTTGAGTACCACGGCCGGATGTCGGTAGATGACCCCGCCGACCAGCAGGCCAATTTTTACCCGTTCGGTGAGACCGGCAAAGAAGCCCAGGGTGGTATAGCCTTCGATCATCTCGCTCTCGGGCTTGCCCAGCCAGGCCCCAAGTTGAAAGAAATGATCCATTACCCAAAGGCTGTCGAATCCGCCCTGATCAACAATCTGGATAGTCTCCTTCAGCCAAGCGCGCATCGTTGCAGGGGTGCTGGGGCGAAAGTGGGGGATTTGTAACCCGATTTTCATGGTTGTCTCCTTTATTCAAGCGCTGCAAATAGATCGATCAAGTTGCCATCAGGGTCGACAACAATAGCGTAGCGTTGGCCCCAGAAGGCATCCCAGGGCGCTTTGTGGCTATCGTATCCGGCCTGGATGACTTTTTGGTAAAGCGCGTCAACTTCAGCGGGGCTTTGGCACAAAAAAGCCAGCCCGATGCGATGGCCGTGCGGCGCCTCCCAATGTTCATAAAGTGTTTTGATCAAGTCCAACGTATCCCAGGCCAGGCGGAAGCCACCCGGCGTGTGATATTCTACATGCGCTTCTTGGTCGGCTTCAGGCGGAATTTCAAGCCCAAGCAAACGGTAGAAGGCTAAGGCGCGGGGCATATCTTCTACGATGATGCCAACCAGATCGGGAACGGCCATGGTCATCCCTCTCCCAGGACGGTGGCGATATACCACTTATTGCCGGAGGGGTCTTGAATGCCCCCGCTGCGTTCGCCGTAAGTCATATCCCAGGGTTCATAAAGCGAGATGCCCCCGGTTTGTAGGGCTTTTTGATAGGTTGCGTCAATATCGGGGACATAGATGTGCAAAGCCACCGGCATGGCTTCCCAGTCGGCGGTGGCGTCCGAAACCTCGATCAGCGAGTCGCCAATTTTCAAAATAGCATTGAGAACGGCTTGATTGTCTTCGTCAACTTCGTTGTGCAAGAGTTCTGCGTTGAAGACCTCAACGACAAATTCGATCAAAGCGGCGGCATTCTCAACAGTCAGGTAAGGGGTAATGTCGGTGAAGCCCGCTGGGCGGTAGGTGTGGGTCATGGAGGCTCTCTAGATTTGTGCGATCAACAATTCCGGTTGATGGTGATAAGTGTCGAGTGGCATGTCCCCGCGAGTGAGCGCCAGCAACGTTCGGTTGAGTAAGGCGTTAACTGGGGTGGGGATTCGCAGTGCTGCACCGGCCCGCACGACCGCGCCATTGAGGTAATCCACTTCGCTCTCGCCGCGCCCGCTGTGTAAATCAATATGGAAAGAAGGCATCTTGCCGCCGCGCCCGCCGCCGACGGCCTTACTCAGTAAGGGGCGTGAGATTCCCAGGGGCAGCCAGCGTGCGGCGAAGGCCAATGCTCTTACCGGTGTGCCCGGCAGATCGACAACGCCGATGCCCTGGGCGCGCATTACGGCCAACGCCTCGCTCAGTTGGGCAATTTCCATGCGGAAGAGTTTGGGGTGGGCGAAGACTTCGCCGGGGGTCATATCGAGAATGGCGGCACTGGCATTGGCAATGAGATTGGTGAGCATTTTCGACCATTTCATATCCGCCGAGTTTGCGTATAGGCATGCATTGAGACCTGCCTCGGTCATCGCCGCAGCCAGCGCTTCGGAGAGTGGGTGTTTGGCGGCCAGGCCAACGCCGCGCAGTCGTTCCAGAGCGATATCGCCGCCGGCGTTGCGGCCTATGGCGGTGGTCACCGTCCCGGCGATGACCTTCTCCGCGCCGAGGGCTGCGGTCAGGGCAGCTTCATTTTCAACGCCATTGGAGAGGCACAAAACGGTTGGAAATGAATGCCGGGTGGTGGATAGCGATTCGAGAAAGGCTGGTGTGTGGTAGGACTTGAGGGCGAAGACGGCGATGTCGAACGCTCCGGAGGCAAGGGCTTCATCGAGTGAGGCTGCCACCACTGGGGCGGGGATGTGATGCTCACCATTCCCCAGGCGTAGTTTCAGCCCGTTGCGTCTTAATGTCTCTGCTATTGCGGGGCGCTCCACGAAGGTGACATCATTGCCCGTCAAAGCCAGGCTGCCGCCAACGTATGTGCCAATTGCGCCGGCGCCGAGTGTTAAGATCTTGAATTTTTTCATGGTAAATTTTCTTCGTCGTCCCAATGGGGGCGCTGATTGATGCCGCTCACGACCCAGTTGTGCCGATGGGGCCTGAATGTGAGTGACGCGAATGCTGTGTTGCGAAAGCGGAAGCGCGGCGTTTGGAAATTGGGCTGCGGAGCGATGCCGAGTATGGCGCGCAGCACCATGTTGAGAATTGCCCCATGAGAGATGATTAAATAGCGTGCCGGTGGGCGGTGCAAAATGCTCTGAGCGGCGCGGCCACCGCGCAGGTACAATTCCATCTGACTTTCACCGGTTTGGCCGATCGCCTGGTAGAGGGGGGTAAAATCAGGCTGAGGAAATTTCTCGCTTGCCTCATCGTGGTGCAGGCCCGCCAGTGTGCCGTTGTCGCGCTCCATCCAGACCTCGTCGAATTCAAGCGGAAGCCCGAGAGCCGTTGTGATGATCTCGGCAGTCTGCCGCGCCCGGCTCTGCGGGCTGGCGATGGCAAAATCAAATCTCGTCCTTAGTTTTTGCCAGTATGTAGCCAGGGCTTCAGCCTGCCGGATACCCTTCTCGGTGAGGGGAAATTCGGCTTGTCCTTGGTGATAACCTTTTGCGTTGCCGACCGACTCGCCGTGCCGCAAAAAGGTGATGTGATAGGCGGGATTGTGGGATGATGTAGCAGACATGCTAAAATTTTACCTTAATAAGAGTGGAATTGCCTTTTTATAAAGTAGTGTAAACTTTTTTCTGTAATCCTCTTTAAA
>CAYFMI010000054.1:0-29355 GCA_964344175.1 uncultured Anaerolineales bacterium
CCTCCACAATTGGATGATGAGTTGGATTGTGAATTTCAATCCTCACATTCAGTAATGCACTTGCGAAAAAAGAAGTCCAGAAATTCGGGCGTGTAAAGAGCTTCACGAAGCTGTATTTGGGAAGCCCCGCTCCTGAATTGCACAAACGCCAACTCATTTATTTGCGTCCGGAAATCTTACCATAGCCTGTGCTTTTTGGCACGATGGCAGTGCGACTAAGGTCATTGTGCCGGAATGACCTTAGTCACTTGTAGACTGGACAAAAACGCTCTAAAATATTAGAGATAATTTCTATCCGTAAGGCCATAAAAGGAAAATTCTATGCAGATCACTCGCCAAGCCGATTATGCCGTTCGCGCCGTTTATTATCTGACCACGCTTGGGCCGGGCAGCCGGGCAGCTACCAGCAAAATTGCCGAAGAGCAGCATATCCCGCCTTCATTTTTGGCTAAGATTGTTTCCCAGTTATCGGTTGCCGGGTTGTTGCACACCTCGCGCGGCGCCCGGGGGGGCGTTTCGTTAGCGCGCGACCCCAAGTCGATCAGCCTGCTGGATGTTGTAGAAGCCATTGATGGCCCCATTTTGCTCAACGAATGTGTGGGCGAAGATGGTGTTTGCTCCTTCGATGAAGAATGCCCCATGCGCCCGATTTGGTGTGATGCGCAAAAGGATTTGGTGGCGCGCCTCAAATCGACGAATTTCTCTCAGTTGGGGACTCAACCAGCCGCCGCGGCAGGATGACCGCACCCTCTCGGGGCTGATACTTACCTTCGAAGATAGAATCACCCCAGAGTGAATTTTGTGCCCGCCCCCTCTTGGCGTATAATTGTCCAGGAGGGGTTTTCTTTTATCTATTTGGAGGATGATATGTCGCAGTCACGCACAATCCGTGCTCCGCGGGGCACACAGCTTACATGCAAGTCCTGGCAAATCGAAGCGCCTTACCGCATGATCCAAAACAACCTCGACCCTGAGGTGGCCGAGCGTCCTGAAGATTTGGTGGTTTACGGGGGACGCGGGCAGGCCGCCCGCAATTGGGAAGCTTTTGATGCAATTCTCGCATCCCTGGAGAATCTCGAAGAAGATGAGACTTTGCTGGTGCAGTCGGGCAAGCCTGTGGCGGTGTTCAGAACCCACCGGGACGCGCCGCGGGTGTTGATCGCCAATTCGAACCTGGTGCCTCACTGGGCCACGCAAGCGCATTTCGACGAGCTGGCCGCCCGGGGGTTGATCATGTATGGCCAGATGACTGCCGGTTCGTGGATCTATATCGGCACGCAGGGCATCTTGCAGGGAACCTATGAAACCCTGGGTTCGCTGGCGCAGCAGCGCGGCTGGGGCTCCTTGAAAGGCAAGTTCGTGCTGACTGCCGGGTTGGGCGGGATGGGCGGCGCGCAGCCCCTGGCGGTGACCATGAACGAGGGCGTCTGCCTGATCGTGGAAGTCGATCCCGAGCGGGCCAAACGCCGCCTGGAGATCGGCTATGTTGATATGGTAGTGGACACACTCGAAGAGGCCATGACCCTCGTCGAGGAGGCCGTTGCCGGTGGCGAGCCTAAATCCATCGGCCTGATCGCCAACGCCGCCAATATTTACCCCGAACTGGTTTTGCGCGGCGTTGTGCCCGACGTCGTTACCGATCAAACCCCGGCCCACGATGTCTTGAGCTATGTGCCCACCGGCCTGGGGGTAGATGAAGCCGCCTTGCTGCGGGAGTCAAACCCGGCTGAATATGAGCGCCGTTCTATGGAATCGATGGCCCGCCACATCGAGGCCATGCTGGAATTTCAGAAAAAAGGGGCCGAAGTGTTCGATTACGGCAATAATCTGCGGCAGCGCGCTTTCGATTACGGCGTAAAGGATGCCTTCGACTTCCCCGGCTTTGTCCCGGCATATATCCGCCCGCTGTTCTGCGAGGGTAAAGGGCCGTTCCGCTGGGTGGCGCTCTCCGGTGATCCTGAGGACATTTACCGCACCGATGAAGTCGTCATGGAGTTGTTCCCCGATGATGAGCATCTGCATCGCTGGCTGCGCATGGCGCGCGAGAAAATCCCATTCCAGGGGTTGCCGTCGCGCATTTGCTGGCTGGGTTATGGTGAGCGGGCGCGGGCCGGGCTGGCTTTTAATCAAATGGTGGCCGATGGAATCGTTAAAGCGCCCATCGTGATCGGGCGCGACCATCTGGATGCCGGTTCGGTGGCCTCCCCTAACCGGGAAACTGAGGGGATGAAAGACGGTACCGACGCCGTCAGCGATTGGGCAATACTTAACTTACTGATTAACGCCGTGGGGGGAGCGACCTGGGTTTCGTTCCATCACGGCGGCGGGGTCGGCATCGGCTTCAGCCAGCACGCCGGGCAGGTCATTGTAGCCGATGGCACCTCGGAAGCCGCCCGCCGGTTAGCGCGCGTGCTGACCGCCGACCCCGGTATGGGCGTCGTGCGTCATGCGGATGCAGGCTACGAGATCGCGGTCGAGGCGGCGAAGCGGCATGGTATCAAGATGCCGATGTTGGGTTCGTAACGCGTTCGCAGCAGGGCACGCGAGTGCCCGTTAAATAGACGCCACTCTCGTGGCTAACTACGAACTTCGCTTCGCATACGAGCCAGTATCGTTCGTAGCAGGGCACGCGAGTGCCCATACAAATACCATGTACGAATACAGAAAGATGACGCCCGAAGAAAGAGAACAGGTGGTGCGCGAGCGAAAAGAACGCGGCTATCCCCTTCACTCGCCGCCGCATTTTAAAGGTGTCGCGGGGTATTATTTGATCACCGCCGCCTGTTACCAACATCAAAGAGTATTCAACACACCAGATTTGTTATCTTTGCTCATGGATTGCCTTTTTGAGAGATTGAAGCAGGCCAAGTTGGATGTTTTCGCCTGGGTTTTTCTGCCAAATCATTATCATATTGTTGTCGACACAGATGACATTTCATTTGTCGGTGAAGCGCTGCGCAAAGCGCATAGCAAATCGGCGACCGAAGCGAATTACATCCAAGAGCAAAAAGGACGGAAAGTTTGGTATCGATTTAGTGATCGTTGGATACGCAATGAGCAGCACTATTGGGCGACGATCAACTATATTTACTATAACCCTGTGAAGCATGAGTATGTTGAAAGAATGTCAGATTGGCCCTGGTCGAGTGTGCATGGTTATTGGGATACATTCGGGGAAGCCAGGTTACGCAAGATTTGGATGCAGTATCCAATTGGCGATTACGGCAAGGGGTGGGATTGGTAAACTGTTTGTAGCAGGGCACGCGAGCGCCCGCAACGCCACTCACGTGGCTAACTACGAACAGCGTGCCCTTGTTTGTAGTGGGCCACGCGAGTGGCCAGACATGACACAGAACTAAAACAACTGCGCCGCTCTTGCGGTACAATTCAAGCGCATAAGATTACAGTGTGGAGTCAGGTTGTAAAGCTATGGCTATAAAACGAATTGCAGTATTTACCAGCGGGGGCGACGCGCAGGGTATGAATGCGGCTGTGCGCTCGGTTGTGCGCACAGGTTTGGATCTCGGCCTGGACGTATTCGCGATCTATGAAGGTTATCAAGGATTGGTGGACGGTGGTGAACGCATCCGCCAGATGGATTGGAATTCCGTGGGCGGGATTCTGCAAAATGGCGGCACGGTGATTGGCACGGCCCGCTGCCAACGCTTTCGCACCCGGGAGGGACGCTTGGCCGCGGCCAGGAATCTGATCGAATATGGTATTGAAGGGTTAGTGGTCATCGGCGGCGACGGCTCGCTTACCGGGGCGAATGTTTTCCGCCAGGAGTGGCCCTCCCTGGTGGCAGAAATGGCCGAAAAAGGGGCTATCACCCCTGAGCAGGCCGAGGCCTATCCAAATTTATTGATCGTGGGTTTAGTCGGCTCTATCGACAACGATTTCTCAGGCACCGATATGACCATTGGCACCGATTCGGCGCTGCACCGTATCACCGAGGCGGTCGATGCCATCACCAGCACCGCTGCCAGCCATCAGCGCACCTTTGTGGTCAAAGTCATGGGCCGGAATTGCGGCTACCTGGCTCTGATGGGCGCGCTGGCCTGTGGAGCCGATTGGGTGCTGATCCCCGAAAATCCCCCTGATGTTGATAACTGGCAAGAAGTCATGGCCGAACGCTTGCGGGCCGGGCGTGCTGCCGGACGGCGCGACAGTATCGTTATACTGGCCGAAGGGGCGCGCGATCGGCACGGCAATTATATCGGCAGCAGTGATGTGCAGCGCGCCCTGGAAGAACACCTGGGGGTTGATGTGCGGGTGACGGTTTTGGGCCATGTCCAGCGCGGCGGGCGTCCCAGCGCTTTTGATCGCAATTTGGGCACTTTCTTGGGGTATGAGGCTTTGCAAGCGTTGATGGATGCCCGTCCCGAAGATGAGCCTTTGCAAATTGGCTTCAAGGGGAACCGCGTCATCCGTAAGCCGCTGATGGAATGTGTTGAGACGACGCAGGCGGTTGCCAAAGCCATAGAAGAGAAGGACTACCAACGGGCGATGGCATTGCGCAGCGCCAGTTTTGTAGATGCCTTCAATACACTGAAAATTATGGTGCGTGCTTTGCCGCATCCTCCTGCCCCAGATCAAAAACGTTATCGTATTGGTGTGCTCAATGCAGGCGCGCCCGCCCCGGGCATGAACACCGCCTCCAGAGCGGCCACCCGCCTGGGTTTAGATCGCGGCCATATGATTCTGGGTATCCGCAACGGGTTTGAGGGCTTCGCCGCCGGGGAAGTGTCGGAACTGGATTGGATGAGCATCAGCGGATGGGCCTCACGTGGCGGTTCGGAACTGGGCACCAGCCGCAAGGTCCCGCAGGGAAGCGATCTCTACAATATCGCCCGTGCCATTGAGGTCCATGAAATGGATGCTTTGCTGGTAATCGGCGGCTGGAATGCCTACGAAGCAGCCAATACACTCTTCAGTGAGCGGGCGAATTTCCCCGCCTTCAACATCCCCACAATTTGCTTGCCTGCCTCGATTAACAATAACTTGCCGGGTTCGGAACTCAGCATCGGCGCGGATACCGCCCTGAATAGCATTGTCGATGCGGTTGATAAAATCAAACAGTCGGCGGTTGCCACGCGGCGCTGCTTTGTGGTGGAAGTGATGGGGCACTGGTGCGGCTACCTGGCTTTGCTGGGGGGAATGGCAACCGGGGCCGAGCGGGTTTATCTGCATGAAGAGGGGGTGACGCTCGACGATTTGCAAGCCGATGTCAAGGCGTTAAGCCGCGGTTTCCGTTCCGGGAAGCGCCTGGGTTTGACCATTCGGAATGAGTATGCCAATGCTGTATATACGACGCAGTTTATATGCGCGCTGTTCGAGGAGGAGGGCCAGGATCTCTTCGATGTGCGCCCGGCGATTCTGGGGCATCAACAGCAGGGCGGCGACCCATCGCCCTTTGACCGCATTCAGGCCACGCGCCTGGCACGCCTGTGTCTAGATTTTCTTATTGATGAGTGTGAGAGTAACTCGAAGCGCAGCTCGTTTATCGGTTTGGAAGAAGGAAGATTCCAGTATCATGATATGCGCGACTTTGTCCGCATGGTCGATTACGAGTATCAACGCCCGCGCCAACAATGGTGGATGGGCCTACGAGGGATTGCCAGACTATTGGCGCAGCCGGCGCCTTCAACATGAGGTACCCCAAATTTATTCTTTTTGTGCAGCTGAACGGCAATAAATATTTGCCCCCACCCCTGGCCCCTCCCCCGCAATTCGGGGGAGGGGAAGCAGCATTTAGCCCCCTTCCGGCGGGGTTCTTTATTTAATCCGCCCGGCAAGGATTATCGGGGTCAGGGTCTTTGGGTGGCATGCCCTCCGTGCCGGGGCCATATTCGCAGACGGCCCGCCAGGGCATGTAGTGGGTTTCGAAAATATCCTGGTCAATTACAGCACCATCGCGGTAGACCGTGCGGTTGACACTCACGCTGGCTCCTTCGACGGCCCAATCCACTTGTTTGATTTCCCCGCTGTCGAGGTCGGCGTTTTCTTCATAGCGCGGCTCAGGGGGGTCTTGTTTGTCGCGCAGTCCGGTGGTGCTCCAGTCGACGGTGCGCCCATCGGAGGTGGAGTAGAACTTCCAGGTCAGGTAGGTTTCACCGACGTAGGTTTCCATCAATAGCCAGTAGGGAGTATCGTTGGTGAATTTAAAATCCACCACCGGCACATAGACGGTGGCATCTAGCCCTGCCCAATCGCTGTTTTGCCCGCCGCCGTAGGTTTGCTCGTAATAGTAAACGCGATAAGCGTGGGGATGGCGCTCGGCCACCGGAAAGCCCCCAAAGAACACTGTGCGAAACAGCGTTGTACTCACCTGGCAGACACCGCCGCCAACGCCTTTGATGGTGCGGTCGCCGTAGATGATCCAGGCCTCGGCATAGCCGGTATCCAGGCTGACATTGCCCAGAGCTTCAGCCATTGAGAAGGTTTCACCAGGAGCGATCAGAACACCGTGAAAACGCCCGGCTGCGGTGCGGATATTTTGCTTGCGTGAAGCGCTGGAGCCGTAGAAATAGGTGGTATGCGAGCTGACCAATTCGGTGATGCCCAGCTCTTGGGCGGTGGTGTCGTCGTCAATTTCTGGGGCGGCATATTCCATATCCAGGGCAATATTGTGTTCACCAGTCAGCACTTGCTGGTTGACGGCCTGGATGGTGGTTTCGATGTCAACCGATTGGCCGTGTGCTGCCGGTTCAATCAGGTCGAGTTGGCGGGTATCATCGTTGAAGATGAAGCGCGCATTGGCGGCCTGTTTTTCCAAGTCGGGGGCGATGACGGAGAGAAAACTGCGCAGGCGGTCTTCGCTCAGGCGCACCTGGTACGCTTCTCCCTCGGGGGTAGAAACACGCTCAATGAGCAGCATCCCGGCCAGGTCTTCGCGGGCGAACATCCAGGGGCCGGGGCCGCCCTCCCCCGCGCCGGGCATGGTAATTGTCAGAGGGGCGCTGAGTACCTGGCGGGCGATTTGCGCCTGTGCAGCTACGTCCATGATGATGGGAGGGTCTTCGTCTATCACCAGGGGAATCTCGCCGTCAATCATCGACTGGGTGAGGGTTTCGATCAGGGTCAGGGTGGCGGCGGTATCGAGCCGGCGGCCAATTTGCCCCTCTTGGACGACGACATCCAACCCGTTGATGTGCAGGGAGGCCTCGATGGTGGGGATGTCGATTTGGGCGGCAATATTGTCGAGGTAGAGCGCGGCGATGCGTTGATCGAAGGTCATTTTAACCGGGAGAGTCAGGCCCTGATACCAGGCCTGAAATTGATCTCCCAGGCGTTCGAGGATCGGCCCGCTGCGCCCAACCAAATAGGCTGCCTGGGCGTTGTGTTCGGCATCGAAGAGTACGCCCAACTGGTGCGGGGCCGTTGTCCAGAGTTGTTCGCCATCGCGCAATAAGATTTTGCCGTTGTGGGGATACTGGTATTCAACGCTTAAAACGACGGCGGCTTCGGCGGGCGTCAGCCCTGAAAGTTCTACCCAGCCGACACGGACCCCCGGAAAAATGCGCCCGGCGTTGGCAAAGCGGAAGCCTGCCAGAATGACAGCCAGGCCCAGGGCAAAAAGCACCAGCCCGCCGGTGATGATGATAACTAAGCGCTGGAAAGGTGAAAGGGTGTTAGCACGGGGCATAGAGACGATTATATTCGAGTTTTGTTATCCTTCCAAATCGGATGGTTTGTGCCATACTGCTTCGGGCGTGACCTTCGCATTCGGGGCCGGGCCGGTGTCGCCATTCCATTGGGGGGTGTTTTCGGCGGTGACCAGGGTATGGACGGCCATATCTTCATCTACTACGACCTGGCAGGCCAGACGGATTGCGCCCAGTTGGTCGCTGTTTTTGAGTTTTTCGTACTCGGCGCGCGTCATTTTTGCCGGTTCGCCGCTCTCGAATTCCACCCGGCAGGTGGTGCAGCGGGCATTGCCGCCGCAGCGATGGCCGATGGCGACCCCGGCCTCTTCGATGGCTAAGACTAGGCGCTTCCCGGCCTCGACTTCGACTGTTTTTCCGTTGATGGTAAGTTTTGGCATGATTTCCTCGCTTTCGGAATATCTTTCATCGAACTGCGTAAGTCTCCTATATTTAGGTAACAATCTGACGCTCTGAAGAGTACTGATTATACATTTTTCGGTCTACAATTTCACGAATGCGGTCGAGCGCGCGGTAAATCTCTTCGTAGGTGGTGTAGAGCGGGGTGATGCCCAGGCGAATGTTATCGGGGGCGCGGAAGTCGGGGATGACGCGCAGGCCGTCGCCCTCGATTAACGCTTTGCAAATGCGAAAAGCATCCGGGTGGCGTAAGGCAATGTGTGAGCCGCGATGCGCGGCGTCCCCGGGGGAGCCAGTTTTAAAGCCCAGGGGCCGCAGCCAGTTTTGGGCCAGATGCAGAGCATATTCAGTTTGTTGTACGCTCTTGGCGCGCAGGCGCGCTATCCCGGCCTCGATAATAATCTCCAGCGCTGGTTCGAGGGCCAGCATCGAGAGCATAGGCGGCGTGCCGATGCGGAAGCGGGCAATATCCTCGGCGGCGGTGAATTCCAAATCGAAATCGAACGGGCGCGCTGCCGCAAACCAGCCCCAAATTGGCGGGCTGAGTTCTTTTTGGAGGTCTTTGCGCACATAGAGGAAAGCCGGAGCGCCGGGGCCGCCGTTAAGATATTTGTAGGTGCAGCCCACGGCCAGATCTACGCCGCAGGCATTAAGGTCGAGCGGCACTGCCCCGACCGAGTGTGAAAGATCCCAAAGCATGAGCGCCCCGGCCTGATGGGCTTGCTCTGTCACGCGGCGCATATCGTACAGGAAGGCGCTCTTGAAAGCCACATGCGTCAGGGCGACCAGGGCCGTATCGTCGTCGATTGCGGCAGCGACATCCTCGGGGTGGATGCTGATATTGTCGCGGGAGGGGATCAGATCCAGGCGGTGTTGACCGCCGAGCAGGTCAATGATGCCTTGCAAGATGTACAAATCGGAGGGGAAGTTGAACACATCGCTAATGATTTTGCGATGATTTGGGCGGGCGCGCACTGCCGCCGTAGCCAACTTGAACAGGTTCGTGGAGGTGGACTCGCAAACCAGCACTTCGTCGGGCCGCGCCCCAATGAGTTGAGCAATTTTTGCGCCCAACTCGGCGGGCTTGGCTACCCAGCTGTCATTCCAACTGCGAATCAGGCGCTGCCCCCACTGACGTTCGATGGCGTCTTGCATGGCCGGGAGGGTGGCTTTGGGCAGCCGTCCCAGCGAGTTGCCGTCGAGGTAGATCAGGTTCGGGTCGTCGATAACGAAATGCTGACGATAAGCCGCCAGCTCGTCCTGGGTATCCAAATGACGGGCAAAGGAAAGATCATAAGAGAATTTCATGTTGTCAAAATCTTTCTGACCACGGGCAGCATCCGCGTAACCCATTGGGCATACATTTTTGCCGAGAAGTGCAATCCATCCGCCGCGAGCAGTGTGGCATCGTCCGTTGCCCGATGGGAGACGGTGGTAATATCCAGATAGTGAGTATTGAAAGCCTGAGAGCGCTCTAAATTGATGGCATTCAAGCGTTTTGTTTCAGCTGCTATGTGCTCACCCGCCAACATTTTCCCAAAGGGTGTCACACTCCAATCGGGGATGGATAACAAAAGTACTCGTTGCGAATTTTCTCCAGCGCGCCCAATGCTTTCAGACAGCAAGTCAGAGAGGCGCTGATGGTACTGCTTTGGGGGGATGCTATTGTATTGATCGTTGACCCCAATCAGCAGGATAACCAGATCGAAGCCCGGGGTGGGCGCCGCCCCCCGAAGAGCGGCCAGCAAATTGGCGCTTGTCCAGCCATTTTGGGCCAGCACCCGCAGGTGGGCCGCCGTCATCCCGGATGCCGCCAACTGCCGCGTCAATTGATGAGGCCAACTCTCGAATGGCAAGATGCCGGTCCCAATCGTGTAGGAATCTCCCAGCGCGAGAATGCGTTTTTGCTGCGACATGCCACAATTGTAACTGACGATCTGGTGCTTCCATAATGATCTAGTTAATCACGGCTTTCTTAAATTTGTGCTATACCAGAAATTTACCGCAGAGAACGCCGGGTTCGCTGAGTTTTTTAAATTTTTCTCTGCGTTCTTTGCGCTCTCAGCGGTAAAAGCGCTTTTCGTTTCGACTTTAAGAAAGCCCTGTCTAGTTAATCTTCACCTCTTGACATTAACGTAGCGTTATAGTTTATACTGCCTATCGAGGTCATGACCATGCCATACACCGTTAAACAACTGGCCGATTTAGCCGGAGTCAGCCCGCGCACGCTGCACTACTATGACGAGATCGCCTTGTTGAAGCCCTCATCGCACGGTGAAAATCGTTACCGTTACTATGATGAGCAGGCCATGCTGCGCTTGCAGCAAATTTTGTTCTACCGCGAGCTGGGCCTGAGCTTGGCTGAGATCCGGGATGTTCTTGATCGGCCCGATTTCGATGTACTCAATGCCCTGCTGACACACAAGGCAGCCTTGCAAAAGCGCGTCCGCCGGCTGGAACGGTTGATCGCAACGGTGGATGATACGTTGGATTATCTAACTGGAGGTAAAAGAATGAGCGAAGACCAGATCTTTGAAGGCTTTAGTGAAGAACAACAAGAAGAATATGCCCAACAGGCCCGTCAGCGCTGGGATCCAGAATTGGTGAATCGATCCATGAAATTGTGGAAGAGTTATTCACCGGAGAAGAAGCAGCAAATTATGGACGAAGGCCAGGCCGTCTACGTGGATATTCTAGCCCACATGGAAGCGGGCCAGGAACCTGGCAGCGCCGACGTGCAGAACTGCCTGGCGCGGTGGCATCAGCACATGCGCTACTTCTATGAGCCGACCTGGGCGATCTTGCGCGGTTTGGGCCAGGGGTACGCCAGCGACCCGGCTTTTCGGGCGACTTTCGAAAAAATGCATCCCGAGCTGCCGGATTATCTCAATGCGGCGATTCAGATCTATACCGAAGGACAGGTGTAGGCGAAAAGTTGCAGATTGCAAATTGAAAGTCAACCCGATGAGGCGCAGCAGCCTTTTTAGGCGCTGCGTCTCTTTTTGTCCGGCGAATTTTACAATCCCCTTACATGAAAATGAAATAGCGATCATATTCAGGGCATATACTTTGGGTACTATCCATTCGACCAAGGAGGTTGAACATGAAATCCAAACGCTTTGTATTCTCTGCATTGGCGCTTTCACTTCTAGCAGCGCTATTGCTGCCCACCATTGCGTTGGCGGCCTCGGGCGGCGGCGAAGGCACGCTCATTGCCTGGGGAAGCGGCAAAGGCGTTGTGCAGGGGAATGGCACCATCTCGATTGCAGGCAACGGAAACCTGTGGATTCGCGACGATGCCGGGGACGCGTATATCTATGTCAGCGGTGAGGGCGAAAAACAGGAACACCCCAACGGCTGGATCCATTACGAAGGATTCGATGGCCGGGCGACGATCACCGGGAGCGATGTCACCGTAGTGATCGCAGGGTATCAGATCCGCATGTATGCTCGCGGCAGCGGGCGCTTTGCCCTGCGCGGCGCGGGCGGGTATCGCACCACCGGCTCCGGCTGGACGCTGGATACAAGTTTGATCGAATCCACTCCCGGTGAGGCCCCTGCAGAACGATAAGTGATTTTGCAAAGTTTGCTGGTTGAGTAGCGCGTGAACAAGCGTATCGAAACCAAACCCGTCACCAAAACGGGTCTCGATACAGCCTAACGGCTTACTCGACCAGCGTTCTATTTATTACTTGCAGGAGTTACCGCAGGGACCCCCCTATTTTCGGAATACCTTTCATCGACTGCACAAGTCCTAACTTGCCCATGAGGTTCGTTAGAGAACTTTAGAGGGCGGTAATCCCCTCCACGAGCAGATGCACCCCGGCGAGCAGCAAGAAGAAATATACCAAATTGTAGAACACGCGCGGATGGATGCGGCTTTGCAGGGTGATCCCCAGCCAGATCCCCAATGGAATAAATGGGCTGAGTACGAATGAAGTTGTCAGATTGCCCAGGTTGAGTTGTCCTAGAAAATAGTAGGGAATGAGTTTAACATAATTGACGATGGCAAAGAAAATGACGTTGGTGCCAACGAAAGCAGATTTTTCTAAACGCTGTGGCAGCAGGTAGACGCTCACCGGCGGGCCGCCAGCATGCACGCCAAAGCTGGTGAACCCGGCTACGGCACCCCAAAAACTCCCCCGCAAACGGTCGGGTGATTGTTGCGCTTGCGCGGTGCGCCCAAAGAAAAAGTTCAGGACAAATAGAACCGACATCACGCCGATGAGAATGCGGATATGGGCATCACTCAGATAGCGGAAGGTGAGCGCGCCTGTGGCTATCCCAATCATCGCTGCGGGCAGCAAAATGCGTAAGTTCTGGCGATCGCCAGAACGGCGGTAATGCCAGACGTTATAGAGATCGATGATGCACAGCAAGGGCAGCATAATGGCTGCGGCTTGCGTCGGGGGGATGACGATGGAGAGGATGGGAACCGCAAATACACCCAGGCCGGTGCCAAATCCGCTCTTGGAGATGCCTACCATCACAACGGCCATCGCGGCGAGGAGGTAAAAATAAATGTTGCTATTCATCAGAGGGTAGAAGACCCGCAAGTGATGAACTAGCGCTCTGTTAGATAGATTGGTGCAGGTGCGACGCACTTCTGCGGTTGTGAGAAAACTGATAGAAACAGCAAATGAGTGCATTGCACCTGCTGACACGAATTATCTTGACTGAGCACTAGCCTTTCGGGTTTCCTGAAAATTACACGCTTTATCTCACGTGACCACACGCACAAATTTGCGCCGCCCAACCCGCAGCACGCCAGGGCCGGGGAACTCGGCCAGAGCATCGGCGAGTTTTTCGCCATCCAGGCTGACGGCGTTTTGCCCCACCATGCGGCGTCCCTCGCCGCGGCTGCTCACCAGCCCGCTCTCGGCGAGTACATCCAGCACGGATTGACCAGCCTGAAGTTTGTACTCATCCATATCTTCAGGGACATCCCCCTGCTGAAAGACGCGCTGAAAGGCTGCCTCAGCCTCGTCAGCTTCGGCGTCCCCGTAAAAAATTTCGGCAATTTCCTTTGCCAGCATCATCTTGGCATCGCGTGGATGAAGCGCGCCCGATGCGACCTTTGCCTCGAAGGCTTTGACATCGGCGGGCGTCCAACGCGTCGCCAGGCGGGCGTAAGTTCCCATGGCATCATCAGGGACACTCATGACCTTTCCATACATATCTTGCGCGCCGCTATTGATGGGCACAATGTTTCCGGTCGATTTCGACATGCGCTGCACGCCGTCGGTTCCAGGCAAAATGCCGGTGATGATGCCCACCAGCGGCTTCTGCCCTAAAGCCGCTTGTAACTTGCGACCGGCTACGATGATATTAAAGAGTTGATCGCTTCCGCCGACCTGTACATCGGTTTTCATGGCGACGGCGTCGTAACCCTGCATCAGGGCGTAGAAGGTCTCGTGCAGGTAGATTGGCTCCTCCGATGCCAGGCGTTTGGCAAAATTCTCGCGCGCTAGAAATTGCTGCACGGTGAAATTCTGCCCCAGTCGGATCAGATCAACCAGTGAGAGTTCAGAAAGCCACTCTCCGTTGTAGCGGACGATGGTCTTGTCGCGGTCGAGTACCCGAAAGGCCTGCTCGGCGTAGGTCTGGGCGTTTTGAGCGACGGTTTCCTCAGTCAGCACGGGGCGGGCCTTGTTCTTGTCGGAAGGATCGCCGACCAGAGCCGTGTAGCTGCCGATCAAGAAAGTCACTTCATGCCCTAAATCTTGAAACTGGCGTAGCTTGCGCATGGTGATGGTGTGCCCCAGGTGCAGGTCGGTCGAAGTAGGATCGTAACCGCAGTAAACGCGCAGAGGGCGTTTTTCTTTTTCGGCATCTATCAGGCGCTGGCGTAACTCGTCGGCCATTGCCTGGTACAGTTTGTCATCGCCGTATTCGGCGCCTTGCATTAACAGGGCTACTTGTTCATCTATTGTCATTTTGCTCATATGTCTCTCCTTCAAACAAAAAGCGCCCTCGAAACTGGAGAGCGCATCGCAGGAACGCGGCCAACGACCCCGCTCCTACGGGCGGGAATAATAGCGGACTTTCTCGCTGTCGATGCGTTTGGTCAGGCCAGCTGAGGCGAGAATTTCTTTTAGGATGAGCGCGCCTTGGGCGAATCCGATTTCACCTTTGAGATCGCCATGCACCCGGACTTCGCCAAGCGTTCTGAAAATGAAGCTGGTGTCTGGCCCCAAAACTTGGACACGCTGTCCCCAGGCGGATGCCAGCACACGCACTTCCTGGATCTCATTCCACGTGAATGAGATGGTACGCAGCCCGTTACGAAACTGAAGCCCCTCGGGGCCGAGACTCAGCACGGTCTGACGATCTACCCAATTGCCCAGACTGATGCTCCCTGCCGAAAGCAGCATAATCACCAAAAGGGCAATTGCTCCCCAGGGTGTGCCTTCATCTGCCCAAAGCGTTACCCCCAGAAAAGCCATTGCAATCGCAGACAGCATCCAGGCCATTCGTTCGCCTTTGCGGGGGATCAATTGGGGGCGGTATTCTTTTTGGGTTTGCATTGCGACACGGAGTATAACATTAAGACGCAAAACGTAAAACAGGAAAGCATGGTTTTACGCAAGGTAATCGTATACTCTGAGATACAGAAGCTTGCTTCGTCGAAGCGCATGGTTGCAGTTTTTCGACGGCAATTATGGCTTTTTCTCCGTTCAACGCGCTACCGTAGATTCGTATCCAATATTGAGGCTAGTGCACAGTTAAGTTGATTATTAGGTGCGACGCACTTCTGCGGTTGCGTGAATATCGATGGGACTGCTCAACAAGTGCGTTGCACCTTCTGACAAGGATGATCTTTACAAAGCGCTAGTACGCTACCGGTGCAATGGACTTGTTCTATATTTTCTTGAACGACACCAGGTGTACAATGCCTACCCAATCCCATGTTGAATTAGCAATAGCGCGCCCATCCCAGCGATAATGGTCCAAACGATGTTTTTGGTCTTCCAGGCTACCAGGATGGCAATTATCCCGGCCAGCAGACGGGCGTTTCCGAAAGAAATATCCATCTCGCCCCCCGGCAGCACCAGCTCAGGGATAATGATGGCCGTCAGCACCGATACCGGCACAAAGCGCAGGGCACGGCGCAACAGGGGCGGGGTTTGCCAGCGCTCTAACAGCACAATGAACGATAGCCGCGTAGAAAATGTTAGCACACCCACCGCAATCATCACCAACCAGGGAGAAATCACCGCGCCTCTCCCCATAAACCGACGAGAATTCCTATTAGGGCAGCAATCAACAGACCAAGTTTATAGGGCAATCCCACCGCAATGACAGCTACAAAGCCAGCCGCAACCGCCGCCAGCAGACTGGCACGGTCTTCTAACGCGGGGACAACCAGAGCAATAAAGGTTAATGCCAGGGTGAAATCGAGCGACCAACTCGGCGGCACTTGCGCCCCTAAGAAAATGCCCACCGCGCTGCTGATCTGCCAGGCACTCCACAAAGCTAAACCCGCACCGAGAAAATACCAATGTTTGATGCGCCGGTCGCCGCCCTTGTTGTAGTAGGTAATGGTCACAGCATAGGCTTCATCGGTCAGCAGGTAGGCTAACAACGCTTTCCAGGGCGCACTCAAATGCGATGTATAGGGAGCAACCGAGGCGCTGTACAAGGCGTGGCGCAAATTGATGACAAACCCCGTCAAGATCATGACCAACGCTGGTGTTCCCGCACCGGCGAGTTGCACCAGCATAAATTGCGCCGAGCCTGCGAACACCACCGCCGACATAGCCTGTGCCTCGGCAGCGGATAATCCCGCCCCTACCGCCAGGATCCCATAGATCATACCAAACGGAAACACGCCCACCAAAATGGGGAGTTCGTCCCTGACACCTGCCAGAAATTCGCGCAGCCTGGGGCTGTGAGACGGCAATATTTTTACACGGCTCTTTTTTTCCATCATTCGCGATGCAAGATATTCTTGGGTTTTCCTTGCGGAAGTGCGTAACGCCTAAAAGAAGTATTACAAAGGGCGCTTGGCCGGAATGCCCACCCGGCGTGGATATTTCTCGGGAGTGGCGGCATCTTTGTGAACAATGACCAAATAACGCTGTTCTACAACCCCTGGTAGCGTTACTGGAATGAGACGCTGCAAGCGTCCGCCTAACATGTCCAGTGCATTGGTCGCAGATTGCGCTTCTGCCGGGGCGCTTTCGCCCTTCATCGCCAGTGCATTGCCACCCACGCGCACCAGCGGGAGCAGGTACTCCATCAAGATGGGCATCAACGCCACCGCCCGCGCGATGGCCCAATCAAACTGCTGGCGATATTTCGCATCTCTGCCAACAACCTCAGCGCGTTCACACACGACATCCACACCATCCAACCCCAAACGCTCGACAATATGCGCACAAAAACGGGCTTTCTTTTCGACCGATTCTACCAATGTGAGTTGAATGTTCGGTTGCAAAATTTTTAACGGCAAACCCGGAAAGCCCGCGCCAGTACCTACATCTACCACGCGTTCGACCGATGTATTGCGCAGCGCCATGAAGGCGCTCAACGAATCTAGAAAATGTTTTACCCGCACCATCTCCGGGTTGTGAATGGCTGTGAGACTGTAGCGTTCATTCCACTCGATTAATGTTTGGGCATAGAGATCCAACGAGGAAAGTTGTTGGGATGTGAGATTGAGACCCATTAAGGTTTCGAGTTCCTGGGGCAGTTTGTGCATGGGCTGAATTATATTCGATAAATGAAAAATACCCAAAAACAGATTGCGGGGCGCTATGCGCCCCGCAATCTGTTTTTGGGTGAATGCCCAACGAATGGCAAAAGCTCAATTCATTCGGCAGATTTTTCAGCTTGTTTTTTGGCTTTGCGCCGATGACGCCAGTTGCGGAAACCGCGCCATAGGAGAACAAGCGGGAAGCCAATGACAACAAGTACCGGCAGGATGAAGATCAACAGCCAGATGACAAAATCGACAAAGCCCTGCAGGAAATTGATTAGCGCTTCAACGGCATCTTTGGCAACGCCGACAGGTTCCCAACCGCCAATTTGTATAGGCTGGTCGGCTTCGTCGGCGATGATGTCTATGCTAATGGACGAGAGTGCAGAGGCCTGTTCGTAATACTGCATCTGCCCCTTGATGACTTCGATCTCTTCACCCACCTCGACCAGGCGGTTGTAGACTTGCAAGACATCTTCGGTGTCGGTGGCATCTTCCATGATCTGCGTCAGTTGGGCTTCGGCAGTTTCTAGATTACGTAAGCGCGATTGCAGGTCGGTATATTGGCTGGTGACATCTTCACCGGAGATATTTTCCGAACGCACTTCACCCGCCCCGGCCTTGATGTGATCCAGCGCTTCGTCGAGGCGTTCGGCTGGAACTCGAATGGTGATCGTGGCCTGGTCAACAGTCATACCACTGCCCAGGGTGGTTTGCCACATGTTCGATGTGACCACAAAACCGCCCATGCTCTCGGCCATTGCCATAATGTCGTCCATCACCAGCGCAGGTTCGGCGACGATGATCGAGAGCGATGCATTCTTAATGACCATGCGTTGCACGACGACTGTTCCAGTAGCATTTGAAAAACTGCCGCTTTCAGCAGGCTCCCCCGGTGCTTCCATTTCGGCAACGGCTCGATCTTCGAATCCGCCCCCATAACTGTCGGCATCGTAGGCGACCATCGCCTCGGGCATATTGCTGCCCGCGCATGCCGAGAGTAAAAATACCAGCACAAGTAAAGATAAGATCATTCGTTTGTTCATCCTGGGCGCTCCTTTACATATTGATATAATTGCGGCGCTGTCGAAATTGAGCAGCGCATTTGCACAGATTGCCAACTAGACGTACATCTTCCCCAAAAAGTTCCCCGTTGTTACCATCCATTTGCCAGACGCTCAATGTGGCGGCTTGGCAAGTTGGCCTGGCGCATACGCGCTTGTACTGCCGCTACATCATAGGCCACACGGTGGAATTCGATCATCGTTGTTTCAGGGTCGTAGATCGCGTACGCGGCGCGGGGATCGCGGTCGCGCGGCTGGCCCACAGAACCAGGGTTGATAATTGCCCGCGGCGCCATATCAAATGTCGTGTCTTCGGTAGGAATAATTAGATTTGATTGGGAGTTGTGTTCAGAGAGATGAAAAATACAAGGAAGGTGGGAATGCCCCACAAAGCAATAGGCTGTTTCGAAAAAGTGGAAGTTTTCTGTGGCGATGCGGGTATCGAGAATATATTCCCAGACCGGTTGGCGGGGGCTGCCATGCGCCAGCAGCACAGTTTCGCTGACTTGCTCCGTAGCAGGCAAATCATTGAGATACGCCATATTCTCCGGGGCGAGTGTTTCTTGCGTCCAGCGGACAGCGATCCGCGCCTCGGTGTTAAACGCCCGCGTATTCAATTGATCCAACACCGCGGCATCGTGGTTCCCCATAAGCGCTGCCAAACCTGGCAAAGTACGCAAACGCTCAACACATTCGTTTGGATCAGGCCCATACCCCACGAGATCACCGAGAAACCAGGCCGCGTCAAAACCTCCTGCATCATCCAAAACAGCTTCGAAAGCAGTCAAGTTCGCATGAATGTCAGAGAGTATCAAGACGCGCATTGTGATAATCTTAACACAGATTTCTATGTTGCGTGAACGTATTCTCAAGAGCCGCCCCCCTATACGCGGCACCTCTAGCGCTGGCGAAGGCGCGGGTTGACGATATCGTCCAGGGCGCGGCCAACGAGATAGAAAGCGCTGCAAAAGAGCATAATTGCCAACGCCGGGGGAATGAGGGCGTTCCACTGCCCGTTTTGGCTAAACCAGCGGAAGGTGCGCTGCCCCAGCCAGATCATCGCCCCCCAGGTCATATAGTCGTGTGTGCGGCTGAAGAATGAGAGCAGCGACTCGGTCAGCACCGCGCTGACCACAGTCATCACTGCATGCACCAAAGCCATCGGCATCAGACCGGGGAAGATATGCCGCATCAGGATATGTAAGTGCCCCCCTCCCGCCGTGCGCGCCGCCTCGATATACGGCTTGCTGCGAATTGTGAGCGTATGCGACTTGACCACCACGGCCTGACTCCCTAAGCCGGTCAGGATGCCAAAAATGACGGCGATGAGGAACCAATCTAGTTTCACGAGCAGCCCAATGATAAGCATAATCACCAATGCGGGCAGCAGCACAAAGACATCGGAGATGCCCATCAGCAGTAGGTCAATCGCCCCCCCATAGTAGCCCGCCATCCCCCCAAAAATCGTTGAGAGCGTTACTGCTATCAGGGCTGCGGTAATGCCCACACTGAACGACATCCTGGCCCCGTAGAGCAGTTGGCTAAAAACATCGCGCCCCATGCCATCAGTGCCAAAAATATGCCGCGCTGAAAATGGGGCCGGGTTGTGCAAAACCTGGCTATCGAAGCCGAGATAGGGGTCGTAAAGGACGGGGGTCCAAATTGTTTTCATCAAAACCGGATGCGCCACCGCCATCAGGGCAAAGAAAATGATCAGGGTCAAGCCGATCAGGCCCAAAGGGTGGCGGCGAAACTCCTGCCAGGTGGCGGTTATCTGCTTGAAGCGGGAATGCACTCCTTGCCAGTAATATCCCCGTGAACGCTGCGTAGGTTGCAATGGACGGAATGTGGTCATGTTAAACTCCCAGAATGGCGCAGGCGGGGATCAAGATACGCGTGTAAAATATCTAACACTAAATGGCCTACCAGCGTCAGCACCCCCACTACCGAGAGAATCCCCAACAATAGAGGGATATCATGGTAGTCGATCGCCAGAAAAATCAACTCGCCCATCGCCTGCCATTGAAAAACTAACTCAATAGCCAGACTGCCGGTGAGTACCAGAGGGAGATTGAGTAACAGGCGCGTCAGTACAGGAAGAAAGGCATTGCGGGCCACATGGCGGTCGCGGATCAGGCGCGCAGGCAAGCCTTTGGCGCGTGCTGTGAGCACATACTCATCTTCGATGGTTTCCAGCATGGTCGTGCGCATCAGCAGCATGGTTTCGCCAAACGAAAGCAGGATAACCGCTCCCAGGGGCAAGATCATATGTTCGAGCACATCCAATGCCTGACGCCAATAGCCCGTCTGATACCACCAGATACCTGTACCCAATAAAGCAACAACCCATCCGGCCGCTTGAACCTGCCGTCGCCGCGAGCGCAGCCTAATTTTTTGGCTGGCGCGCACCAAGATGCCGACAAAAACGCTCCCAACCAGTGCCGTCACCACCAGGCGAATCAAGACCCAATCTAAGGTGATTGGCACGTAATACCAGTAATTATGGTCAATCATCCGCTGATAGGGCAGCCAGCCCAGTTGCCAGGCGAAGACCGTAATCAGGACAAAGCCCAAAAAGGGCGCAAACGATGTATAGCTAGCCACACCTATCAGGGTGATGCCGACCTCAAACCAGCCGCCGCGCCGCCAGGCGATCAGCTTTCCCAGCCAAATCCCCAGCAGATACGAGAGAATCGCCGCGGTGAGAAAAAGAATCAGTGTGCGAGGAGCACGCTCTATCAACAACGTGCTAACCGGGGTGGGCCAGGCAATAAAGGAGCTGCCCAGATCAAAACTAAAAAATCCCCTGACCCACTGGAAATATTGCTGCCATAGCGGTAGATCTAACCCTAGCTCCGATTGCGCCAGGCGGCGGGAAGCGGGTTCGAGTACGAGAAAAGTGGTGAAATCGTAAGGCAACGCTTGAATCAAAAAAAACAGGAAGGTCTGAAAAGTGATAATGGCAACCAATCCCCGTACCACTCGCCGAAATATAAATTGAATCACAAGGGATCTCCTAAGCAAGAACCGCGCCCGTTACGCAAGGAACTCATCCGCAGGATGTCGATGAAAAGGGCATCTTCGGGGGCAAGCCGCCGCGCGTACCATTCGTATAAAATACCGCTATTGTACAGATAGAACCTAAATTGAATATATTTAGGACTTACGCAGTCCGATGAAAGATGTTCCGAAAATTTTTCGGGCTTTCCCTGCGCAAATGCGTAACTCCTCATAGTACCAATCCAATCCGGGCGAGGTTCATCTGCATTTCCTAAATTACCTGACACCCACTACGGCTTTCGGCGCGGTAACTTTACCAGCTACTGAGTTCGCGATATGATGAAGTGACACACCCGATTGGAGAACACTTTGAAAAATCAACCTGCTCCTAACATCCTTTTACTCGGCACGCTCTTTGGCACAACTCTGGTGGCCTCACGCTTCAGCGTCGGCCAAATGGCCCCACTAACTTATGTAAGCATTCGACTCAGTTTAGCCAGTCTCGGATTTTTGCTGATCTACACTTTTTCTCTCGGCGGGCGGAAATGGCCTCAAGATGCCTTGCTATGGCGCAGGGGCATTATCCTGGGGGTTGTGGGCACTGCCGTGCCAATGATTTCATTCACCAGTTCCTTGCAATATATCTCCAGCGGCCTCGCCTCGGTGCTGATGACAACCGCCCCGGCATTTACTGTACTCATCGCGCATTTCCTGCTCCCTGATGAAAAACTCACCCTGTCTAAAGGCATTGGCGTATTACTGGCCGCAATGGGGGCGCTGCTGCTAACGCTGCGCGCCGAAAACGGACTCTCCAACTCATCCGGCGGAGCCAGCCTGATTGGATACGCGCTGGTATTCACGGGGATTCTTTCGGCCAGCAGTATCAGCGTCTACATCCGCATGAAAATGCAGCACTACGCAGCCTTCGATGTTTCGGTCGTGCGCATGACCGCAGCAGCCCTTGCTGTGCTCCCCTTTTCGATCTTTGTGACCGGCTTCGACATCTCCCACGTCGATCGAACCGGCTGGATAGTAGTCTTATATGCCACTGTTGCCGGGACCTTTGTTGCCATGCTATTCGATTTTTCAAACGCAGCCCGCTTTGGGCCAACCGTGGCCGCTATGGTAACCTATGTTATCCCTGTTGTCGCCGTAATCAGCGGGGCGCTGCTGTTAGGTGAACAGATCACTGCCATTATGCTGGTGGGAATGGTACTGGTTGTTGGCGGCGTGTGGATGATTCTCCACAAATGAGCGGCGATCTTAAGATCTGTATGCCTGCGATTGTAGAACCCCCAAAAATTTCCGGCGGACTGCTTATGCACAAATTTTCTTAGCACACGGCAGAAATCCAATTTCAACGAATCGTGTTTAACACAAAATTCATCCATCAACAGCAAGGCCCAATTGCTCAACTGTGGAAGATGATCTCAGGCTATTTTATGCAGCCCATCTTCCTTGTGCGCGGCTACCAGCGCGCCGACCTGCGCCCCGACCTGATCGCCGGAATCACTGTGGGCATTGTCATGCTGCCCCAGGCAATTGCCTTCGCCATGATCGCCGAACTACCGCCACATGTGGGCTTATATTCGGCCATTGTGGCCTCGATTGTGGGGGCCTTGTGGGGTTCATCGAATCATTTGCACACCGGGCCAACCAACACAACCTCCTTGCTGGCGCTGACCGTGCTGCTCCCCCTGGCCGAACCCGGTTCCGATACGTTCCTGGCTATGGCGGGTCTGATGGCGGTGATGGCAGGCGTTTTCCGTCTGGTGCTGGGGCTGGCGCGGCTGGGGATTTTGGTAAACTTCGTCTCCGACTCGGTCATCATCGGGTTCACTACCGGGGCAGGCGTACTGATCGGGGCGAACCAATTGCGCCATCTGCTTAGTCTGAATATCCCCAGTTACCCGGCCTTACTCGCTACCCTCACGGAGATCAGCCTGCATCTACCCGAAACGCATACCCTTAGCTTAACAATCGGATTGGGCGTGATCGCATTCGTGGCGCTATTAAAAGCCTTCAAACCAAAATGGCCGGCGCCGTTGTTGGGGATGATTATTGCCGCCGCGTTAGTCGGCGCATTTCAACTCGATCTCAGTGGTGTGAAAGTCATCGGCCAGTTGCCGCGCAGCTTGCCGCCTTTCAGCCCCCTGCAATTCGACTTACAAACCATTGGCGACCTTTCGACCGGTGTGCTGGCAATTGGTGCCATTGGGCTGGTCGAGGCCATTGCCATCTCCCGGTCGGTTGCCAGTCAATCGGGTCAACGCCTGGACAGCAACCAGGAGTTCGTTGGGCAGGGGTTAGCCAATATAGCCTGCGGTTTCTTTTCAGGATACACATCTTCGGGGTCTTTTACCCGCTCAGGAATCAATTACGAAGCCGGTGCGCGCACCCCCCTTGCGGGCGTTTTTTCGGGGATATTTGTGCTGCTTGCCATGTTGATCTTTGGCTCGCTGGCGGCCTACATCCCGCGCACCGCGCTGGCCGGGGTGCTGATTGTGACTGCCTATGGGATGATTGACCGGGCTGAAATCACGCGCATTTTGTTCAGCACGCGCGGCGATGCCTTCACCATGTTAATCACCTTTCTGGCAACGATCTTTTTGCCGCTGCAATTTGCCGTGCTGACAGGCATCATGATCTCATTGGCCATCTACATCTTGCGCACCAGCGTTCCGAAAGTGATCCCCGTCTTGCCTGCCGAGAATTTCCGCCACTTCACCCACCAGCCACACAGCCCGCAATGCCCGCAACTGGCAATTTTCGACATCCTCGGTGATCTCTATTTTGGGGCCGTCAACCATGTCGAGGAAATCTTGCGCGAGCATCTCGAAGCGCACCCCGAACAGCGCTATCTGCTTCTGCGCATGAGCAGCGTGCATCAATGCGACATCAGCGGGATTCATTCGCTGGAAAGCATCACGCAATTTATGCGCGAGCGCGGCGGCGACGTTTATTTCATGAAAGTTCAGCCGCCTGTGTTACAACGCATGGAAAGCACCGCCTTTCTCGATTATCTCGGCAACGACCACTGCCTGAACTACGAACAGGCCATCACCCACCTCTTTCACCACATCCTGGATCCGGTCATCTGCATCTATGAGTGTGAGCAACGCATCTTCTACGAATGCCAGAATTTGCCCAAACAGATCGAGCACCTGCCCGAAATTCTGCGGCACACTCAAATCCCTGCGGGGGCTGTCCCCTCCGTCGCGCCCCTCGATTTATGGGATGAACTTCATCAACCCAACTCTCCCCGTGTGATTGATGTGCGCGAGCCGCGCGAGTTCAAACGCATGCATATCCCTCAGGCTGCTTCCCTGCCGCTGTTCCAGCTTTTATCCGATTCATCAAAAATCCCCACCCAAAAAGATGTCGTCTTCGTGTGTCATGGCGGCAGGCGCAGCACCCGGGCAACCGATATGCTGACTCAACGAGGCTTCACCAATGTGCGCGTGCTGCGCGGCGGTATGCTGGCTTGGGAAAACGCCGGTCTGTTAGAAGCGGTCGATCAACAGGAGTTATCGCATGAATGAATCTATTTCACCCAATTTGGGGCTTAGCCTGGTGCGCGTCACCGAAGCCGCCGCGCTGGCCGCCGGGCGCTGGATGGGACGCGGCGATCCTGTCCTGGCGAACACAGACGCAACCGAAGCCATGGCAAAGTCTTTCAATACGCTGGATATTGACGGCTCGATCGTCGTTGGCGAGGAGGGCCGTTTAGGGCGTCCATCGCCCCTCAACAGCGGCAATGCCATTGGCTCCGGGGAAGGCTCAGCCATGGATGTGGTGGCCGACCCCATCGACGGCACCAGCCTGCTCATCAAAGGCAGCCCTGGCGCAATCTCTGTCGCCGGGATCGCGCCGCGCGGCACAATGTGGTCACCCGCCCCGGCAGTGTACATGGAGAAAATCATCGTCGGCGCTGAGGCCGCCCAGGCGCTGGTTGTCGAATGCATGGATGCCCCGGCTGCCTGGACTCTAGCGTTGGTGGCGCGCGTCAAACAAAAGAATGTGCGCGACCTGGTGGTTTTTGTACTTGACCGCCCGCGCCACAAAGACCTGATTGCCGAAATTCAAACCACCGGGGCGCGGGTGGTCGCCCGCAGTCATGGCGATGTGGCGGGCGCGTTGATGGCTGTCAGTCATGATGTCAATGTCGATATTCTCATGGGGGTTGGGGGAGTTTCCGAGGGGGTTGTCGCAGCCTGCGCCGTCAAGGCCATGGGCGGGGCCATGTTAGGGCGTCTGGCCCCACTAACCCCCGAAGAGGCAGCCGCTGTTCAAGAAGCCGGTTTAGATACCCAAACAATCCTCACTGGTGACGAACTGGTTAAAGGGCGCAATATCTATTTCGCCGCTACCGGCATCAGCGATGGCAGCCTGCTCTCCGGGGTGCGTTATCACGGCACAATGGCCGAAACCGAATCGCTGATCTTGCGCTGCGAAACCGGCACCCGCCGCATTGTCCACACCGAACATTTACTGGAGGATTAGCGGAACTTCACCATCTTGACCACGCATTTTCCCAAGCGCGCTTCCTCAGCCGCAAAAGCCATCAGATGACTTTCTAACGAGCGCCGCGCTGTCGAAATGGCCGGTAAAGCCTCCCCCCGTAAAGCCCTCAAAAAAGCAGCCATCAAGCGCGCATCGCCTCCGCCATGCCCGGCGTTGGCATCTGCCGAGGTGTCGTAGCGTCTGCGCCGGTTGCTGCGGTGTTCGTTAACTTCAATCCACGATCCCCCATACCCAAAGCCCGCTTGCAGCTCAGCCTTTGCCCCCTGGATGCGCGTAAAACGCCCCTCGATGTGTGAATGCCCGTGCATGGTCAGCGTCACCGAAGCGCCGCTGGCGAACTGCATCGCCACCACCTGATGGTCAACAACATCATTATCACAATGGTATACGCAGCGCCCGTAGGGGCCGGATTTTAGGGCTTCGTGGACATTCTCCGGCGTGGGATCCTGCGCTACGACAGAGATCGGCCAGCCGCGATAGTCGCTGACCTGGCGTAAAGAGGGCAGCAGCGCAGCAAGCGATTTCACCAGCCCTGGGGCGCGTTCTTGCGCCCGCATCACGGCGCGGGCGTATCCTTCGGAAGAGTCTGCGTAACTGCGCCACAAGGGCAACAGATCTTCGTAAATGAAGGGGGCATAATAGGGGCAGGTCTCCGCCGCCGGGCAGCCATCCAGACAAAATTTGGGGGCGCCCGCGGGGGCCTGTTCTCGGCGGAAATGATGCAGCCCGCCCACGCTGCTGAGATTTTCGCAGTGGTCATCCAACAGCCAGATGAGAATATCGAGATCGTGGCAGCATTTCGCCAGAATCATCGGGGCGCTCTTGGCGGTATTGCGCCAGTTGCCGCGCACAAAGCTGTGCGCCATGTGCCACCAACTGACGTTCTCGCGGTGCGAAACGGTGATGATCTCGCCCAAATCGCCAGCTTGGATAATCTGGCGCATTTTGATGAAGTGATCGGTGAAGCGTAAAACATGACAGATGTGGAGCTGACACCCGGTTGCTTCGGCAGCGTCGGCCAACTGGCGGCACTCTTCCGCCGTGGTCGCCATCGGTTTTTCGAGCAACACGTCATACCCGGCCCGTAATGCGGCCAATGTTGGGGCGGTGTGCTGCTGATCTTGTGTACAGACCAGGGCCGCCTGCCCGTAGGTTGGGTTCGCCAACAACGGCTCCCAATTTTCAAATTGATTTTGCAGGGGAATGCTATGCTGCGCGGCAAAACGCGCTCGCCGGGCGGCATCGGGTTCGGCTACGGCAACAAAGCGAATTTGATCGGGGTGTGCCAGAGCGTAAGCGCCGTACACATCCGCCCCGCGCTGCCCGGCCCCGATGAGAATAGCATGGATAGGTGTGTTCATATACGCGGCAAAATTTTGGAAAACTCAGTTTCAGATCCGTTTATTGGCATCAGTACGCAGCGCGCAGCAACCGGCGGGAGCGTCGTTGAAGCACATGATTGCGGGGTTTCAGCCGCGCAATGTCGCCACCGTGACTCCGTCGCCGCCTTCACCGTCTTTGCCGGATTCGAAAGAGCGCACCTGAGGATGCTGTCGCAATGCCTCACGCACGGCCTGACGCAACCTGCCGGTGCCCTTGCCGTGAATAACCCGTACCCAGGGCAAGCGCGCTAAATAGGCCCGGTCGAGATAGCCGTCCAGGGCATCGAGGGCTTCGTCGGCGCGCTGACCGCGCAGATCGAGTTCAACGCCGGGGGAGGCGGTCGATGGCGTAAAAACTTTCGAACTACGGCCAACGGCTGAGGCCTCCGCGGGGTCAGCCCCCCCTTTCAACACCAAATCTGCCGGGCGCGCCCGCACGCGCAGGTTGCCAATCTGCACTTCGATGCGGTCTTCGCTGATGGCGCGCACAATCCCCTCTTGCCCCAGGGTGCGTAACTGCACCTTCGAGCCGAGGCGCACCGGGCCATGAGCTGGGGCAATATCTGGCTCAATGCGTTCAACCGGGGCTTCGACGTCTTCGGCCAGATCTTCGATCTGCTCTTCGACTTGCTCAATAATCTCTAGGGGTTGGCGGGCGCGGCGCAGATCGTCGCGCAGCTCTTTGAGCTGGCGGCGGACATCCTTGAGTTCGTCTTCGGCTTCCTGGCGGGCCTGTTCGAGTACTTCACGGCGCTCATCTTCAATAACGGCCAGGCGTTCGGCCAATTCGGCGCGCAATTTCTCCGACAAACGGCGGGCTTCTTCGGCGCGTTGACGCGCTTCACGAGAAGCATCTCGCTGACGGTGGATCTCATCCAGCAGGTCATCGGCGCGCAGTTCAGCCGGGTCAATTTCCTGACGGGCGGCCGTAATAATCGCTTCGGGCAAGCCCAAACGTTCGGCAATCGCCAGGGCATTCGAACGACCCGGCAGACCAATGGTCAGGTGATAGGTCGGGCGTAGGGTTTCCAGGTCGAACTCGACGCTGGCATTGACCACGCCGGGCGTAGCGTGGGCAAAGGCCTTTAGCTCCGGGTGGTGGGTGGTCACCAGGGTAGTCATTCCCCGCTCAACCAGGTGAGTCAACAACGAGCGCGCCAGGGCCGCCCCCTCCTGAGGGTCGGTTCCGGCGCCCAATTCATCGAGAATCACCAGCGAACGCGCGTCGGCCTTCTTCAAAATCTGAATGATATTGGTAATATGCCCGGAGAAGGTCGAGAGCGATTGCTCAATGGATTGCTCATCACCGATGTCGGCGTAGATGGTTTTGAACAGGCTGATCTCGGAATGCGGGTCGGCGGGAATATGCAAACCGCTCTGCGCCATCAAGGCCAACAGGCCGACTGTTTTGAGGGTGACCGTCTTGCCGCCGGTGTTGGGGCCGGTGATCACCAGGGCGCGCGTCTGCGAGGGAAGTTCCACATCAATGGGCACAACGCTTTCTTGATCGAGGAGGGGATGACGGGCCTGGAAGAGATGGATGATCGGTTGGGGGCTGGTCGCTGAAGATGGGCGGTCTCCCTGCATGGGCAGCAGTTTTGGCTCCACGGCATCCAACGCTTCGGCGTATTTGGCGCGGGCAAAAGCCAGGTCAAGGTCGGCCAGGGCATCGAGCATGGCTTCCAGGGCAGGGCCATTTTCGGCCACCTGCACGGTCAGCGCCGAAAGAATACGTCGTTCTTCGTCGCGCTCGGCCAACTGCAATTCGCGATATTTGTTGTTCTTTTCAACGATGCTCAACGGCTCAACAAAGATGGTCGCCCCGGAAGCCGATTGATCGTGAATCACGCCTTTGATGCGCCCCTTGAAATCGGCCCGCACCGGGATGACATAGCGGCCATCGCGCTGGGTGATGAGGGCTTCTTGCAGGTATTGGGCCACATCGGGGTTGCCGACCATGCGCTGCAACTGGCTCATCAGGCGATCGTGCTCCACCCTCAGGTCGCGGCGGATTTTTGCCAGTTGATCTGATGCTGTATCTAAGATTTCGCCGCGTTCGGAAAGGCTATTGCTGATGGCATCCACCAGCCCCAAGGATTCGGGCAGGCGCAAAGCAATTTCGCTGAGATTGGGGTAGGCATTGCCCTGACGGTCGAGGGCGCGGCGGATATTGCGGGCCGCAATGAGCGTGTATTTGACATCCAGGAGTTGATGCGCCTCCAATACCACCATGCGGGCAGCAGCCTTGAGAGTCTCGCGCAGATCGCGCGCCCCGCCGATGCTGGTCGTTGGTACGGCCTCGATCAGTTGGCGCGCTTCGCCGGTCTCGGCCAGGCGCTGGCGGGCCTCGTGCAGCAAGGTAGCAGGCCGGGTGGCACGGGCTTTGTCTGCCGAGGCGCTGAAGGCGCAGTACCCGGCTAATTTTTCGAGGATCTTGGGGTATTCAAGAGTGGTGAGTGTTTTTGCGTCCATGAGCGAAAATGAGTTTACCACAGACCAGACCCGAAAGGTTTCGAAACCTTCGACTGTAATAACGACGTAACCTCCACTCTGCGCGATAGCTTAGATTTTTATCCAGCCCTCCGATTATTAAGAAACCATGTTGCTATTTTTCTGAAACC
>CAYFMI010000055.1:0-28138 GCA_964344175.1 uncultured Anaerolineales bacterium
CCAATTACACCCCACCGCTCATGGACTTCGCAACACCATGCTATTGACCACTCCCGGCATGTCAGCAGCGGGGCAGTCCAATATGGAATCCAAAAGCTCGCTTTTGAGAGACCAATTGCCCGGGAGCAAGTTTCTGCAAGCCAGAGAAAACCTGTTTGGGATGTCTGCTTGACAACGCGAATGCCCTGGCTTCGAAAGTGTAGGGTATACTATCCCGCACAACTTTTTACTGGAGGAAACAATCAATGAGTACACGCAGCAAACATATTTGCAGGCGATTAGAAAAATCTTCGCAAGATACGCAGACGTTTTTTAGTCAGATACCGTCCGATCAACACGAAATCGAAATCTACACCGAAGGCGCCGCGTGGAGCCTGCGCCAGATTTTGGCTCATCTGGTCATGGCCGAAGATGGCATGGCGCGACTGGTCAAGGGTATTGTCGAGGGGGATGAAGGCGTCCCCGATGATTTTGACCTAGATTCGTACAATGAATACAAAGTTGGCAAGATTGAAAACGAATTGTTTGATGAGTTGTTGATAAAATTCGCTGCCGCCCGCGCCGCGACAATTGCATTGGTGGCGCAATTCGACGAGGATGATTTTGACAAAATGGGACGTCATCCCTGGTTGGGCATGGCGCGCATCGAAGATATTCTCAAATTGATGTACCGGCATACCCAGATTCACCAGCGTGAAATCCGCAGCGCCCTGGGTGAAAAGAATAACTTGTCGCTTACCGAATAACCATAAAATGTCACGCAAATTTCAAGAAATTTTCCGTCCGTTGCTGCTATTGGATGCAGTGCTAATGTATATGCTAGGGTTAGGCATTGGCGACTATTTAGGCATTCGGATCGACTGGCGCGCCGCGTTGCTAGGGTTGGGTTGGGTTTTGGCGTTGCAATGGGCGGTGCATTTTTTGTCTGCCTATTTCGAGCGGCTGTCCAGCGCAGAGTATCAAAACGATGCCCGGCGCACGGCCCGCGAGTGGCCGCTCTGGGTGGCAATGACTGCCCTTACCCTGCTGGCGCTATTTACCCTGGCGATGATGCGTGGCGGCTATTTGTCCGGGATGATCTTGATCCCAATGGCTTTATTGCTGATGGGCGCAATGGCCGCGGTGCTGCCCCCGTTGCGGCTGGAAGATTCTTTGTATCGTGCGCTGCTTCCATCCATCCTCATTCCGGGGTTAGTGCCTCTGCTGGCCTTTATGCTGCAGGGCGAATCCCCGCACCGCCTGGTATCCATGAGTGCTTTTCCGTTGATTTTGCTGCACTATGGAGCAGTTTTGCTGTATGAGTTCCCCCACTTTGCCGATGACCTCAAATACCAGCGCCGGCGTCTTCTGGTGCGCATTGGCTGGCGCAATGGTATGAATCTGATCAATCTCTCCATGCTCTCGGCTTTTGTGCTGCTGGGTGGAATTATGCTGCTTGGTTTTCCCGGCGAGATCGCCTGGCCGGTCTTCTTGGTGCTGCCGTTAGTGCTTTTTCTGATCTGGTATCTCACGCGCATTGGTGAGGGCGCCAGGCCGCACTGGAAAGCCCTGTTGTGGATGGCCTCGGCAGCTTATGGTATGGCCGCCTATTTGTTGGCCTTTACGTTCTGGACTCGCTAACCCTTAACTTATCAATCCTTATGCCTGAATTTTTGAATTTATTGCCTCCCCAGGATGCGCTGAACAAGCTGCTCGACCATCTTCGCGTGGAACCTGTTCCCGAACAGGTGGCGACCGAATCGGCCCGGGGGCGGGTGACGGCTGCCTCGGTGAGAGCACCCCACCCCTTGCCCGAATTTCCCCGCACCACCGTCGATGGTTATGCCGTCAACGCTGTCGATACCTATGGAGCCAGTGAGAGTTTGCCGATCTATCTCGAACTGGTTGGCGAAGTGCCTATGGGGGCTGCGCCGCAGGGGACTCTGGCTGCGGCGCAATGTGTTCTCATTCACACCGGCGGGATGCTGCCGCCGGGCGCTGATGCTGTGGTGATGCTGGAGTATACCCAGGAGGCGCGCCCCGGAGAAATCGAGATCTTGCGGGCGGTGGCCGTGGGTGAAAATATCATCAAAATTGGCGAAGATATTCAAAGCGGGGAAGAAGTTATTTCTCGCGGTACGCGCTTGCGCCCGGCGGAAATTGGCGGCCTGATGGCGTTGGGATTTACGCAAGTAGAAGTTGCCCAACGGCCCAGGGTTGGCATCATTTCCAGCGGCGATGAAGTCATCCCACCGGGTGAGCATCCCGCCCCTGGGCAGGTGCGCGACATCAACGCCTATACCCTGCGCGCCGTAGTCGAAGAATACGGCGGCGAAGCCCGCTTTTATGGCATTGTTTCCGATACGCGTCCGGCCATGCGCTCTGCCGTTGGGCAGGCTAAAGCGGAATGCGAGTTGGTGATCGTCACTGCCGGGTCTTCGGCCAGCACCCGTGATCTGACCTCCGAAATTATGGACGAATTAGGTGTTCCGGGCGTGTTGGTACATGGCGTGAATACGCGCCCAGGCAAGCCCACCATTTTGGCAGTTTGTGATGGGGTGGCAATGATTGGCCTTCCCGGTAACCCGGTCAGCGCCCTGGTCAATACCTACTTGTTCGTTGTGCCGGTGCTGCGCGCCCTGCAAGGAGAAAGCCTGACGCGGCCTCAGCCGACTGTCCCGGCACGGCTGACGGTGAACCTGGCTTCCCAGGCCGGGCGCGAAGATTGGATTCCGGTGCGTTTGTCGGCCTCGCCCGAAGGCTATCAGGCGGATCCGATCTTTGGGAAAAGCAATCTGATTTTCACCCTGGCCCGCGCCGATGGTTTGTTGATGATCTCTGCCGATGCCACCGGTTTAGCTGCCGGTGAAATGGTCGATGTGGTTTTGATGTAACCCTCCGCCATCCTGCTTATGAATACCCCTTTGCAGCTTTGTCTTCTCTCTGGCGAATATGCCGTATGCCAGCTCCCGCCTGAGTCGCCCTTCCCCGATTGGGCGCGCCGCGCCGAACTGCTGGCCCTGATCCGCACCTCAGATGAGTTGACCGTTGTGTGCCTTTCCGAAAATGTCCCCCAAAGTGTGCGCGTCGAGACTGGCTGGCAGGTACTCAAAGTACTTGGCCCGCTCGATTTCTCGCTGGTGGGTGTGCTGGCCTCGCTGAGCGGCGTTTTAGCCGAAGCCGGGGTGAGTATTTTTGTGCTCTCTACCTTTGATACCGATTATGTGCTGGTTAAGGAGAAAGTGTTGCAGGGTGCTCTCCAGGCGCTGCGCGCCGCCGGTTACGACCTGCGTTAAACAAGCACCCTGAGAGAATATTTCCAACGAAACACCCGGTGGGGGATGATCGCTGCGCTTTTCCGCTGCTCAGCTCGCTCTCAGACCGAGAAGCGGCGTTGAAAGCCTAGCGCAACATTCACCAGCCCAATCATTACTGGCACTTCGATCAAGGGGCCAATCACTGCGGCGAAAGCCTCCCCGGAATTGATGCCGAAAACCGCAATCGCGACCGCGATAGCTAGTTCAAAATTATTGCTGGCTGCTGTGAAGGCCAGGGTGGTACTTTTAGGATACCCGGCCTTGAGCTTAGATCCCATCCAAAAACTGATCAGGAACATGAACACAAAGTAAATTACCAGGGGGAGAGCGATGCGCACCACATCCAGGGGGATGCTGACAATCAGATCGCCCTTCAGACTGAACATCACCATGATGGTGAAGAGCAAGGCGATTAGCGTGATGGGGCTGATCTTGGGGACGAATACGGCGTGGTACCAGGCTTTCCCTTTCCAGCGGATCAGCGTCAGGCGGGTCAAGAATCCGGCGAGGAATGGTATTCCTAAATAAATGAAAACACTTCTAGCAATTTCACCAATGGTAATTTCCACAAGGCTGCCCTCCAGCCCGAAATAAGTGGGGAGTACCGTGATGAAAATATACGCATAGACGCTGTAAAAAAGTACTTGGAAGATGCTGTTAAAGGCGACTAACCCGGCGGCGTATTCGGTGTCGCCTTTGGCGAGGTCGTTCCAGACAATGACCATCGCAATGCAGCGCGCCAGCCCAATCAGGATCAGCCCGACCATATAGTGAGGGAAATCGCGTAAAAAGAGAATTGCCAGGAAGAACATTAATGCTGGGCCGATCAGCCAGTTTTGGAGCAGTGAGGCTCCGAGAATCTTCCAATTGCGGAAGACGTCGCCCAATTCTTCGTAGCGCACTTTCGCCAGGGGCGGATACATCATCAAGATCAGGCCAATCGCAATGGGGATATTGGTAGCGCCCACTGAGACCGTTGTGTTGAAATTCTGTACGGCTTGCGGGAAGAAGTGCCCAATCCCAACGCCAACGGCCATCGCCAGGAAGATCCATACGGTCAGGAAACGGTCAAGAAAGGCTAATTTTTTGGGTGAAGAGGCTTCAGTCATAGAGGAACCCTATCGGAATTTTGTTTGTGACGCCGGTTGGCGTACCAGAGTGCCCCGGCGAGGACGAGTAGGAAAACCGCCAGATAAAGGGCTGCCAGCCCCAGGCCGATGCCGTCCACCCAGGCCCCATAGATCAGCCCCGCCAAAGTGCTGAACACCGCCACCCAAAAAACATATGCCCAGGCCTTGCGCCGCCCGATGATCGATGCCGTAATGAGTATGCTCTGTAAGCTCAATTCGGGGTCTGAGATCAAGTAGGCCAGCAGTGGGCCGCGGTGCATGCCCAGGCTGAGGAACATTTGAGCAATCGGGACTTCGACCAGGGTTGGGAAATACATAAAGATGCCGAACACCACCCCGACGAAATTGCCCAATACCGTATTGCTCCCGGCCAGGGCTTCGATCCATGCGGGCTGAATGAGTTGGCGGATCATGCCGACAATGAAGACGCCCAAGATGAGCAGGGGGAAGATTTGCTTGACAAAACGCCAGGATTCCCACAAGAAAGCGCGGGTTTCATCTTCGCTAAGTTGCGTTTTGAGCGTCCAACCCAGGAGCAAGGTGGTGAGCAGTACCCCAAAGAATTTCCCCGTCAATTGCAGGGTCACGCCCCCGGGGTGAGGTGCCACACTCAGGGCCGCGAGGATCAGCGTCAACCCTACCAGGGTTGTGGAGATCCATGTCCAGGCGTTGAAGCGTTCGAAAATATTCTCCATCCCCAGCCAGGAAGTCAACCCGATCAGTAGCAGCATCCCTACTAGCAAGGCCCCCTGAGCGGTGACACCCTCTTCACCGCGTGCCGCATCGAAGGGGATGATTTCGAGAAGCCACCCCTGAAAACGGTCTACGCCTGGAACGGGGAGTTCGAGGGTGAAGTAGGTCTGCTGCAAACCTGCAATTTGGAAAGTCCCGGTGATAAGGAGGATCACCAGCAGTAATAGGAAGAATAACGCGCCGCGGCGCATTGTGGCTTGTTGGGCAAACAATGCGTCGGTGGCTTTGTCGCGTTCGGCGTCGGCCCGGCGGAAGATGAGCGCCATAATGGCCCCCACGCCGATGCCGAACGTCACCGAAAGCACCAGCCGGGCGATAGCCAGATCCATGCCGATGACGGTGCCGGTGTACGAGAGCGCCAGAATATTAACCGCCGGAGCGACGAATAAGAACGTGATCGCCGGCCCCAGACCAGCGCCTTTTTTATAGATCCCGGCAAAGAGTGGAATGACGGTACACGAACAGACCGCCAGTAGAAAACCGGCCACTGCAGCCGCCGGATAGGAAATATATTTCGGCGTGTTGCGCCCCAGATAGCGGGTGATGGTCTCTTTGGGGATTAGGGCCGTCATCGCTCCGGCGATGTAGAAGGCAGGCAGCAGGCACAGTAAGACATGCGCTGCCAGATAAGCGGCCAAGTTGCCCAAACCACTGGTGAGCAGGTGGCCGAGAAATTCGATCAGTTGGGTCATAGTTATGCGAAGTTGCTCCGGTGCGGGGTATTTTTCCTGTGAGTTATCCGAGGGCTGAGGTGATGAAGCTGGTCACTTCGGCAAAGGATGGTACACGCCCGCTGCTGACGGTTTTATCGTTAATCACCAGTCCCGGCGTAGCCAGAACTCCGTAATCGGCATACTGGGTTGGGTCGGTGATTTTGATGACTTCAGCCTCGATGCTGAGCTGCGTGATGGCTTTGCGGGTCATCTGTTCCAGGCGCTTGCAGTTGGCGCAGCCTGAGCCAAGTACTTTAATGGTGAGCATAGTTATATCCTTTATTCGTTAAGCGGTGGGGTTTCTAAATCGGCATTCTCATTGCAATGCGGGCAGCAACAATCTATTTGCGGCGCGGTAGGTACACACTCGTCGAAGTCGGCGCTGAGTACCCCAGCAATCGCGGCGATGTTTCTGAGCAGGTCGAGGAGTTGGGGGTTGCTGAGGCGGTAGAAAATATAACGGCCTTCCCGGCGGGTTTCCAGAAGGCCGGCGTTACGCAAGGCCATCAGATGTTGTGAAATATAGGCCTGGCGGTACCCCAGCAGGGCCTCTAGATGACAGACGCAAGCCTCAGCCTGGCCGATAGCCAATAATATTTGAATGCGCGCCGGGGGCTGCAGTGTTTTGAGCAGCTTGCTAATTCGCTTGGCGGGAGAAGAATTTCGTTTGGTTGACATCTCGATCTGGCGTACTGGTGAAAATGTTGGTTATTGTGGTCGCGGGTTTATAACTCCTGAAGTAAATTATACATTATATTCGAAAAAATGAATATGACGTATCTCATCCTCTAAAAAGTCGATTGTCAGATTGGTGATACAATTCGGGCACAATGGCGATTTACTTGCATGATATTCCACTTTCTCAGGCCCAAGCGCGCCTGCGGGATGCATTGATCCAGACCGGTTTGGGGGGTGTGCTGGAGAAGGAGGAGATTCCTTTGGATGAGCACGCCCTGGGGCGGGTGCTGGCTGCTCCGGTTTGGGCAAAGATTTCTTCGCCCCATTATCATGCCTCGGCCATGGATGGCTTCGCTGTACGAGCGCATGAGACCGAAGGCGCATTGGCCACTCAGCCGGTGACAATTACATGCGGCGCGCCGCGCGTACAATATGTTGATACCGGCGACCCGCTGCCGGAGTGGGCCAATGCGGTCATCCCTATCGAAAATATTGAGCCACTTAACGATGATGGCAGCCTGGCCGACGAAACCCGCAACCCTGCTGCGATCTGCATCCGGGCAGCGGTGACGCCCTGGGCGCATGTGCGACCAATGGGTGAAGATATGGTGGCTACTCAATTAGTGCTGCCTGCGGGGCACACGCTGCGCCCGCCCGATTTGGGCGCAATTGCGGGCTGTGGGCACAACCAGGTGCAGGTCGCCCGACGGCCGCGCGTGGCGGTGATCCCGACCGGAACCGAGCTGGTGTCCATCGGGCAGCCGGTGCAGTCGGGCGACATCATCGAATACAACTCAATGGTGCTGGCAGCGCAAGTCAATGCCTGGGGTGGAGATGCTAGGCGCTTACCGATTGTGCCGGATGATTTCGAACAGATCCACACAACGGTGGCGGCGGCTGCCGCAGAGCATGACCTGATTTTGCTGAATGCCGGTTCTTCAGCAGGCTCTGAAGACTTTTCGGCGGATGTTGTGCAAGCCTTGGGGGAATTGCTGGTGCATGGCGTGGCTGTGCGGCCTGGGCATCCGGTGATCCTGGGTATGGTCGAGCGTCCGCCGTCTGCCATTGGCGCTTTGTCGCCGTCCGTCCCGATTATCGGCGTTCCTGGCTACCCTGTCTCGGCGGCACTGACCGGCGAGATTTTTGTTGAACCGCTTCTGGCGCGCTGGCTGGGCCGCCGACCTTTTGAGCATCAGACTTTGGAGGCTACCCTGACGCGCAAATTGAATTCCCCGGCAGGTGATGATGATTATGTGCGCGTAGCTGTGGGCAAAGTGGGCCAGCGTGTGCTGGCCGCTTCGCTGGCGCGCGGCTCAGGCGTGATTACTTCGCTGGTGCAGGCCGATGGTATTGTTGTCGTGCCCAGCGGGTCGCAAGGGTATCCGGCGGGTGAGAAGGTCACGGTGCGTTTGTACCGCTCTCCCGCAGAGATCGATCAATCCATTCTGGCGATTGGTTCACACGATATCACCCTGGATGTGATGGCACAGTTTTTGGCGCAGCGTGACCGTCGCCTGACATCGGCCAATGTTGGCAGCCTGGGAGGATTGGTGGCTTTGCGGCGGGGAGATGCTCATTTTGCGGGGGCGCATTTGCTGGATCCGGAAAGCGGTGCATATAACCTTCCATACATCCGTCAATATTTGCCGGGAGTGCCCGTGCGGGTGGTGGCGTTGGTCGGGCGGGAGCAAGGGTTGGTGGTGCTGAGGGGCAACCCGAAGGGAATTTACTCTTTAGGTGATCTGACCAACCCCGAGGTGCGTTTTGCCAACCGCCAGCGCGGTGCGGGAACGCGCATCCTGCTCGATTATCACCTATCAAAAGAGTCAATCTCCAGCCAAGCGATCTCCGGTTATACTGAAGAAGAATATACTCATTTAACCGTTGCTGCCGCCGTAGCCTCGGGGCGCGCCGATTGCGGTCTGGCAATTGCCGCCGCCGCCGATGCGCTGGGGCTAGATTTTGTACCGCTCTTTCAGGAGCGCTATGATTTGATTATTCCCAAAGAATTCGCCGATGATGCGCTGCTGGTTCCGCTGATGGCTATTTTGGGTGATGCGGATTTTCAGAGAATGGTGGCTTCTCTGCCGGGGTATGATCTCTCGCAAATGGGTGAGATCATCGCCGAAATGGAGTGAACGATGTTGGATGCACTGGTGATCGATGATAACCGTAAGCTGGCCGATGTGATGTGTATGATGTTAGATATGCTGGGGGTTTCGGGCCGGGCGGCTTATGGCGCTCGTTCTGGGTTGATGCAGATCGAAGAAAAAGTGCCCGATGTGATATTCCTAGACATTAGCATGCCCGGAGTGGATGGATTTGAGATTTTCTCGTATCTGCGGCGTATGCCGGGGTGTGAGGAGGTGCCGGTTTTTGTGGTCACCTCGGATGACCAGCCCGATACCCGCCGCCGTGCTAAAGAGCTGGGAGCAGTGCAGTTGATTGTTAAGCCCGTGACGTTAGATCGGATTGAAGCGGCGTTGAAATCGATTGCGCTCTTGTAATTTGGGGTGTTGCTCTTGGCAATAGAAATACACAGACGGCAAGTGTGCCTCAGGCACGCTTGCCGTCTGTTGTCGTGTGGAATTCGGCTGATTATTCTACCATTGTCACGTTTTGGGCCTGAGGACCCTTATCTCCTTCGACGATGTCGAATTCTACACGCTGGCCTTCTTCGAGTGTGCGGTATCCTGTGCCGAGAATGCTGCTGAAATGGACAAATACATCACTACCTTCATCGTGCGCGATGAAGCCGTATCCTTTGCTGGCGTTGAACCATTTTACGGTTCCGGTTTGACGATCTGACACTTTTCTACTCCTTTCATCTTCGAAAAAACAAAAAGGCAGTCGCATTTTGGAAAGCAGCGTTTCCAATCGAACGACTGCCTAGCTTACGAATTTTTACATGTCTTATTTGGTCTGTCAAGATGTCCGAAGCTATTTGCGCAGAATATTACGAATCTCGCAGCATGGTAGTTGCTTGTTTCAGGGATAGTTTTTTTTTCGATCGGTTCGTGCAAGGCAAAGTGTATTGATGGCCCCTAAAAAACATGCACACGCGTGCCATAGCCGCGTTGCTCCCAAATGTGGGCTTCGGTTTCCGGCAACGCCCAGCGGAAAAGCCATTTGGCTTGTTCCACCGTCATGTTGATGCAGCCGTGACTCATTTTGCGGCCGTAATTATGGTGCCAGTACGTGCCGTGAAAGGCCACACCGGTTTCTTCAAAAAAGCACACCCAGGGCACTCCCGGCAGTTCATAGGCGTGGATATTATCGGTCAGTTTGCCGTCGCCCATATGTTTGGAAGGCATCTTGACGCTGATGTTGAATTTGCCGCGCGGGGTTGCTGTTGGGATGCCATTGGCCGTGTTACCAGGGCTGGGAATGCCCGAAGAAATTAAGGTGTGCAGGACAAGCTGGTCGCCTTCGTAGGCCTTCAGGGTTTGATCGGTAATCGAAACTTCGATACGCTTATCTTCCCAGGCCACATGCGGCGAGATTGGCGTCAATTCGTCTGGGTGGATGATACGCATATGCGTGGCTGGGATGTGGTAATCCACATGCAGTAGCTCATCGGTGAGTTTGTACCAGGCTTCGCCATCGGGGCCTTCTTCGACGCCGGTTGCCCAATGCACCGATTGGTAATAGAGCCGGTATAGAGGAAGCCAGCCGTATAGCTGGGTATTGCGGTAGGCGCGTGTGTAGGGAACAGTGATTTCGCCCAGCCAACCTTCTTCGGGGATCCAGGGAAGGGCGGGGCTGAGGCGGCGGCCATCGACGCGTTGGATGTGGGCGCTGTGTGCATAGCCGCCGAAGGTGCGATACCAGCGCGGGGCGTTGGGCAGCGCCTCGGGGTCGATGATCTCTTCGAAAATGGGGATCAACTGATCGCGCTGGCGCAGGCCAATGGCCTGGCTAACGTAATCGGCTTCTTTGTAGATCTCGATTTCATCGATTCCTACCCGGCCAATGCCGATCGTCTCTCCGGGAAAACCTTCGTCTTCGGGGAACCAATCTTGAAAAGGGGAAAAGGCGAACGATCCCAGCGTGAGTGAGCTGAGTTTGAGAAAATCGCGCCGAGAAAGGTTTTGGTTCTTGTTTGATTTCATAGGATCACTTCTAGCAGCCTCGGTGAGAGGCATCAACGGCATTTTACTAAACGAAAAAAGATAAATCAAGTCTGATTAATTTGACGCCTTTTCCGGGGAAGTCCTTACTTTGTGTTAGGCGCTATTTAATCACCACTTGGGTGCCATAGCCGCGCACATCCCAGGATGTGCGGTCGCCAATTGGGAGATCGAACGATGGGGTTACCCAGCGAAAGAGCCATTTGGCATCGACGTTGCGCATGTTAATGCATCCGTGACTCATGGGGAGGCCAAAGTTGCTGTGCCAAAACGTGCCATGAAAAGCGACTCCGCTTTCGAAGATGAAGAAGCTCGTCCAGGGGACACCGGGGAGGATATATTCATCGGGCGCGCCGGAGGCCAGCACGCCGCCCATGTGCTTGGAGGGCGACTTGGAGGTGATGTTGAATTGGCCGCGCGGGGTTTGCTTTCCCTGGGGGACGGGTATCACCCCTGCCCCAGAAGAGATGCGCGCCCGGTAGACCGGGAGATCCCCCTCGAAGGCGGTCAAGAGCTGGTCGCGCAGCGAAACTTCCACCCGCTTTTCATCCAAGGGCACATCTGGCGAGAGGGGGGCGATTTCTTCATCGGGAATGGGGCGCAGGTGCGCCGCGGGGACGTAGTAGATTAGATAGTCGGTCAGCTCGGATGTGAGCTGATACCAGGGTTGCCCATCCTGCCCTTCAACGACGTCGGTGATCCAATGGGTGGTTTCGTAATACAGGCGGTAGCCTTGTTCCCAGCCTCGGCTTTGCGAAAAGGTGTAGGCCAGGGTGTAGGGTACAGTGACCTCGGCCAATTGGCCGTTATGCGCGGTTGTGGTCAGCGGTTCGTTGTAATGAACATTGGTCAGTTGAACATAGGCGCTGTGCAGGTAGCCATCCCAGACGCGGAACCAGACCGGATTGTAGCTTGGCCCTTCCGGCGGGGTTAAGGCGTAGTAGATATTGATGAGTTCGTCCTGGCGAGTCCAGCGCACGACGCCGCTATGAAAAAGCGGCTCTTCGTAGATGGCGGCTTGTTGATCGACGGTGATGCGTCCTAAGAGCGCCTGCCCTGTTTCGTATTCGTCGTAGGGCGGGGGGAAGTTTTTAAGAGCAGTACTGCCAAGCGAAAGCGCGCCGAGTGTCAGAAACTCCCGACGGGTGAGGGGGTTCGTTGCTTGCATTGGATGCGATTGTAATCAAGGATGAGATGGAGCGCAAGGCGAGGCTCTATTATCTGCCGGGGCCCTTTAACATCGGCGTTTGTTTAATCCTTGCGCACGGGACAAATCTATCAAAACCCTTAGGAGTTACGCACTTGCGAGAGGAAAGTCCGAAAAATAGGGGTGTGTGGGGCGCGGAGCGCCCCACACACCCCTATTTTTCGGTAAATTTTCAATGCACTGCGTAAGTCCTAATCCTATTGTTCTGTTGGCAGCGAAAAGTAGAAAGTAGACCCTTTGTTCACCTGGCCTTCGGCCCATACTCTGCCGCCATGCCGATGGATAATGCGCCGAACGGTTGCTAACCCGATCCCGGTTCCTTCGAACTCTTCTTTTTGGTGCAGGCGCTGGAAGACGCCGAAGAGTTTGTCGGTATATTTAGGATCGAAGCCGACGCCATTGTCGCGGATGAAGAACACAATCTCAGGGTGGCCTTCTTTGGGAGGCAGGGAACCGATTTCGATGATCGTCTTATCTTTGGGGGCGCTGTATTTTACGGCGTTGGCAATTAAATTTGTCCAGACGATGCCCATCAGCGCCGGGTCGGCAAAAACTTGCGGGAGATTGCCAAATTTCCAGGTAATCAAGCGATCGGTTATTGGCGAGATAATCTCTTTGCGCGCCTTTTCGATAACTTGTTCCATCTCAATCGCCATCAACGCCATCTCGGTTCGTGATGTGCGTGAGAAGCGTAACAGGTCGTCGATCAACAGACTCATGCGATCGCTGGAAGCTGAGATATTATCTAGAAAGCGTTTTGAAGTTGGGTCAAGATTCTCGGCTTCACGGTCGAGTAGCAGTTGGGTAAATCCGTTGATATGGCGCAGCGGGGCGCGTAAGTCGTGCGAAACTGAATAGGCGAAGGCTTCCATTTCTTGGTTGGCTTCTTGCAGTTGCATGGTGCGCACTTCCAGGCTGTAGTTGGCTGTTTGGACATCTTGCAGTAAGTTGGTCATGGCGCTATTGAGCTGCTCAACTTCATCAACGCGCGCCGCGAGTTCGGCGGTGCGCTCATCAACACGCTGTTCCAATAGGGCGGTCAGGTGTTGAAGCTGATCGAAAAGCTGGGCGTTTTCAATGGCAGATGCGGCGTGAACGGCTAGGTTTTTCCCCATTTGAATATCTCTCGGTGTGAAGTAGCGCGGCGCTGCCGGAAGTTCAATATAGAGTTCGACCAGCCCAAATACCCGGTCACCGGCTATTAAAGGGAGCATGAGCAGCGTGGAGATCTCTTGCGCTTTCATGTAGGCCAACTCAGCTTTGTCGGCTTCAGGATCATTGAGATGAATCACCAGGGGTTGGTGGTTTTCGAGGAGGTGGGCGGTCGCGGGAAATTCGCTCAGGGAATAAGTCCTCCCGGCGGGTTCGGCGTTCTCTGGATAATCTTTGCTGTAATCAATCAAAATTTCCAGCGTATTTTCTGGTCGGCGCAAAAGTGAGATGGCACAGCCATCGACGTTCAGGGCTTTGCTCATTTGCTGCGTAACGATGTGGAGTACTTCATCCATTCCCAGGGTGGCGCTGATGGCGGCATGCGCAAGGTTCAAAATGGATAGGTCGCGATTGGCCTGTTCAAGATCTGTCGCGCTGCGGCGGGTTTCTTCAATGAGTTGGGCTTTGGCAACGGCCAGCGCAATTTGGGCGACGGCCTGTTGGCCGCGGTCGATCTCGTTTTCTTCGAATGTGTGCGGTTGGTTGAAGCCGACGAACACAGTTCCTAATAACTGCTCGCCCACTGTCAGCGGCAATGCGACCAGTGAATTGGTGGGAAATTGGGCTGCCAGTTCGGGAGGAATATGCGGTGCTTCGGCCACATCATCAATCACTATGGTGCTCTTGGCCTGGAGGATAGGCTGGGTAAGGGGAATGTTGAAGTTGGTTTCATCCAGGGCGAGCAGCACATCGCTCATGGAGCCATAAGCTGCGGCGATCCTTGCTTTTTCGGTAGCGGCATCCCATAGGGTCATCAGACTATCATCGGCAGAAAAGATCTCGCAGATGTGTGCCGCCAGCCGTTCCAGCATGGTGTCGAAATTGGTTTCCGTCGCCGCCACAGTAGTAATCTTGTTGAGTAATTCGAGGTCGTGGGCGTATTCTTTGAGGGCCTGTTCACTGGCGCGCAAGCTGGCCTCGGTTTGGACGCGCTGAGTAATGTCGTTGTTGACGATCAGGATGGCGCTATCGCCGCCGTATTCGATCATGGCGCCCCAAAAATTCAGCCATTTTGTTTGCCCATCTTTGGTTAGAATTTTGAGGGAATGGCTTGGCGATTCGCTGGCAGGCATACTCCACGTTGAAAGATCGCGCGCCTCGGGATGGACAACATCATAAGGGGCAAGTGTGTGGGCTTCGCTGATTGTGTAGCCGGTGAGTTCTGCCCAGGCCTGGTTGACATATAGGAAATGATCCCCCCGGATGATGGAGATAGCCACGGGCGAATATTCTGCCAACGCCCGGAATTGCTCTTCGCTTTCTCGTAAGGCTTGTTCGGTCTCTTCACGGACACGGATTTCGGATTCGAGCGCCTGATTTTTAGCGCGTAGATCGGCAGTTCTACGCCGAACTTGAATGCGCAAGAATAGAGTAGTCAGGAGCAGGATGCCAATCAGCGCACTGCCTCCGTAAAGTGCCGATAAATGCCACTCAGGAGTTCCGGCAGGCTGGATTGCCCCCAGCCATTGATCTAGCGATTGATAATAAAGTGACCCCGGATTTTGTTTGAGCGCCGCAATGTGCTGGTCGAGTTTTTCGACCACAAAAGCCGGGCTGTGGGGTGAGACTGCTATGCGCACGTCGATGGGATTGAAGACGATCGCCGTGGCCTCGATATTGTAGGCGCTTTCGAAGTTGTGGCCGACCAGGCGGTTAAGCACACCGCCATCGACAGCCCCGGTATGGATCAACTCGGCAACTTCGGTAAAACTGCCGACTTCAGTAAACTGGCACTCGATCTTGAATTCATCGAGTAACTCGCGCAAACGGTCGGCGTGCGAATTGATTTCTAGTACAGCGATAGATTTTCCATCCAGGTCGAGTAAGGTCTCAATCTCGGAATCATTTTGCACATAGATCCCCCCCCAATTGTTAACCAATGTTTCTTCAATAAAGACAAAGCGCCGGGCGAAGGCTTCGGTATGCCCAATGGTGGCGATGATGTCGATTTGCCCCTGGTCGGCTTGTGTCAACATCTCGGCATGCGGCAAGGAGATATAGGTTAATTGCCAGCCCTCTTGTTCGGCAGTGTAGTTGAGCAGGTCAACGTAAAAACCGGCCGGATTTCCATTTTTATCGAAGAAACCCAAAGGATCGTTGTCGCTGAGGGCGACCTGCAGCGTTATTTGTCCGGAGGCCGCACCTGGGCCGCCGAGTAACATCAGCCCTGCCAACAGAACGACTGTCAACCGATGAAATGCCCGCATAGAGTAGCTTTCTTTGGGTGAGTATATCTGCGAATGGTTACGCACCATAGCATATTCAAAACGCAGTCCTGAATTATCATTCTAGAAAGGGATCATTGGCCATTGGCTCCAACCCGGCTTGCCGGAGTTGAACACGTAGTTGTCGAATAGCCTCTTTGAGGCCGCTCATACGCACCTCGCGTTCAACGGCGGCTCCCAGGACGATATTCAGATCGGTAGATTTCTCCTCGACGCGCTCTTCTAGCGTGGCCGCGTGGCGCTGTATCTCCTCGTAGAACAGTACTTTAGCCATTGCTAATGCAATTTGCCCACCGGCCTGTTCGCCTAGCGCGATTTCATCAGCGGTGATGTGATGCGGTTTATTGAAAACAATCAGCGCGGCGCCGAGTTTGATGTCTCCGGCAATCAGCGGCACACCCAGCATCGAGCGGGCCGGTAAAGGCGCGGCAATGCGGGGGGTGATATACGGCGAATTCATCACATCTTCCGCTACCAGGGCGTGACCTGCTTTTAGCACCGACTCGGTCATCGTGACCTCGCCGGGTTTGACAGAAGTGTTTTGGACATAGCTGTCGCGCAGCGGGCCGTAGGCGGCTGCGGGTCTGGCGAGTTGTTGGGCATCATCCCACAGGGTGATGTAGCAACCATCGGCGTGGATGAGTTCGCCCAGGCGGTCGGCCAGAACTTGCAGCATTTCGTTGAATTCGGTGGCTTGAAGCGCGGCGCGGGTGATTGTATGGAGCAACTCTAAGAAATGCGCCCGCTGCTGGACTTGCGCTTCAGCCCTGACGCGATCGCTGATGTCGAGGGCGGTAAAGGTTACGCCGGCGCTCAAATTGGCGGGGTCAAGTGGTGTAGAACTGAGCAGGATATTGATAATATGACCGGTCTTGTGTTTGAAGCGTGTTTCCACCCTGCCCGTGCCTCCTTCTTCAATCTGGCGATACTTCTCTCGGCCAACGAATTCGTAATCTTCATCACTGAGGTAGAGCATACGGGCATCCTTGCCGAGCAGCTCTTCCCGACTATAGCCGGTAATTTCGAACAGGCGCTCATTGCCCTCCACAATAACCCGGTTTTCAACAACACCAATGCCCACCGGCGCGGCCCGAAAGATGCTGAGCATTTTATCTTGTTGCGCTTGCCAGCGGGCGTCTGCCAGAACGCGCTCAGATACATCGAGTACCGACAGGATCAGCCCGGTAACGCGGCCCTGCTCAAGGATGGGAATCAGGCTCCAGTCCCAAAACGATTCGCCGCGCTCCGGGTGTTCGACATACTCAAAGGGTTTCGCCAACTCGAAATGCGCTTCGCCGCTTTCCACCACTCTTTGGAAAATAACCTGATTCTCAGCGTGGGGATAAAGGTCAAAATGGTTTTTTCCTGGGAAAAATTCAGGCTGGCGCTCATCAGCCTGGGCGTAGGCCTGGTTTACGCGTAGGAAGTTGAATTCTGCATCCAGAAAGGCCACCATGAGGTGGGTGTTGTCGAAAACGCTTTCTAAGAGTTGATTTGTGGTGAAGAGTTTCCTTTCCATTTGTTTGAGCGACGAGATATCGTGCAGGATGAGGATGTGACCGGCGAGGTGTCCGGTATGATCCAGGATAGGGGTGGCGTGCAGATCAACTACTCGATCACAGTGAGGGCAGCCAATTTCGTGTTGAGCGCTGTTCTCGGAGAGTTTGCTGCCATCAAAATCCAGGCCCAACTCCTCCAACGACCGCCCCCGGACGTCCTCTTCCCCCACACCCAAAAAGTCGGCCCCGCTGGGGTTGATGCTGACAATGCGGGCGCGACGGTCGAGGACGATGATGCCATCCTGCATGGCTTTGAAGAGCGACTTGGGCGTAATTGGCGAGAGATCCAATAATTGATAGCGGGACAGCCACCCAGCAGTGCCTATGACAGCCAGGCCAGATATGGCCGGCCCCAGGTTAAAAGGAGCCAACGGATTGAGAGGTGATGCCGATATTAGGTCGGCTGAAGCGAGCAGGCTGGCGCAGATTAAAATGATGACCCGCTGGTGGAAGAATATTACCTGTTTCGCGGGGGTGAGGCGTAGAATCATCCCCGCGCCAGCGATGAACAAAACAAAGGAATAAATCAAATGAATCCAGAACAGTTTCCCAAAGGAAAGATCTAGCCATGTCAGTGACCCCGTCGTATAGAGATGGATATCGGTGTACAGCCAATTGTGATGTTCAACCGTCCAGGCGGCTGCCAGCGTCATCAGCGGAATGAGCGCCACGAGTGCGATCTGGCGGCGCGAGACATGTTGGCTGCGCCCGGTAAAATGGATGACAAAAATTGCCCAGGCTATCGGGATGATGGCGAAACCCGTTTGGAAGATTTTAAGGCCGAGTAGCTTATCCTCCAGCGATACGGCGATCAACTGCCATGCGTATCCCAGGTCGCGCAGCGCAATGCTGGAAATCAATCCGGCCGCGGCAATTGCTGCTGTCGCCGGGCGACGGCGCCACACCCAATAAGCAAGGAATAGCGAGACAATCCCCGAGAATAAAGCCACCCCATTATAGCCAGACCATTGAATACTCATATATTCATCCGCTTATACCCCAATTTCATTCATTGGTAATATGGTTTCCCGAGATTGACGCGTCTTCCAGCAGGGGGTCGTTGGCAACCGGAGTCAGCCCGGCTTCTTGAAGTTGCGCTCTCAGTTTACGGATGGCTTTTTTCAACTCGGCCATGCGCACTTCGCGCCCGGCCATGGCATTGACCAGGGTGCGTAATTCAGCAGTGCGCTGCTCGACACGCGCTTCCAGCGATTCATTCCAGGAGCGAATTTTCTCCTCGGCCAAATTGCGTTCGGTGATGTCGGTAAATACCGAGAGGATAGCCGGCTGCCCCTGAAAATCGATCAGCACGCTGTTGGCGGCAATGTGTTTGATTTCGCCATCTGCACAGCGGAGTTTGATTTCGTTGGTCTCCAATTGGCGCGAGCCTTGCCGAAAAATGTCGCGGTGCGCTTTTACATCCTGGATTGAGTCGGGATGGATGAACCGCAGTACAGAAGTTCCAATGTAATCTTCTAGCGATTCGGCGCCCACCAACGCTACTGCGGCCGGGTTTGCAAAGGCAATTTTGCCATCTACATAAACGGCGATGGCGAAGGGCGCAATTTCGACTAATTGCTGATAGCGTTTTTCGCTCTCCTGACCGGCTTTTTTTGCTTCAATGAGTTGGGTAATGTTTTGTCCGATGCCGATAATTGTGCCGTTGGATAGGCGCATATTTGCCCATTCGGTATCTAACATGCGGCCATCCCGGGTATATTGTTGAAAGCGATGCCAGCCGGCCTCGGCGCGTATGATCGATTCGATGGCGACCTGATAGGCTGTTGGATCCGGGTACAAGGAGCTTAAAATATTGGTATTAACAACTTCGTCAAGATCCCATCCGAAAGTCATTTCCCAGGCCTTGTTGGCGTAAATTAGCTTGCCGTCGTTGTCGTAAAGATCGATCATTACAGGGATGTTGTCGAAAATGGTTTGCAGGAGTTCTTTTTGGCGGCGTAATTCGTGCTCGGTTTGGCTTATCTCGGTGATGTCGCTGGCCAGGCTGTACACAATTGCCTGACCTTCTTCGTTTTCTTTTAGCAGGTTATGAAATTGCCAGACAAGCCGGGCGCCGTTGGGGAGTTGTGCCTGCATGATTCCTTTAGCCACCCCCTGTGCGCGGATTTCGGCAAGATAGGCTTCAAATTGGTCTTGGAATTCTGGGGCTATCAGATCACGCAAGTTGAATTTTAGGATTTCTGCGCGCGTCATCTGGAGTATATGTTCGGCGGCCCGATTCACAGAGAGAAGATTTCCATCCATGTCGTGGGTGCAGATCACCTCCTGGATATTTTCAACCAGATCACGGTAACGCGCTTCGCTTTCACGCAGCAAGGCATCTTGGCGGCGGCGTTCGCTGATGTCGCGCGAGATCCCCAGAACGAGTAATTTCCCTGCATCGTTGGGTATAAAGGTGATTGAGTTTTCGGTCCAGATGACCGAGCCGTCTTTATGGAATAGCCCGATTTCTTCGGTATCGGTAATGGCTTCGGGGTCTCCGGTTATCGCGCGTTGGGTACGAGCCGGTAACGAAACCTGGATGCGGGCGACCGATTCAGGGATGACTAAATCGGTAAAAGGTAGCGTGGTGGCTTCTTCTGGGGTGTAGCCCAGCATGTCTTCGACCGAAGGGCTGACATAGCGTAATTGCATCTGCTCCAGATCAAAGATCCAAAATGCTTCGGCAATATTTTGAGCCAAAACCTGATAAAGATTAGCTTCGCCGGAAAGGGCAACTTGATGCAGTGTTTCTAATTCTTCGGGTTGCCCTTGGTCGGTAGTATTTTTTTTACTCACTAAAAACCTCGAAACAAGAATAATGATCGATCAAGAGTGTGGAGCCTGGTAGAGTCGAAAGCTGTGTGCGTTTGTATCAACGCCAAATGTCAGGGTGTCAGTATCCCGAAAAGATCATTCGTATCAGCAGGTGCAACACATTTATTTGCTGTTTCTGTCGGTTTTCGTGCAGCAGCGGAGGCGCGTCGCATCTGCAAAAATCTATCGAACAGAGCGCTAGCAATTATTTTATCCAGTATATTCGATGCGTAAGTGAGTGTCAAATGACGCAGGATAAACATCCCTCGAAGCAGGGGATCGCAGCCGTTGCGCGCCTGTATCCAGGCAGGCTGCCGGATAACTGGGGCTTCTTCCGCCGCGCTTTGCAGCGCGATTATTGTTGTTCTTTGGGGGAGTTTCGAATGTAGGCCGCGCGGCGTTTATCGAGTGAATCCCACATTCTTTTTGGGACCAGGGCGCGCATGATGGTGTAGATCTCTTCCAGTTCGGGCAGGTTGCTGAGTTTGTGGGTGTGTGCGCCCTGCTCGATGATGATCCACGCTAACGAGTCGCCTACGGGTGCAGATTCATCCACCTCCGGGGCAGGATAGCCCAGGGCAGCGCGCCCCAACTCGAAGAGCGTCTGACGCGCCTGTGCCTCGACCTCGAAATTCTCCACCCATCGCGGCGTGTCATCTCCGGGGTAGTCCGGAGAAAAGCGAATCTGACCTTCGTTTTCCGGCCCAATCTGTATGGCAAATTCGTAATAATCTGGCGGAGGGACAGTGCCCTCACACCAGCGGTAGGTGATGGTGAAAGGCTCACTCACGGCCAGGGAATCTCCGCCGGTTCGGAATAGCCATGCTTCTCGGTGATGTAAATCAGGCCGCGTGAGGGCTGGTGACAGCCGGGTTCATCGGTGACGTAGAGATCGTTCTTCTCGGTGTGGTAGGCTGTCCAGAAATAGGCCCCGTTTTGGCAGAGATATAACTCGATCAGATAGCCGCGCCGATCTTCAACGGGAATGTAGGTGGCGTGCGCCCAACTGATGGTGACCTCAGTGCCATCTCGTACGGCGACCACCCCTTCGGGGGGGCGCACGAAACTCGACTTGGGCAACTCGGTCTCAACAACATTGGCCGTCATCGCATCGCCAACGATCTCGAAGAGTGATGCCGCAGCCCAGCAATGCCGGTCGAGGTCGTGGGGCTGTACCCATAGCCAGGTGCCAAAACTGTTGCGCCCATGAATCAGCACCGGATCACCGGCGTTGAGTTCGTGCGAGTAGAGGTAAGCTTTACCAGGGCCATAACGGCAGAAGCCCTGGGCGACAATGACCTGACCATAAGGCACATCGGGCGTGGCGGTCGCTGTGATGGTTGGGGTTTGCGTACTCGTTGGGGGGATGCTGGGCGTGGGGGTGGCTGTGGGGCTTGGGGTGATGGTGGCAGTTGCAGTGTGTGTTGGGGTTGGTGTGAAGGTTGGCGTAGACGTAAAAGTGGGTGTGTGACTCGCTGTCGGTGTAGGCGTGGCAAAAATTGCCATTGCCGGGAGATTGCAGCCAGATAACAGCGCGAGAAACAGCACAATGGCCGGAAGAAGGTGAAACTTGTTTATCATGGGTCTATTGTAATGGATAACAGGTGCGAATCGAAGAAAGCCACGACTTGCTGCTCGTATTCATCGGGATAGGTTGTGAACATGCTAACGTGTTCCACGCCCGGTTCGGTCCAAAGGGCGCGCGGCTCCCCGGCGGCGGCGTATAGGCGCATAGCTGAATCTGCGGGGATTGTGCTGTCGGCCTCACCCTGTATGAAGAAGACCGGGCGAGGCTGGATGGTGGGGATATGGGCGATGGGGCGCAGATCTTCGATCGATAGGCCGGTTTCAAGCTGAATGAAGATGCGCAGCCCAGGGCGGAAAATGGGGGATGGAACGACGCGTGCCAGCATCTCTGCAATGGCGGGGAAGGGACTGTCGAGAACCAGGGCTGCAAGTTGAGGTTGGTCGGCGGCAGCCTCGATCAGGGTGACTGCCCCCATAGACTGCCCCAGCCCGCCAATATTTTCGATGCCGGACTGATTGGCTGCAAACTTCAGTGCGGCAGCAACATCGCGCTTTTCGTACGCTCCCCAAGTGCTGATCTCACCGCCGCTTTCGCCGTGTGCGCGGGCATCCCATGAGAGTACGCCATAGCCGTGGCGGGCAAGCATGGCATGCAGCGCAGCAGAGCGCATGCCGCCATACCCATGGGCCACCAGGATCAAAGCGCCATTCTGCGTGGGGGTATACCAGCAGGCAAGCTCAATAGCATCTTCGGTTACAAGGGTGATGGATTGGTAACCCGCGCCATAGTAGGCAGGGTTTTCATTTGCCTGATACGCGGCGCGGGGCGGATGCAGGTAGCTCTGGGCGCCCTGGTAGCTGAAGCTGGCGATGATCGTCAGCGCCCCAATGAGCGCTGCCAACAATGCAAATAAGCCAAGATCGCGCCAATAGCGCCGGTTTTGAAAGAGTGGGTGAGGCATAACTTGCCAAATGCGTTAGGGCCGCCGGGCGGCCTCGATGAGCTTGCGGGCATTCTCACCGGTGACTTGCCAGCTCAAGCAGCGCACGCTTCCGCCCATGAAGCAAACGGCCTCTGCATTAATGGGGATGATCTCCTTGCCGGTCAGCGATGCGACCGCTTCTATGGATCGGGCATCATTGTCATTCCCGAAGACCGGCATGTAAATATAGTTGTGGGTAACGGCAGCGTTGAGGTTGATTCCGCAAGCCGAGACGAAATCTTTCCAAATTTGGAGAGAATACGCCGCCTCGATTTCGGCAATTTCAGTATCGGGTAAGCCCTCTTTGAGGGCTGCGATCACGTTGCTGCGGAAGGGTTCCCCGTAGGTGTTGATGACGACAGTCTCATGCGACACGAACATGGCGATGCCGTCTGCATGGCCCATTGGCTCATCTTCTTCTTGTGGAATGATGGCAACGTGCTGTACGCCCAAGAGCGATTTGAGTTCGGCGATGATCTCGCTTTGGCTCCAGGATGGGTTGTCTTCAAGGATGCGCTCGGTGAGAATGGCTTTATCGCCATTATTGTCTACGACATTGCCCCCGTCTAGAATCAAGTCGCTTGTTTGAAATTCCAGACCATGTTGAGTCGCAAATTTCTGGAAACTTGTTTGAATGTAACGGGAAGTGGGGCGATCGAGATAAGATGGATTGTAACGGAACTGTACCATTTGCGCGGGGAGTACCGTCGTGAAGTCACGCATCCAAATGTCAGCCACATTGGATTCCAGGAGAATGTCGGCAGGTAAGTGGTCTTCGAAATAGGGGAGTGTATCCCGGTCGGCCAGAATGATGATATTGTCGTGCCCCATCACAGCCTGGGCGTAGGCAATATCAAAGGCGATGATCTTCTCGAAGACTTCGGCGTAGTAAGACTCGTTCACCGAGGGGGCCGACAATACTAATAACATACGCTCGTCACCAATGATATTCGTGTAGGCGTCGTCGGCGGGACGAGTTTCGGTGATGTCGTTGGCACAGGCAGCCAGCAGCGTGATTATTCCTAAAATACTGAAAGAAAATAATAACGACTTCATATTACGTTCCATAGACCTCTCTAATTTCTGTCACTGCGTCTGGGGCGATCAACCGGACAAAGGCTTCAATATCTTGCAAGTGTTCTCTCATGGCAATGAAGTCAACCCCGGGCGGCCCATATACGGTAAAGAGCGCCTGCCGGGTGTCGGGCGTGATGCATGTGCGTTGATCGGGACCGTAGATTACACTGGAAAGGACACCCTCCTGATCGGCAATGTACATATCGCCAGGTTTGAGTTGCTGTTCATCGCCCTGGATGCGCGTGTAAGATTCGCTGCCCTCAGCAATGTGAATGCCAATCGGCAGAATGACCTTAGCAAGATCGTGCCCGGCGGTGAGAAATTGATTTTTGAGTTCGGCCATGAACATGGCTTCTACAAGAGCCGCTACATGAGGGATTGATTTTCCTCGGAGGACAATTGACTCCAGTTGAAGTTGAACGTGATACGTTTTTTTGAACTGTTTGTAATATGTGTGGTAGGCGTTAAAGGGGGCTAATGTACGCAACCCGGCGCGGTCGAATAGGGCGTATTTGGTGAGCAACTCTTCTTCGAGGAGATTCTTAACCCGGTCAAGTTCAGATGCGTTTTGAGGATTGCGGACATTTTTCAAGGCCAGGATGCCAATGCAGGCATCTGGATAGGTTGTTCTCCATTTGTCGCTGACAGTTAGCATGGCAGATTTCTCCTAGAGCGGTTTCCCAGAGTACAAGTGGCGTATCCTGCATTTTTTGTTGGGAAGAGTATTATCAAGTGTACCAGAATTGTAGTTTGTTTTCGATGATTTGAAAAATGGCGAAATTGACCCTTGCACAGGGTGCCAAAATTTGGCATAATAAAGGTGCTCTTCTCAGGGTGCCCCCCTCACTCTGGGAAGGGCTATTTTTTTGGATGCGTTGTGTCTCCCAGGGGCAGTTGCACGGCTTTCTTAAATTTGTGCTATACCAGAAATTTACCGCAGAGAACGCCGGGTTCGCTGAGTTTTTTAAATTTTTCTCTGCGTTCTTTGCGCTCTCAGCGGTAAAAGCGCTTTTCGTTTCGACTTTAAGAAAGCCCTGGGGGCAGTTGCTTGACTCCTGCGTTTTCCATGCCATAATGAATCTAACAGCATACCAGCATACGCCCATGAATACTCTTCCGGATGTAGCTGACTCAGAAGGTCGAAGATCAAAGGAGATTATGCGATGGCGACAGAGAAAGACCCTGAAGAAAAAGTAACAGTGGAGAACGTGGAGGAAAAAAAGGAGAAGAGTAAGCCGGCCTCTAAGGATAAGAAAGGGAAAAAGGAGCGCAAATCGAAGAAAGAGAAAAAAGCCTCCAAAGGCAAGAAGTCTAAGAAAGGCAAGAAATCCAAAAAAGATAAGAAATCGAAGAAGGATAAACGAGCAAAAAAGGGGAAAAAGAAATAATTTCCGGATACTCTAGCCGTTAAAGGCAACGACGCACTTTCAAAGTGCGTCGTTGTGACTTCGTGATTGTGTTGAGTAGGCCGGGTGGGGGTCGAACCCACACGGTATTACTACCGAGGGATTTTAAGTCCCTTGCGTCTGCCAATTCCGCCACCGGCCCGATAGATTAATTCTACACGGAGTTTGAGATTGGTCAAGGGAATCGACTCTTGCTTTTGATGTACAGTGATAAATATAATTCTTGAGCGAGAATCCAGAGCAGGCGCGGTTGAGAAATTTCACCACGCCTGCTCTTTTTTGGAGAAAAGTGTTTTCCCTACTCCATTTGAATGCTGTTAGTCACCAGATGGCATGTCTGACGAGGTAACGGTTTTTTTGCTCTGCAAGATCGCCCACACCAAACCGGCCAATAGCGCTGCAATGGCTAGCCAGCCACCCCAACTGAGTTCTTTGTAGGTTACCACAATGGGGGCAACGATCAGGGCGACCAGGTTAACAACTTTGATCATGGGGTTAAGAGCCGGCCCGGCGGTGTCCTTGAAGGGATCACCAACAGTGTCTCCGACTACGCTGGCTTTATGACGCTCGGAACCTTTCCCTAAATTGTTTTCGATGTCTTGGGGTTCGTCCTCGATCATTTTCTTGGCGTTGTCCCAGGCGCCACCAGAGTTATTTAAGTAAACAGCCAGTAACTGCCCAGACAAGATGATGCCAGCCAGGAATCCGCCCAATGCCTCAACTTGCAAGACCAACCCAACAACGATGGGGGAGAGTACGCCGATCAGCGCCAGGGGCACTAACTCTTTCTGCGCCGCCGAGGTGGAAATATCCACAGCCTGTTTGTAATCGGGCTTGACCTTGCCATCTAGCACACCCAGTTTGAACTGGCGGCGGACTTCCTCGATAATCAACCCAGCTGCTCGGCTGACAGCTTGAATAGCGAAGGAAGAGAACAGCCAGGGGATCGCGCCACCAATGAGCATACCAACGAATACCTTGGGCATGGACACGCGAATGCCATACTGCAATGCCAGCGGATCGACGCGGCCAACATCTGTAATAAAGGCCCCAAACAGCGATACCGCAGCAATAACGGCAGAGCCAATGGCGATGCCTTTGGTGACAGCTTTAGTTGTGTTGCCTACCGCATCCATATCAGCCATAATCTTCTGGGCTTTGGCCGTCTCTTCATCTTCAAGTTCGTTCCAGGCCATCTCGCCGATTCCGGCGGCGTTGTCTGAAATTGGACCGAAAGAGTCCATTGCCACGTTGTTTCCGGTAAGGGTCAACATACCAATGCCGGTCATCGCGACACCGTAGAGCACGTAAGTGAACTGCTCGATTGGGTCAGCCGATACCCCGCCATAAATTAGGATTGACGAGAAAATTGTTAGTGCGATGACCAATACAGACCAAACCGAAGACTCAAAACCAACTGATGTCCCCGACAAAATTAATGTGGCAGGGCCGGTGTCGGCAGATTTCTTGATCTCCTGAACAGGTGCGCCATGAGAGCCGGTAAAATAGTCTGTCAGGCGGTCGATTACAATCGCTAGCGCTACCCCGGCTGCCGTTGTCAGGAAGGGGCGCCACCATCCGCCGTTAACATCGTTCATGTAGAAGTAGGCTACCAGGCCGAACAGTACTGTCGAGATAGCTGCGGAGGTGAGGAAGCCGCTGAAGATGGACTGCATGGCATTGCCGCCCTCTTCGGGGCCTTTGACCAGGTAGGTGCCCACAATTGAAGCCAAAACACCAATGCCACGAACCAAAAGCGGGTAGATGATCCATTCTAAATGACCGGTCAGAGCGGTCAGCGCCACACCTAAGATCAAACTGGAGACGATGGTTACTTCATAGGACTCAAAGATATCGGCAGCCATACCGGCGCAGTCGCCAACGTTATCGCCGACAAGATCGGCCACAACAGCCGGGTTGCGGGGATCGTCCTCAGGGATACCGGCTTCAACCTTGCCAACCAGGTCAGCGCCTACATCTGCCGCTTTGGTGAAAATACCACCGCCCACGCGCATGAACAGCGCCAGCAGTGTGCCGCCAAATCCAAAGCCCAGCAAGGCATCCGGCGCAGCAACACCGAAGATCATGAAGATCACTGTGCCGCCAAACAACCCCAGACCATCGGTGAGCATGCCAGTGATTGTCCCGGCGCGGAAAGCGATCTGTAAGGCTTCACCAAATGAGCGCCGAGATGCCGATGTCACGCGCACATTGCCTTGAACAGCCATACGCATACCGATCTGTCCAACCATCAGTGAAAAGCCCGCGCCCATGGCGAAAGCCACCGCACGGCCAATGCCGATGATCGTGCGTACTTGCTGTTGCTCAGCGTTGGTCAGATGTTCTGCACATTCCAGTGCGCCTTCGTAGGGGACGCTCTTGAAGGCCATACAGTACCACTCAGAAGCCTCCGGTGTGGGCTTCACAATGAATACCGATGCGAAAAGCGCCACAGTTAAGATACCGATCAGCGGAAGGATGGATTTCAACTGACGGCGTAAATAGGCGTCAGCGCCTTCGCGGATCGCATTCCAGACTTCCTGCATTTTTGCGTCACCCGTATCTTCGCGCAGAATTTGACGACGCAAAAATAGAGCATATAAGAGTCCCAGAATAGCGACAGCTAATACGCTCCAAATGGCGACTTGCTCAAACGGGTCAAGTCCAAGTCCAAACATGAAAATACCTCCAGGCTGTAGAAAATTATGTTTCGATAGGCGGCATTCGGTGAAAGAGGCCGTGTTATCTAAAACACGGGTTTCTTTTGTTGAATGCGCCTAACCCCTATATAAATTAATTGGATTAATTAAGGGGCAGTCGGATTGTACAGGTTGGCTAGTAATGTGTCAAGTTTGTCAAGAAACCGTGGAACCGTTTCCTTAAATGCCATTTAGGGACAAAAAACTCAAGGCTTTCGCGGCCCCAAAAGCTAAAAGTGTACTCTATTTTTGTGTAAATATTAGCATTTGGTTAAAAAACTGGTTAATACTTGACGGCAATAACCACCCTGAGTATAGTAATACAGTGAATTGAGGTAAAAGTGGAGAACACCGCGACGTAATTAGTCGCTGTGTTTTTTGTTGTTTTGGGCTTTTTACCTCCCGGAACGCTCGTGCTGAAGCGTAAGATGACCAATTACCCATTGTGATGGTAAGTACGCTGTTGATAATGTTATCTGTATGTTGAATACACCTGCGTAGATCCTGATGGTTCCAGGGCTTTCTTATAGTTACGCCGGGGCAGGGATTTACCGCAGAGCGCAGAGTTTACTATGTTCTTCTCTGCGGTTAAATGAGCTTTCTGTTTTGACTTTAAAAAAACTGCCTGATGGTTCCACGGCTTTCTTAAATTTGTGCTATCCCAGAAATTTGCCGCAGAGAACGCCGGGTTCGCTGAGTTTTTTAAATTTTTCTCTGCGTTCTTTG
>CAYFMI010000056.1:0-28032 GCA_964344175.1 uncultured Anaerolineales bacterium
AGAACGCAGAGAAAAATTTAAAAAACTCAGCGAACCCGGCGTTCTCTGCGGTAATTTTCTGGTATAGCACAAATTTAAGAAAGCCGTGGATCAGGGCAGCCACATTTATACATTACGGTCTTGCTACCAGACAGTTTCATTAAATTGGACGCCGACGAGCGCTGATGAACGCGGCAAAAGCCTCATATCAGACTGAAAACTGTGATGGTCAGAAGCATATTGATAACCGCCCACAAAGCGTCGGCATTCATAAGGAGACCCGGAAAGCGGTACTACGGTCAACAAGCGTTTCTCTGGATTCCAGAAGCGCGCTTCTGGGAAAAGGTTGCAGCAAAAGTAAGCTTTTGGATTCCATATGCGCTTGCCCTGGGGCGAGGGTATAATCACAATCTATGGATATTGAACGCCTGGCCTACTGGCTGCTCAAAGATGTGGATAAGGCCATCCGGGATTTTGAGATGATCCGTAGCGGCGACCGGGTAGCAGTGGCCCTCTCCGGCGGCAAAGACAGCCTGACGTTGATGCAATTACTCGACCGGCGGCGGGCATACGCCCGCGAGGCGTACGAGCTGGTTGCCATTCACATTTTGGGTGACGGGCGCGGCCCGGATACGCCCCAACACGCTCCCCTGTACAACTGGCTGGCAGCCAGCGGTTATGAGTACGTGATCGAGCCGCTCAACCTGCCCGCAGATGAAGAACTGCCGCTCAACTGTCGGCGCTGCACCTGGAATCGCCGCAAGGCCATCTTCGAAAGCGCTCACCGTCTGGGGTGCAATGTCATCGCCATGGGGCATCATGCCGATGATCTTGCCGAGACCACCCTGCTCAACTTACTGCACAATGGTAGGGTCGAAACGATGACCCCAGTGAGGGATTATTTTCAGGGCACATTTCGCCTGATCCGCCCGTTGTGCTACACGAAAGAGAAAGACATCCGCCGGTATGCCCGCCGGGCGGCTTTTCCACCCCCGCCGACGGAGTGCCCGCGCAGCGATCATACCGCCCGGCGTTTGATGGAGTGCCTCATCCGCCAGGCGGAGAGCGTCCACCCCAATGCCCGCGTTAATTTGTTGCGGGCCGGATTGAAAGGCATCGAAAAACACAACTAGGCCAGGATAGCCCCGCCATCGTTGTTGGTCAGGTGTGTTGTTCAGGCACTTTGATGAGCGCCAGCGCCGAAAGCAAGAACAAGGCCGCGTAGATCGCGAAGATGAGCATATAGCCCAACCCTGGGGTCTGGGGGACATTGACGGTGAAATAATCGGCAATTGGGCCGCCAATATACGCGCCCACCGCGCCCGCGCCCGCCCCGGCCAGATTCGAAATTCCCAGGAACTTCCCGGCATCCTGCTGCGGGACGATATCGGTGCCTAAGGCCCAGTTGGTGCTGAAGAAGATCCCAATACCTGCCCCAACGATGCTGGCGCCGATCATAATCATGGTTAAAGAAGGAGAAAATAGCAAGACCACCGTCCCTGCCGTCGCCAGAATCCCGCTGGCTGCCACCAATGTTTTCCTGCCGATCTTATCGGCCAGCCATCCGCTGGGGAAGGCAAAAAGCAAAATCAGCGCCCCCACCACCAACTTCAGTTGCGCAGCCGGCCCGGCGGCGGCATCCCCCTCAAACCCCAGACGTCCCTGCAAAAAGTAAATCGCGAAGGTCGATAAGTTGTTGGCGCCGATGAGAAATGCCAGGCGGTTGATCACCCACCAGGTGAAGGCCGGGTTCCGGCGGGCGGCGTCCTTCCCCAGGCTGACCTGCGCGCTGCCATGCACGCCCAAAATCACGGCGACGATCATTCCCGCCAGGCCGGTCAAGCCCATGACCAGCAAACGCCATGAGAGAGCGACACCTTCGTTTAGCAGAGACCCGATATACGATACACTCTCCCCGGCAAACAGGATGATGACCATGAACAAAAGAGTCATCGCCAGCAATCGACCGAAGGGCTGCCAATCGAGGGGGGCTGGCTCGTCTTGGAGAGGCTGCTCGCGCACGAACATGGTGATCCCGGCGGTCAGCAGCAGGATGGCTACAACCACTGCAATGCCGCCCCACATATTGCCCTTAGCAATCATCGGGGCAATGGTCAGGGCGATGATAATGACCGGGAGCAATTCCAGCACGGCCTTGATCCCGGAGAAGCGCCCGCGGCGGTCTTCGGGAACCAGATCGGGGATGAGACCCTGCTGCGCCCCGTGCGAGAGATTCGAAGCCAGCTGCACCAGCACCACCGCGCCGAAGAGGAACCAATAACTCGGCGCCGCGCTCATTGCAAACAGGAAGGCCACGTTGAGCAGCGCTCCCGCCAGGATGAACGGACGCCTTCGCCCCCACTTTGTCATACTGCGGTCGGAGAGCATCCCCGCCAGCGCCTGCACCAGCAGGGCCGTCATCAGGGAGTACAGGCGCATATTGCCATAGAAGGCGCCCTGCTGTTCGGGACTGACAAAGCGCTGCACCAGCAGCGGCTGGATCAGGCCGTTGGCCTGCGAGACAGCCATGATGCCGAGCCAAAAAATGTTGATGGTGATATAGTCGTACCAGCGGATGGGGCGCTTCATGGGGATTCTCCTTGTGGGACGCAGGTGAACGCGGATCACGCGGATAATTTTATCAGGCAAAAAGCTGCCGAATGGGATTCGGCAGCTGGAATGCGAAACCCGTTGGAAACGGGTTGGATTGATCTATGCAGCAAGTGTTCGTTCAACGCGCATTGAATCAGCCGGGGGTTTCAAACTGTGGTACGTGGATTCACACAGGGGATGATTACAGAATTTCAAATAAAAGCCCCACCCGGATGTTCGGCTTACGTTTCCCAAAACGCGCCTACCAGAACGGGTGGGGCTTTTCTATATTTGGCTGGCTGCCCTCGCCCGGCCTCTCCCAAATGGAGGGGGGAAAAGGAAGCACAACCAGGGATGCGGCCGGCCATCTCTTTTTTTGCCTCGACTGCCGCCCATGAGCGGTCAGCACTGCTGGCGGATCATCCTTTCCTTCGACTTCACCCCTCTAGGGTTCTACTCAGAAAAGGGCGGGAGCGGAGAAGTGTGAGCCACGGCAACCCGCAAACCCAGGTTGTTATTACGGTTGTCTGGATCGTTGTTGTTGCGGGCAGCGGCGCGGGCGTTGCGGCGATGATTATTGAAGGAGCCGCCCCGCACGGCGCGGCGACCGGAAGCACTTTCATCTTCGCGGCCATCTTCCATATCGTACAGATAATCTCTGTACAAGCTGTGTGTCCACTCCCAGACATTACCAGCCATATCGGCCGCGCCGTAGGGGCTGTCGCCCGCCGGGGAATAGGCATCCACAGGAGTCGTGCCGCCCGGCCCGCCTTCGACGGATATTTTATCAGAAGAGAGAATGCATCCATGCGCCTATCCTTCAACTGCCGCTTCGACAAGCTCAGCGTCCGCTCAGGATTGTACGCATCTGCATTATGAAACGCCCTGAGCGGAGCGGGGGTACTTCTACTGTATTCTTCCGCTCAGAATGCCCGCTCTGCGCAGTCGAAGGGCGCGGGTTTTATTCTCAAGATACTCTTCCGCGAGGCAAAAGCTGAAAACGCTCACTCCCTGCCAACACCCCCCCCAACAGCGCCGACTCCAGATGCAGAACCCGGCTGTTGGCGAAGAAGGGGAAATCGAAGGCGGTTGGGTCACCGGCCTTTTTCCCCGGAATAGGCATCAGGCGCGCCGTCAGGGGCTTATTCAGGCGCTGGGCCAAGACAGCCAGATCGAGCAAAACCGGGGCAAGCTGATCGGCGGTTGTATCGCCGGGCAGGGGGATGGTATCTAAACCGGTGCCACAGACTGCCGAGTAGAGCAGCATGTCCTTCAGCGTCAGCAACCCATCTTTGGCCCGCGCTGCCAGAGTGAAATCTTCCAGCACAGGCAGCATCAACCCGCTGAACCCGGCCCGGAGGAAGTCGGCCCGGTCTATTGCCTCAGCGATAATGCCAGCGGCGGCCAGTGAGCCATGCAGCCCAACGGCAGCAACGCCCAGGCGCTCGAAGGCCGTCCCCAGTGAGAGGCGCTCTTCGGGGAAAGGCGCCAGGGAGAAATCGACCCCGCCGAAAGCAGGCGGTTCGTTTGGCCGGTCGGTCAGTTGGTCGGCGATGGCGGCCAGTTTGCGGGCGTGGGTTTCAATGGCTTCGATCAAATTTTTCCGGGCATCAGCCAGAGTCCCGGCCTGGGTAAAGGCTTCCACAGCCAGGTCGGCGGCTTCGACGGCCAGCGCAAACGCGGGAGATTCACCGCCATGATAAGCCGCCGGGAAGAAAGGCGCGCCGGGCGGCACATTTGCCAGGGCGGCGAAATACAAGTTGGCAAAGCCGTTGCGATCCAGCGGCGCCAGGCGTGCAATGATCTCGGCGCAAGCGCGCACAGCGGGCAGGGATACGCCTGCCTGGGGTGAACTCATCTCCGCCGAGGCAAAGACATGCTCAGTAGCGGCGATCACATCCGGTATCAAAGCATAAGCGCGCAGGTCATCGGGCTGCGCCGGGCCGATGGCAACGTAGTCAAACCCCAGGGGTGCGGCGGCCTGCTCCAATTGCCGGGCAAATTCGGTCACTTCGGCGGCATCCAGGGAGGACACCAATTTGGGGAAGGGGGTTGTCGCCAGGCGGGCGGTTTGCACTTCGTACCCGGCGGCTTCAAAGGCCGGACGGGCTGCGGCGACAAAATCGCCGGCTTGCGAAAGCGAACTCTCATTCAACGGCCAGCCGGGGTTGACAAAAAAGGTAATGGAACGAATTTTCATGGGATCTTCAGTCTAGTTGGATCGGTCGGCGCGTTGGCGGGGAACTTCGAAGAGCAAGATCGCCCCGGCAATAGCGGCGTTAAGCGACTCGGCGCGGCCCGGCATGGGGATGTGTACCCCTTGGGGATTCAACGCCCAGGCCTGCTCCCCTGCTCCGTGCGCCTCCCCCCCGAGGATCAACCCCAGAGGGCGCGTGAAATCAGCCCTAGTGTAAGATGGCCCTCCTGTCGAGTCGGCTACAAACAAGGTTAACGCCAGCGCAGCAGCACGGGCACGGATTTCATCCCAGGAGAGAAACTGAATTGGCAGGCGGAAGTGCGCCCCCATCGCGGCGCGCACCACTTTGGGCGAATAGGCATCGACAACCCCCGGGGGCAGCCAGACCGCATCACACCCGGCGGCTAACGCTGTGCGCAGTAAGGTCCCCAGATTACCGGGGTCGCGCACCCCATCCAAGATGAGCACAAAATCGGCTTGATCGGGCATCGGCAGCGGGGTCATCGGCAAGACGGCCAGCACCCCCTGCGGCGTTTGCGTATCGCTGACGGCGCGCATCACCGCCGGGCTGACGGGCAACGCTTCCACGCCTTTTTGGGTGAAACCCTCCACCACCTGATGGGCGCGGGCATCCAGATCTGCCGTGTAGAACACAAACTGCGTTCCCCAGTCTGTCTGGAGGGCTTCTTCTAGTAATCGCACTCCCTCGGCCACAAACGCGGCCTCTTTGCGACGATTGCGCGCCCGCGCCTGCAAAGCGCGCATATACTTCACTTTGGGGTTATCGAGTGAAGTGAGCGGCGAACGGTCATCGGCGGGCATGCGCTATTTCGTCCCATACATTAAGAAAGGCATCCACGGTAGACTGATCGTAGAGCACTAAATAAATTTGTTGAATGCACGATACAGATTGAGCCAAACAGTAGTCAGCCACAGCCTCAAAGATCACCCGTGCGGCGAGGGCTTTTGGAAAACCAAAAATACCCGTTGAAATTGCCGGGAACGCTATAGAAGCAAGTTCAAGCTGTTCAGCCCGGCGGAGCGAACCGATAATTGCGGCGGACAGTTTTTCATCTTCGTCGCCAGCGCCCCACACCGGCCCAACGGCATGGATGACATAGCGAGCGGGCAGATCTCCCCCGGATGTATAAGCCGGTTCCGCATGACGAACCGGGCCATGTTCCCGCACCCAGCGGCGCGATTCATCGTTGATGATGCGTCCGCCGCGGCGGGCGATCAATGCCGCCACACCACCCCCATGCATCAGGCGGGCATTGGCCGCATTGACAATGGCATCTACAGGCTGGGCAGTCAGGTCGCCCTGCAATAATTGAAATTGCTGCCCTAAAGGATAGGTAAGTTGGCGCAATGATTCACTCATCAGGCTGGATTGTAGCATCCCAAAAACATGGCGTCAACGCGCAGGAATCAAAAAAGAGCGCCGGGCGGGTTTACCGCGCCAGCACTCTTTGATTCCCTATTGGTGATTGTACAACTAGAGCGCCGTTTTGGCCTGCTCAACGACGGCGGCAAAAGCCTGGGGATCGCGCACGGCCATGTCGGCCAACATCTTGCGATTAATGCGGATATCCGCCCGCTTCAGCGCATGAATCAGACGGCTGTACGAAAGTCCGCTGCGCCGTGAGGCAGCGTTGATGCGTGCAATCCACAGACGGCGCAAGTCGCGTTTGCGGTTACGGCGGTCTCGGTAGGCATACCAGAGGCTCTTCAACCGGGCTTCGTTGGCGCGCCGGTAGAGGCGGCTGCGAGTCCCAAATTGGCCTTTGGTAATTTTTAGGACTTTCTTATGTCGTCGTCGACGGGTATAACCTGTTTTTACACGAGCCATTGTTATTCTCCTGCGTCCTCCTGAGCGTCGGCAGGCCAAAGCCTAGGGCTGCCTGTTGCATACACCCAGCAGTCGCGTACTAAAGTTTATTTATTTGTTTGACCCGTACGGGCGTTCGGGTTGGCTTTATACTTGTTCATGTAAGGGGCCAGGCGTCGTACACGCTGGGCAATGCCCTTACTTTCCACCGGCTGCATACGGGTGAATTGCGCTTTGGTGCGTTTCGACTTACGTCGACGCAGGTGGCTTTTGCCGCCTTTTGTGCGCACAACTTTGCCCGACCCGGTAACCCTAAAGCGCTTCGAAGTTGCTTTATGAGTCTTCAGTTTATATTTTCCTTTTTTAGGTTTTCTAGCCACAATTAAACTCCTCTCACAAAAACACCGCGGTGTAAAAGGAGGCTTGAAAAGCCCGCAGTTACCCGCGGAGAGTTTGCTAACTAGCCCATCTTGGCAAATACTGCCAAGATCAGGTCTTCAAAATGTCATCGCTGGCGAACGAATGGGGTTATTTATCACCCTTTTCTGGCGCCAAGATCATGAGCATGGAGCGGCCTTCTCGCGAAGGTTGATACTCGACCACACACACATCTGACAGTTCTTCGGCAACTTCCTTGAGTACGCCCATTGCGATTTCAGGGTAATGAATCTCCCGGCCGCGAAATTGGATGCGTACTTTGACTTTATTGCCTTTTTCTAACCAGCGGCGAGCATCGCGCACTTTGAATTGTCGGTGATGATCGCTTGTCTTCGGGCGCAAGCGAATCTCTTTGACCTCGATCTTGGTTTGAGCCTTGCGCGCTTCCCGCTCCTTCTTCTTACGCTGGTAGATGAACTTACCCAAGTCCATCACGCGGCATACCGGAGGGTCTGCGTTGGGGGCTACTTCAACAAGGTCAAGTTGAGCCGTTTCCGCAATTTGTCGGGCTTCCTGAATGGAGACCACGCCGTGGTTCTCGCCATCAGCTCCGATTAAGCGGACTTCGCGAGCGCGAATTCGTTCATTGGCACGATAGTCTGGTGTGCTTATTGCTTTCTCCTCTTCTCGCCATTCCGAGAGTACTGCAACGTGGATTAAGACGGAGAGCATCATACCACGAAGGGCGGAAAATCGTCAACACTGTTAGTGAGGTTATTCGCGGAAGTTGCTCTTTGCTCTATTGAATGGCAGCGTTTTAATCGGGCCGGTCGTGGATCGGCATCATAAAGACCGGTTTGGTGGTTTGTTCAACAATGCGCTGCGCCTCACTGCCTAACAAGAACAGGTCAAACCCGCCGCGCCCGCGCGAGGTACTCATAATCAGATCCACATCTTGATCGTCAGAAATCTGCACGATTGTACGGGCCGGTAACGAGCCGGTGACCAGGGTGCGCACAGCGATGCCATCTTCGCGCAACGAACGTGCCACAGCTTCAAGAAAATCGGTCATGCGGGTTTCGGCTTTCTTGCGGAGGATATTCACAATCTCAGCCGGGGCATGATAATCTTCCGGTTCGGGCACCGCCGGGACCGACAAAAGGATCAGTTCCGCACCAAAGATCTGTGCCAGGGCACGCGCATAGGGCAGCACCCGCTCCGAGTAGATCGAGCCATCCAATGCAACTAAGATGCGCTCTAATTTCGGCGGCTTTGGCTCACCGTTTTCCGGAATCTGAATCAGGAAAATGGGCTGGTGGATTTTTTGTACCAGCTTGCGTGAAACGCCGCCGCTCAACCAGTGCTTCTTCCCTGATTTTCCGCGAGTAGTCGTCACGACCAAATCCAGATTCTGCTCGTGTACCAGAGACTGCGTGGCATCGGCGATGAAACCAGGGCGAATAGCCGTATCGATATCAAGCCCTTCTGCAGCGATCTCGCCCTTGACGCGCTCCAGATAGGTTTGACGATCCTGGCTGGAGCTTTCGAATTGCTCTTGCAAAGTCTGCGTGTGATTTTTGATCGCCGATAACAAGGTGAGATGAGCGCCGGTATTTTGGCAGATCATCCTCGCCCAGGGTAAAGCTCCCTCGGCGTAAGCTGAGGCATCCAGTAAGGCGGCCACATTTTTGATCTTCACCTGTTCTTCGCGCCACTTGCTTTGCTGAATAGGAGCCGGTTCCCAGCGCAGATCTTCTAATTTTTCGGCCTTGCCCCCCATCACACCGGTCGCCGGATCCATTTGCCCAAAACCAAAACCGGCCAGATTAGCGGCATCCAGGCGGCCCAGGTAATCCATGGCTGCGGAGGGCGCGCCCAAACGTGTCCGCGAGTAGGAAAAAAGCGCGTACAACAAAGGGATGAAGACAAAATAGGTCCAAGCCCCCTCGGCGAACCGCTCCACAAAGATTACCCCGGTTGCGCCGGTGGTTAAAATTGCAGCGAGCAAAGTGCCGGCAATAAGGGCTACCCTTCCAACGGTAAATTGCTGACGCACCTGGCGGAGCAACCGTTTGGCAACTGCCCAACCGGTCATGCTTAGAAGCACAAACACGCCAGCAGCATAGATTGCCAAATAAGTCTCTTCTTCGGTGCCAAATAGCAAGAAGCACACGGCAACAATAACAACTTGAATCCATACCGGTTTATCGGCCACCTGGAACTGATTGCGTTTCCCCAACATGGGCGGCACATAGCGGCGCTCAGACAACCCCAAAGCCAGATTCTGCAACCCCTGGGCGCTGGCCGCCGACGCCGACATTAACACGGCAATGCCCACCAGGGTGCCAATATACGGCAAGGGCGCCGGGAGGAGTTGATCCATTGTTTGGGTGAATACCGAAACTTCTTCAATTTCCGGGTTTGCCAGTTGGAAAATAATCGGACCCACAACAATCATTGTCGCGGCGGTCGTCCCCATAATGATCAAAAGGCTGTTAAAGGCCTTCTTGCTTTTTTCGGCTTCAGAACCATCGAAAGCGGCCACCATATTTGCAAAGACTTCGATACCTGTCATCACCGCGAGAATACGCACATAACCGCCCAGGGTGAAGTGGATATTGTGCGAATTAAATGCTTGTAAATTGAAATCCGGCAAATGAAAGCCGTACTTAACCAGGGTTGCAATTATCATTGTCCAGAGAAGCAGTAAAACCCCCAGGGTGGCCGGGCCAAAAGCGCGCGCCGCCATCTTTGGGCCGCGATTGACCAACCAGCCTGTGAGGATGCTCAAGGCAATGGCCACCAGGGTGCGGTACTGTATGCTGAGAAAAATATGATCGTTCAGCACAGGCACGCGATCGGCAATGAACGTTACCATAGCAGCCATGCTGACGAGGAAAGTCAGCGTGTATTCGACAAAAGTAATGGCCGCATTGGTTTTTGCTGCCCAAGCGCCAAATTCTTCTTCGCTTAACCCGCTGCCACCGCTGCCATCCGTAATCCAGCGCATCACCAGGCGATACATGGCCGAAACGACGGCAATGGTCAAAACCACAAGCCAGACCGAAGCGCCAAAGGTAATTTGGGCGACACCGGCAACAACAATCAATTTGAGGAACGGGCCAAAAACATATAGCGGGGAGGTGGCGGGGTCCCCCCCACCGGCCAATGCTCCTTCAAAAGCATTTTTTAATTTATGAGATACGTGTGCCATTGCACTTTCCTTTCTATTTCGAACAAGTGATAATTTCGAACGATACCGAGTGATGCACTTCTGAAGAAAGCCCGCAAATGCCATTGCCAGGAATGCTCTACCACCCATTTGCCCCTAATCTGAACACTCACCACAAAACTCTGTTTAGGCTATTTTTCAAACTGGCGGATTATATCCGATTTTGCAAAGGCAGTATATATCATTTGGGTGTGTTTCATTTCAGTTGAAACGCACCCATATCATTTCGCTTTTGCAAGTGTATTCATCCTAATATTTTTAACACGGCTCCCCAGGTTCGTCGCGAAGTTCACAAGTCAGGATGGGTTTTGGATTCAAAGGAAGACAGATAATCTTCGCCGCGCTTGTCCCAAAATCCGGTCATCAAATGATAGATTGCGTAAAGTTCCAGGGAGAAAGGCAGGTAACCGCCATACCCTAGCAAGGGCATCTCGAAAATGTGCCAGAAATTCACAAAGGGTATGGTGTAGATCCACTTGGGATATGAGAAATAATTCCAAAACTCCCAGAAGAAAGCGGTTACCAGCACACCTGCCCAAAGGGAAAAAATGGGGCGCCAATCGCCGCGCTGAGTCCAGCGCGCGAGATGGTGATTCCCCAACCAGATGTTAAGTGGCTCTAGAATGAAGTAGACACTCAACCAAACGAAAGGGAAGAAATAGCGCGGCCAAGTTAACATTAAGACCAGCATCAGCCAACCGGCAACAAAAAAGCCCCAGGTTGTGCGGCGGTTAGGGCGGATCACCGGGCCGCGGCGGGCGCGCTGAAACCAGTTAAAACTGGCAACCAGTTCAACCGTGCCAAAGACTGCCGGAATAACCGTAGAAAAAGCCGCCGTCGCCAGCAGTCCATACTCCACATTGGTGAAATATTCGCGCCCGTGATAATACCAATTCCCCAGGCGCCAATTGAGAGCTTCGAAGAGCCACCAAACCGGCGCGGAGACGAGAAACAACCCCAGGTATTTGCGCCAGCTTCGAGCCAGCAGCGAGGTTCCACTGCGCTTCAATACCAGGCCATCCACCAGCAGGCAATAGCCCAACCATAACGGAAAAAATCCCCAATGGGTGCGCAATCCTGGCAAGAGCCAGTTCAGCGGCCAAAAGACACCGATCAGAACTATGCCGATCCAACCCTGAACAGGAAAACCCTTCATCTCCTTCACGGCAGTTCGTACAGCTCCACCAGCACACCGTTGGCCGCTTTGGGATGAATGAAAGCATACTGTTTGCCGTTCTCGCCGGTGACCGCTTCTTCGTGGATGAGTTGCACGCCCTTTGCCCGAAGTTGATCCAGCATCCCGGCGATGTCATCCACCTCCAGGCAGATGTGGTGCATCCCGGGGCCGCGCTTATTCAGATATTTGGCAATCCCTGAGTCAGCGCTGGTGGGTTGCACCAACTCGACTTCGCTGCCCCCCACCGGGAGGAAGGCGATCGCCGATTGTTCACGCGGCACCTCCTGAACGTGATCGAGCGGCAGCCCGAGGGCATCGCGCCAGAAACCTAAGGCATCTTCAATATCCTCGACGACGAGGGCAACATGATCTATACGGGTGATTTTTGCCATACTATCTCCAACTTCTTCTCATCAGGGTACGCGAGGCTCAACGAGAATCCAGGCGTCGTTTCACAAATCGCCCTGCGACCGTTGCTGCCCCGCCCCAAAGCATGAGCGCAACAACCGAATACCAGGGAAAATTGTACATGAGGCCCGGCGCAGGGAGCAAGAAATAGCGCAGCAGCCGGGCAACAGAAATCCATGTCAGGCGATAGATCGGATCAGGGATAACAGCAGCCCTTAGCACCGGCACCACCGGCACGAGCGCCATGACCCACAAAACAACAATCAAGAGGAGGGTCTTTTTTAGATTCATCACACCCAGGCAGCTTGCTCATACTCTCCCCAGACTCCCCGCAAAACGCCGCAGATTTCGCCCAGGGTAATATCGTTCTCGACACATTCCACAAACAATGGTATCAGATTTTCGGTGCCGCGCGCCGCGCTTTCGAGGCGGGTCAATAACTCAGCCACGCGTCCTGCAGGGCGGCTCTGGCGTAATTGGGCCAGGCGCGCCCGCTGCCCGGCTTCGATAGCCGGATCGACGCGCAATTGTTCCAAATCAATTTGCTCCTCCACCTGGAACTGGTTGACGCCCACGACAATCTGTTCCTGGCGGTCAATAGCCTGCTGATATTGATAGGCCGCTTCCTGGATTTCACCTTGAATATAGCCTTGCTCAATGGCTGCCAGCGCGCCGCCCATCTCATCAATTTTGGCAATGTAAGCATCGGCCTGGCGCTCGATTTCATCGGTGAGGTGCTCAATGAGATACGACCCAGCCAGCGGATCGATGCTATCGGCGGCGCCGGATTCATGGGCGATAATCTGCTGGGTGCGCAAAGCCACGCGCACCGACTTCTCGGTGGGCAGCCACAGAGCTTCGTCCATGCTGTTGGTGTGCAGCGACTGTGTGCCGCCGAAGACCGCCGAGAGGGCCTGCAAGGCCACCCGCACGACATTGTTCTCAGGCTGCTGGGCAGTCAGCGTAGAACCGGCTGTTTGGGTATGAAAACGCAGCATCCACGATTTTGGGTCCTGCGCCCCGAAACGCTCCCGCATGATCCTGGCCCACATGCGCCGGGCGGCGCGGTATTTGGCAATCTCTTCGAGGAAATTATTGTGGGCATTGAAGAAAAATGAAAGCTGGCTGGCGAACTGATCTACATCCAGCCCGGCATTCATAGCAGCCTGAACATAGGCAATGCCGTCGGCCAGGGTGAAGGCCACCTCCTGCACGGCGGTCGAGCCGGCCTCGCGGATATGGTAGCCTGAAATGCTGATCGTGTTCCAATGCGGCACCTCCCGCTGGCAGTATTGGAAGACATCGGTAATCAGGCGCATGGAGGGCTTGGGCGGGAATATGTACGTGCCGCGGGCAATATATTCCTTGAGAATGTCGTTCTGAATAGTGCCGCGCAGCTTGCTGACCTCAGCCCCCTGGCGTTTGGCAACCGCGATATACATGGCTAATAAAATAGCCGCCGGAGCGTTGATGGTCATGCTGGTCGAGACGCGCTCCAGGGGGATGGCGCGGAAGAGGGTTTCCATATCCCCCAGCGACGAGATCGATACGCCTACCTTGCCCACCTCACCGGAGGCCACCGGGTCATCGGCATCGTAGCCAATTTGGGTAGGCAAGTCGAAGGCTACCGAAAGGCCGGTTTGCCCCTGGGCGAGCAAATAGCGGTAGCGTTCGTTGGATTCTTCTGCCGAGGCATACCCGGCATACTGGCGCATGGTCCAAAAGCGGCCGCGGTACATGGTCGGCTGCACGCCTCGGGTATAGGGGTACTCACCGGGGAAACCCAGTTTTTCCATATAGTCGGGATCATCGTCTGGGGGCAGTATCACCCCCGGGATCGGGATCCGCGACAGGTTATAGAATTCGTCCTTCCGCTCCGGGAAGCGTTCCACCACCGGGCGCAGCGTTTCTTCTTGCCAACGTTTTTTCTCATCCTTAAGCGGCATCATCCACCTCATTCATTCGAGTCAGGAGTTACGCACATGCGAGAGGAAACCCCTACTTTTCGGAAAATTTTCAACGAACTGCGTACGTTCTAAGCGTATAAGCCAAGTATACTCCAGGCCGTTTCCCACCGGTAACGCAGAACGGCGCTTTCAGGAATGACAAATTACCCAATTGCTGTCGGGCGAATCTGTTTTATGATAGACTTACTCCAAAATCGCAGGCGACAAGGATGAACGATGCGAATTCTCTCTGTGGATGTGGGAACCGGCACCCAAGATATTTACCTGTACGATTCCCGCATTGATCTTGAAAACGGTTTCAAACTGGTGGTGCCATCGCCAACGATGATGGTGCACAAGCGCATCAAGGAGGCTACCCGTCAAGGACAAGCCATTCTACTCAGCGGGGTGACCATGGGCGGCGGGCCGAGTCATTGGGCGGCGCGTGATCATGCCGCTGCCGGGTATGCGGTGTATGCCACGCCGAAGGCGGCGCGCACCTTTGATGATAACTTGGAGAACCTCGCCGACCAGGGGATTGAGATTGTGAGTGAGGATGAGGCGCGGCGTTTAGGGGATGCGGTTCTTCGGCTGGAGTTACGGGACTTCGACTTTGATGGGATTGCCCGCGCCTTTGGCGAATTTGGTGTTCCCCTGGGTGACCTCGATGCCCTGGCGGTGGCCGTTTTCGATCATGGCGCCGCCCCGCCGGGGGTCTCCGACCGCCAGTTCCGTTTCGACTACCTCGATGAGCATATCCGCCGCGAAAACCGCCTTTCGGCTTTCGCCTTCCGCGCTGATCAGGTTCCAGCCATCATGACCCGCCTGCAAGCGGTGGTCGATTCGGCAGCCGGGGTGGACGCCCCGCTGGTGGTCATGGATACCGCTCCGGCAGCCGTACTGGGCGCAACCCTGGATGGGCGCGTGCGCGCCTTGCAGCGGGCGATGATTGCCAACGTGGGCAACTTCCATACCCTGGCCTTCCGCCTGGGGCCGGGCGGCATCGAGGGCGTTTTCGAACATCATACCGGGCTGCTGGATCTCCCCAAGTTAGAGGGCTTGTTGCGCGCCCTGACCGATAGCAGCCTGCAACATGAAGATGTCTTCGGCGATCACGGGCATGGGGCATTGATCTACGAGGAGCAGCCTTTGCCATTAGGGGAGGGCGATTTCGATGTGGTCGTCACCGGGCCGCGGCGGAGCCTGTTGGATGCGACGGCATCACTGCGCCCTTACTTTCCCGCGCCCTTCGGCGACATGATGATCGCCGGCTGCTTCGGTTTATTGGCAGCGGTGGCCGATGTGCTGCCAGAGTTGGCCGAACCCATCCGGGCTTCGTTGCGCGGGGCGGGCGGGCGCGGCACACCGCCCTGGGAGATTTCTTAGAAGCTCAGGGATAGGAAGCCAGGAATACAGGAAATCTTTTTTTGGTTTCCTGGTTTGCTTATGAATTTCAGCGCTTTGTGCGCGGTGGCTGGCTGTCTGCGCGTCGAGCGGTGATTGCACAGCAAGTTATTGCGGGGTATTGAAAACCCGCCTACATTGCCCGATGCTATTTTCGATCGATCCAAACCTACCTGTATCATCATATGGTGCGCCATGCAACGCTTCTCGAATTTCCTCCACAAGTTGTCCAGCGGACGGGCGGCTCTGTTCGGCCTGATCGTCTTTGTGCTCTTCATCGCCCTGGTGATGCCCCGCTTCAACGCTCACATCGAAGCGAGCGGCCCCCGTAGCAGCAGCGGCCCCCGTAGCAGCACCCCAGATCTGTCTTTCTATTACGCACCCCAGGCACTCTACGAACTGGCGCAGGAATACGGCCCGGCAGGCCGCCAGGCGTATATCCAGGCGCGCTTCACCTTCGACCTGGTTTGGCCGCTGGTGTACACTTTTTTCCTGGTGACTTCTGTCAGTTGGCTGGTACGGCGCGGCTTCCCCCCCGGCAGCCGCTGGCAGTATGCTAACTTGATCCCCCTAGCGGCGATGACCCTGGATTTCCTGGAAAATATTTCCACTTCGCTGGTGATGTACCGCTTCCCGGCGCGCTGGCCGCTGGTCGAGTTCCTGGCGCCGCTCTTCACGGCCCTGAAATGGATCGCCGTCGGAGGGAGCTTCGCCCTGGCGCTGATCGGCGCCGCAGCGGTGCTATGGCGGACGGGTCAAAAGCGTTGATTCGATAACCGGCGCGTTGACACGCTACCCCTTTGCGGTATAATTTTTCCCGCTATGGCCCCGTAGCTCAATTTGGCAGAGCAGTTGACTCTTAATCAATTGGTTGAAGGTTCGAGTCCTTCCGGGGTCACAAAAAAACACCCAGCAATGGGTGTTTTTTTGTTTGGGGCCGTTGTGATTCCCCTATTCTTCCAGGCTCTCGGAGATAGATTCGAATTGCAATAACGCCGCTTCTAAATTGCCTACAATCTCCTGGGCCAACACATCAGGGTCAGGCAGGTTCTCGGTATCTTCCAGAGATTCGTCTTTGAGCCAGAAAATATCCATGCTGACTTTGTCGCGCTGCATGATTTCGTTGTAGCTGAAAGCCCTGAACCGCTCGGTTTCTTCTCGCTGGTGTCGCTTGCCCGGGTTATAGCAGCGGACGAAATCTTCCAGGTCTACTTCCCGCATGGGATTGGTTTTCAAGGTGAAGTGCATATTGGTACGCAGGTCGTAGATCCAAACCTTCTCGGTCCAGGCCCGCTCGCGGCCGGGCTTCTTGTCGAAGAAGAGCACGTTGGCCTTGACCCCCTGTGCGTAGAAGATGCCCGTAGGCAAACGCAGCAGGGTATGCACATCAAAGCCACCCAGCAGGCGGCGGCGCACGGTCTCCCCTGCGCCGCCTTCGAAAAGCACATTGTCAGGCACGACCACCGCCGCGCCGCCGTTGATCTTCAACAGCGTGGCAATGTGCTGCACGAAGTTGAGCTGCTTGTTGCTGGTCGTGGCCCAGAAATCGTCACGCTCGTAGCTCAGCGCGGAGCGGTCGGCCTTGCCTTCCCCGTTGACGATGGTGATGCTGCTCTTCTTGCCGAAAGGCGGATTGGTGAGCACCATGTCGAAGCGCCCTCCGGGGTCGGCGATCAACGAGTCGTTAACTTCCACGGGGGATTCGGAGCCTGTGCTAAGCCCGCGCCCTGAGCCTGTCGAAGGGGCAGACGAAGCGCCACCGATGCCGTGCAGATACAGGTTCATCACGCACAGGCGGGCGGTGTTATCGACGATCTCCCAGCCCTTGAAAGTATCGGTGCGCAGGGCGCGCTTTTGATCCTTATCGAGCGGGTAATTGTTGGAAATAAAATCATGCGCCGCCAGGAAGAAGCCGCCCGTGCCGCAGGCCGGGTCACAGATGGTCATCCCCGGCTGGGGACGCATGACTTCGACCATGGCCTTAATTAAAGGGCGCGGGGTGAAATATTGCCCGGCCCCACTCTTGGTATCTTCGGCATTCTTTTGCAGCAGGCCTTCGTAGATCTCGCCCTTGATATCGATATCCAGCCCCATCCAGGTCTCTTCGTCAATCAGAGCGATCAGGCGCTTGAGCTTGGCAGGGTCCTGGATGCGGTTCTGGGCTTTGCGGAAGATCACGCCCAGCATGCCTGTGCTCCTGCCTAACTCGATCAAGGTTTGGCGGTAGTGACTCTCCAATTCGCCGCCGTCGCGGGAGGTCAGCGCGGGCCAGGCGTAGGCTTCAGGGATAATGGATGGCTTGCGGAAAGGCGACCTGGATTGCTCATCGGCCATTTTCAGGAAGAGTAGATAGGTTAGCTGCTCGACATAATCGCCGTAGCTGACGCCGTCGTCGCGCAGGACGTTGCAGTAGTTCCACAGGCGTTGAACAATGGTGGCGGATTCGGTGATCATGCTTTTTGCTCCAGCCATTCGATGCCGACCACTTCTTCAACAGTGTTGAATTCCGGGTCTCCCGTCAGGATGATGCCGTTTTCGCGTTGGGCCAGGGCAACCACAAAGGCATCGGCATAAGAAATGGCATAATTGGCCTTGATATGTGCGGCATCAAATACCAGTCGTCGAGAAGCGTCAACGAGTGTAATCGGCAGGCTCTCTATAAGCGCCTGTACATTCTGGGCTTCTTCTAACCCTCGTCGACGTTCGGTCATGTAGAGAACTTCCCCCAGGTTGATAACACATAAATGCAACGAACAAAGTGCTTCTTCAGCTTGTGCCAAAACTTCTTTCACACGCTCCCAACCTGGCTCTGCGCCCAAATAGGATATCAAGGCATAACTATCCAAGATAAAAACGTGATTACGATTCACGCTCACGCTCCTGGCGGTGCTCTTCGACGATAGCTTCGGTCAGCGAGTCGGCACCTTTGAGCATCCCCGCGCCCTCATTGATGGGATCATCGAAAACGCGCACGATGGACATCACCCCACCGTAATCCACGATTTGCACTTTCGTGCCCGGGGTCAGGTTGTATTTTTTTCGCAACTCCGCTGGGATCACCACCCAGCCTTTTTGGGAAATGGTTAGGGTTGGCATACGATACTCCTTGTTATACTTTTGCCGCCTAAAGTATAACATACTTCGTCCCTTGAGTTTACAGCAACGGAGACACAGCAACGGGAGTGGTGATCAGGGAAATCGCCTCTGCTCTCCCTTGCTCTTCCTGGATTGACAAATCCGGGGCTTTAGGCACTTTTATCTGCGAATTTGGCAATCCACAGAGAGCGACTCACCATTTTCTTTTTATTGTTCAACCACCAATCACGATATGGCTGGATTATCTTGATCCAATTCCCATTTTAGCGGGTTTTCCTGGATGTATCGCCGGATGGCATTCAGTTCATCATCATTTCGCACGATCCGTTCGTAATAATTGCGCTGCCAAACAGGCGCGCCGGGAGAATCCAGGGTTTGGTTGATGCGTTTGGTGACCACGGATTTAAATTGCCCAATAATTGCGCCAATGGATCCTGGTTTGGGGCCGTGATGGGGTTGATCGTGGGTAGTAGGGACGACCGGGCCGGTCTTCCCTACAATATGGCGCCGTGCCCCAACATTATCGGTCACCCCTACCCCGGATTCGATGATCCAAATGATGCCATGCAAATGATTGGGCATGACCACGAATTCATCCTCATGCAATTGGACATTGGCCCGGATTTGGGCGGTTTTGAACCATTCATCGCGCACAATTTCCCCGCATTCGTTCAAAACCATCGCCCCATCCACAATCTCGCCCAGAAGCATCTGCCGCTGATGGGTGCAGATGGTGACGAAATAGGCCCCCGGCCGGGTGTAATCATACCCTTTCAGACGGATGGATCGGCGGTGGTGTTTGGTGGGATCGTATTTTGTCATTATTTCGTTGGGGCGACCTGGCGGATCGCTCTTACCCTTTTGGTTGGGGCACGACAGCGCGTAGCGTTGGGGCACGACGGCGCGTTGGGGCACGACGGCGTCGTGCCCTTACACCAACCGCCCCTCGAAGGCCCTCTTCAAAATCGACTGCCGCAGCCGCCCGGCGCGCGCCAGGGCCTGATCGAGTTCTTTTTCGATTTCGTCGGCCACCGATAAGCGGCGTGCGACGCGATCAATAATTCGTTGCTGTTCTTTCAAAGGGGGCAAAGGTAAAGCAGTTCCTTTGATAATTCCCAAGTTAAGATTCGGTTGGACTCCCCCTGATGCCAATCTCCGAATTTCATAATAATAATCGCGAAAGAAAAGCTTCACAAAAGGCCGAACAGACGATGCTGCACCATCAAAGATAAGAGCGGCAATGGCTTGGTTAGTTGATGCTTCTAACAACAACTCCGATACTTTGCCACGCGTCTTCCCCTCACCGTACATCGCCACCAAAAGTGTATGCTTGGGAAAAAGTTTGGTATTTGTTTCTTTTATCGCTAATTCTGTGATTAGCTCACTTTCTTCATCCACAAAAAGTTCGTTCAACGCGCCACTTGTAACCCAGGGGATTGTGCCATCTGTCCAATATTTGGGGTTACTGCGTAGCGGGGTTGCCCCTGTTTGAACACTGGCTAATTGCTCAACATTTACCCACACCCAGCCCTCCGGCAACTCTGGCAGACCCTCGGTATCCGGCGGGGCGGGTTCCTTGTATTTGCCTTTACCGCCTTCCGCTTCCCACTTCGCCCGGCGCTCGGACAGGATGCGGGCGAGCAGTTCTTCGGCGCTTATGTGGGGGCGACCGGGCCGGTCGCCCCGACGTGCTTCGCGCCACTCGCGCGTCAGTTCCCCTGCGACAGCGGACTTGAGCACCGCCTGGCGGTAGCGCTGGAGCAAAGCTCTGGTCTGCCTCAACTCGGCGACGCCGGCCTCCAACTGGGTGAAGAGTTCTTCGATTTTGGCGACGATGCGTTCTTGTTCGGATGGCGGGGGAATGGGGATATTAATTGCTCGTAATATCGTTTGACTGATATTCGGTTGCGCTCCCCCGATCCTAGCTTTCAATAACTCATCACGTTGTTTGCGCAAGAACCAAAACAGAAATTTTTTATCTAATTCTTCCGGTGGAAACAAAGCACAAACAGCTTGATTGGTTGCTGCATCAACTCCGAGAATTCCCAACCGACCAACTGTTGCGCCATAAAGCGCGATTAACAGTGTTCCTTGTGGGAATATTTTTGCGCTTGAATTTTGTAGCCCTTCTTCAGTTATTAATTCTTCAATTTCATAAATCAGCGAATCGTTCAATTCGCCGGACTTCAGCCAGGGAATATCTCCACCATAATAACTAGGAACTTTTCTGCTTGGTGTTCCTCCACTTGTGGTTTCACAAATATCACCAATCGTTGAAAGCATCCAACCCGGGGGCAAAGCGTTGTTCTCCGTCATCCTAACCCCCACTTTTTAGGCAAAAACGCGGTTCTGGCATAGAACCGCGTCCATCTCATTCCATAGTGCATTTCACTCCCCCTGGCCCAAAATCACTTCCAGTTCAGCGACCACGCCTGGCAACTCCAACTCAACAATACCCCAAACCACATCCAGGTTGATGCCGAAATAATGATGGATCAGGCGGTCGCGCGTGCGCGCCATCTCGCGCCACGGCAGGCTGGGATATTGTGCAGAGATTTCTGCCGGGATATGTTTGGCTGCTTCCCCCAATACTTCCAGGTTGCGCAGCACAGCGTCTTGCGTTTTGTAATCTTTTCGAAAGGCAGCGTAGTCCAGCCCATCGACATAGGTCAGAATTCGCCGAGCGGCTTCGAGCATATCTTGCAGAAAAGCGTTAGCGCCGCGCTCAGACATAGGCCACTGCCTCTTGAATTTCTTCCGCTACCTGGGGTACGCGAATACCTTCAATGCCCTCCGGGGTCAAGATGTCCACCGGCGCGCCGAGTAAGTTCTCCAAATAATCGGCCAGTGCCATAAAGCGGAAACCAATCGGGCGCGCAAACTCGATCACCAGGTCAATATCGCTGTCTTCAAGTGCCGTTCCTTTGCTGTAGGAGCCAAACAGGCCAATTTTCTCCACACCGAATTCAGCGCGCAAATAAGCACGCTGCTCCTGTAAAACTCGTGTGATCCTGGCTCTGCTCAAAGTCTCAGCAGCATATTGGCGATTCTTCTGCATTTCAGCATCTTTGTCTGCTATGGGTCTAAGCTGATCCTTTTCAAAGGCATCTAAGATTTCGCGTTCTTCCATGTCAAACTCCATGCCTAATCATACCATTTTTGTGTATCCACGAGCATCACTTTGTCAACTCCCGATTGAGTTCAGCCAACATTGCTTCCAGCTCGGCACCAAAGAGTTCATACACCCTGATCGCCCCGCCCTTCTGGTTGAAAGGTACCTCCTCGAAATCATCCATCTCGATGGTCACGCTGGCGGCGATATGCGCCTTGATCATCTCCAGCCAGGCCAACTGTTCCCCGCTGAACTCGCGCCCGGCTTCCTGCTGGTCGAGGATCCAGTTCTTATAGCGCTCTTCCACCGTCAGCGGGAAAGGCTCCAGGGTCTGCGACTGCTCCAACGCGTAGCGCACCAGCGCGATGATGTCGGTCAGCAGGCGGCCAGGGCCGGCGCGGCGCACGCGGGCTTTGTCGAGGGCTTCGTAGGCCCGCCATAATTCCTCGGGTGTGAGATGGTACGGAGGCAGCTTGATGGCCTCGGCCAATTCCTGCACCGCCTGGAAGGTCAGCCGCCGCCCTCCATAGGGCTGGCTGTAGAGGATCTGCAGGGCGGTCAGCTCGTTCTTGTGGGCTTCGATGAACTCCCTGAAGCTGGCCACTTTGCGCCGGGCTTCGTCTTCCGCGAAACCGATCTCCACAATTGCATCCTTGCTGATGGTGTCGATGACCTGCTCGCTGCGCTGCTGGATGTCAATCAGGATCGCCCGCAGGTCGGCGTTATCGAAGGGCGCGCAGGCTTTTTGGATCAATTGGTCCTGGGCTTTTTGGATCTGCTCCGGGGTGGTGCCCCCCAACTCGGTCTGAGCATACTCCAGGTGGACGTCTGGGTCGACGGCGTCTAACAAGGCATGCACCAGCCCTTTGAGCGGGATCCCGCCCGAGTGAGTCTGGATGCTCCTGCTTTCCTCTGGGGTGATCCTACGATCCAGGCGCGCCAGCCGTCCCGCCAGGGATTCCAATGAATCCACATCCCGCACGTCCATGGCCACGCGTTGCAGCAGCCTATCAAAGGGGACGCTCTTCTTTCGCTCCAGGGGACGCGTGTCGGTCTTGTCCATCTCGCAGACCCCCACGGCATCGACGATGACGAAATGAGTCTTGTGACCGGCATCGGGAGTCACGGCGGTCAGGTCGGTATCGGAGATGACGCGCGTGCCGCGGCCCTTCATCTGCTCAAAATAGCCCTGCGAGCGGATCATGCGCAGGAAGAGCAGGCACTCCAGGGGCTTGATATCGGTGCCGGTGGAGATCATATCGACGGTCACGGCGATGCGCGGATAGTAGGCGTTGCGGAAGCTGGCGATCAGGTCTTCGGGCTTCTCGCCGGTGGTGCGGTAGGTGATCTTCTTACAGAACTCGTTGCCCTTACCGAACTCCTGGCGGATGACCTCGACGATATCTTCGGCGTGGGAGTCGTCCTTGGCGAAGACTAGCGTTTTAGGCACTTCCTCCCGGCCGGGGAAGATCTCGGTAGCGAGACGGTCCCGGAAGGCGCGCACCACGGTGCGAATCTGGTCCACGGCCACTACAGCGCGGTCGAGTTGGCCGGGGGTATAGTCCAGGTCTTCATCGAGCTGCTCCCAGCGCACGGCGCGAGTCTGTTTGTCGCGCCGATCAACATAATGACCGGCTTCCACAGTCTCCCCCTCGGTAGTGATGCGGGTGCGAATGCGGTAGACTTCGTAGCCGACATTGACGCCATCGGCGACGGCGCGCTCGTGAGTGTACTCGGTGACCAGGTTCTGCTCGAAGAAACCCAGGGTGTGCTTGGAGGGCGTGGCCGTCAGGCCGATCAGGAAGGCGTCGAAATATTCCAGCACCTGGCGCCAGAGGTTGTAGATGGAGCGGTGGCACTCATCGGTGATGATGAAATCGAAGCTCTCGATGGGGATCTCGGGGTTGTATGCTACTTCCCTTTCCCTCACCCCAACCCTCTCCCATTGGGAGAGGGAGTCAGACTCCCCTCTCCCCGCGGGAGAGGGGCTGGGGGTGAGGGCTATATTCTGCTCGAACCACGACATCTCCTCATTCGTTTCTTCGTACTCCTGCTCCCCCTTGAGCATAGAATACAGCCGCTGGATAGTGGTGATGGTCACCTTGCAGACCGGATCGATCGCGTTGGACGTTAATCGTTGCACGTTATACAACTCAGTGAACAGGCGCCCATCGTCGGGCGTGCGAAAGGATTGAAATTCGCGCAGGGTCTGTTTGCCGAGGTTGTTGCGGTCCACCAGGAAGAGCACGCGCTTGGCCCCGGCGTGCCGGATCAGCCGGTAGATGAAACTCACCGCCGTGAAGGTCTTGCCGCTGCCGGTGGCCATCTGGATCAGCGCCCGCGGCTTGTTCGCCGCGAAAGAACCCTCCAGGCTGGTGATGGCCTCGATCTGGGCGTCCCACAAGCCATCTGTGATCAGGGGATATGCTTCTGGCATTTCCCGCAGCCGCCCGCGCAGCGTTGGGGCGCTACCCCCTCCCGGTGGCGGGGAGGGCTGGGGAGGGGTCAACCATTCCTGTAATGTCTCCGGTTGGTGAAAGTGAAACACTCGCCGCGAGCGATAGTCCGGGTCGCGCAAATCAACGAAGAGGGTTTCCAGGCCGGTGCTCTCGTAGCTGAAGGGCAGCGGCAACTCCACATGGGGGATGTCGGCGGGAAAGCTGGTCATATATTTTGCCGACTGCTCGAAAACCCCGCGCAGGGTTGTGCCTTCCGGCTTGGCTTCGACAACACCTACAGCTTTTCGTTCGACGAAGAGAACGTAATCGGCTGGCCCGCTGGCGGTCTGGAACTCACGCACCGCCACGCCAAGCCCCGCTCCCAGATTAAGCTGCACCAAATCCTGCACCGCCCAACCGGCGGCGGTCAGCATTTGGTCGATGATTTCTCTGGCTCGTTCTTCAGGTGTGGGCATGGAATTTTCCGGGGAAGTGTTTTTCTAGAGGCGCTGTATCTGTCTAAGTGTAGTGCAAAACCCTTGTGATTGCAAATCAATCGGAAAGCTGTCACGTCTCCAGGGCATCCTTGGGCAAGGATGCCACCAGGTTGTTGCCGGTCTTGAAGATTTTGCGGATCATGCAATCCTCCTTTCGTCGTAATTACATCGTATGTATATCGAATTGTGAGTCCCCTAGCAATAGGACGAGTGCATGTTGTATCTACCCCCACACCTTTCCCCGGCTCCGAGGGCAAGGCGGTATACGCGAAAAAGTTGGTGAGCCACGGAAAATTTTATGCGGCCCACCAACTTTTCGAATGTTGGCCCTCTATCCGGTAGAAAGAGGTTAGAGGGGATAAAGTGAACGAAACACTACACCCGATGCGGAATTCGGGGGTTTTCCTGCTTCAATAGCTTGAGGGCGCGAGGCGGAGTAATCCCAACCGAAAAGGTTGGCGCTTACTCATACGCCAGCGCGGCCACAATTTGCAGGTCGGAGGCCCGGCGGGCGGGGATGAGGGCCGCCAGAATGCCGCAGATCAGCCCGGCGGCAATGGCGGTCAGCACGCCCATGCCGGGGAAGTTGTAGGGGATGTGCATCCCGGCGAATTCCAGCACACCGGTCATGACATAACTGAGCATGATGCCGCTGATCACCCCCAGGGCAATCCCCATCAGGCAGAGCAGCAGGCTCTCGGCAATCACCATCCGGCGGATCTGGCGGCGTTTGGCGCCGACGGCGCGCAGCATGCCAATCTCACGCGTGCGTTCAATGACATTGATGCCCAATGCATTCGCCAGCCCAATCAGAGCCGGAGCCGCCAGCAGGGACAGCATGATATTCATCCCAATGGTTCCATTGCGGGCCAACTGCTCCTGGCTGGCGCGTAAATTCTGGCGCGAGAGAATGCCAAAGCCAGGGTACGCCAGCGTGGCGGCCTGTAAATCTTCTTCCAATTGTTTCAGGTCTGCGCCCGGCTCGTGGTTAACCAACAAGAAGACGTCATTGCGGACGCCATACTCCCGGGTAAGGGCGGTCTGCTCCATATACACCGTGGGAAGTTTCAGGTTGATGTAATCCAGCCCAATGGCGGCCACCTGAACTTCCACCGGGCCATGATCGCCATCCAGCGTGAGCATATCGCCAATGTGCATTCCAAACTGAGAGGCAAAACGCCCATTGACGATGACCGAGTTTCCCGCTTGCATCCCGCTAAAGGCGGTTTCATCGCCATCGACAAAGGAAAGGCCAGAAATGCGGGCATAGTTGAGCGGGTCAATGCCGACCAGACGAATACCGGCGCCATCGGCATTGGTGACATCAATTTGCCGGAGAGTGGTCAACTCGGCCACACCCGGGATGCGTTTGACGGTTTCGGCCAGCTCCGGGTTGGCGCCGACAGTATCATTGGTGACCACGAGAGAAGGCATCATGATGTAATCTGAGCGGAGACTGGCATCCAGAAAGCGCAGCGCCCCGCCATAGGTAGAAGCCAGCATGCCGCCCAGCCCAATCAGTATTGCCAGGCTGACCATCAGCGAGGAGGCCGTAATAGCCGCTCGGCGCGGCTGACGGGCAATATTCCCCGCAGCGATGCCGCCTTCTTGCCCAAAGACCAGACTCAACACCCGGCTGAAGGTTCGGGTAATCGGGCTGATGAGCATTGGCCCCAACAGGCCCAACGCCAGCAAGAAAATCAAAAATCCCGGAGCCATCAATTCGAACGTCCCACTCAGCAGACCGGTCAACCCCAAGATCAGGCTGATGAGACCGACGATCAGGCGGCTGCGCTTGAGAGCGGCTTCTTCTCCGACGGTGGCCGGGCGCATGGCTTCGAGCGGGGTAATGGCGCTGGCCCCTCGGGCGGGAAACAAAACGCTCACCAGCGGAATCCCCACCCCAAAGGCAATCGAAACCACATACGTCCACAAGGAGAAACGCGGCTCGCCCAGGGGGTTGCCGATCAGACTCTGGAGAATGGAAGACATCCAAGATCTGGCGCCCTCCGCAAAGCCGTATCCCAACAACAGCCCCACCAGAGTCCCTAAGGCAGCCAGGATCAGCCCCTCGTACAGAATAGTTCGCATCACAATATTCCGCCTGGCGCCCACTGCTCGCAGCATGCCAATGTCGCGCTTGCGCTCAACCACACTGGTGCGGAAGGTATTGAACATAATCAGCCCGGCCATTGCCAATGCGAGTAATCCGAACATGGTGAAGATCACATTCGAAAATTCCATCAGCGCAGCCCAAATATCGGCGCCGCCCTCAAGGGGGCTGAGTTCGTAACCGCGCCCGAATATCTCCTCCACCGCGGCGTTAATGGCCTCGGCGTCGCTGCCCTGTGCGTAGCGCCCCATAATGGTGTTGATCCGATTAGGGGTATTGAGAAAATCTTGCGCGGCGGGGATCGTCATAAAGACCTGCTGGCTGCCCAGCATGATACCGGCATCATCCAGAAGGCCGACGATTTCGAAATTCATCCAACCCCCAGCGCCGGGCAGTTTTATTGTCTCTCCAAGACCAACACCCAGGCCCTCGGCAAATTGCTGTGAAATCAACACCGCCTGACCATCACCACTCTGCAACAGCCGCCCTGCTGCCAACAAACGCCCGCCTGCCGTAACAACATTGAAGGCTTCGTCGGTATTGGCTGTATCAACCCCATAGACCTGGATGGTATTGATCGGCCTGCCATCCGCGGTCGCGAAATGGTCTGGGGGAGCGGTCACCGTGCGGGCGATCATGCTGGCCGTCGCTTCGACGCCCGGCACCGCGGCCACATTTTGAGCGTACTCCTGACGGAAGAAACTGCCATCCCGCCGGGTCACAAAAAGATCGACATTCGACAAGGCCACAGATTGGGTACTGGTGACAAATAACTCTTGAAAAGCCGGGGCCATGCCGTTCAGGCCAAACATCATCATCACGCCGATCATGATCGACAATATGGTCATCATCGTGCGAATAGGACGGCCCTTGAGATAACTCAAAGCCAGAGGCAGTTCACGCATGGTTAGCCTCCTCCCTGTTATTCTCGGTTTGTTCCACAATCCGGCCATCCTTCATTTGCAGAATGCGGTCGGCAAAGGATGAGATGCGCGGGTCGTGCGTGACCAGAAGGATGCTGCGTTCCCAACGATCAACGATCTCCCGCAGCAAAGCGGCGAAATCATGCGCAGCTTGAGAATCGAGGTTGCCGGTCGGCTCATCGGCCAGGATCAACCGTGGATCGGTGACCAGCGACCGGGCAATCGCTACCCGCTGGCGCTGCCCGCCGGAGAGTTCCTCGGGGCGGTGCGTGCTGCGGTCGGCGACTTCTAATTTCTCCAGCCATTCGGCGGCTTTTTCCTGCGCATCTGCGGGCTTTGTGCCCCCCAATACCAGGGGCAGGGCGGTGTTATCCAGCGCCGAAAGCGTGGGGATTAGATTGAAGAACTGAAAAATAAACCCGATATGCTCACGGCGAAGATCGGTGAGTTCATCGTCATCCAGGCTGCTCAGGTCTTGCCCTTCAATTTTCACCACCCCGCTGCTGGGTCGGTCCAACCCACCGATCATATGTAACAATGTGGATTTGCCGCAGCCGCTTGGCCCCATCACGGCCACAAATTCGCCGGTTTCCACATGCAGGGAGACCCCATCCAGGGCGTTGACCTGGGCCTCGCCGCTGCCATAAATTTTCGTCAGATGCTCAGTTTCTACAATTCTCATGGTATGCCTCTTGCTACATTGTCAATTTGG
>CAYFMI010000057.1:0-27582 GCA_964344175.1 uncultured Anaerolineales bacterium
AGGATACCCTATTGGTCAAGCCTAGTTGTCTAGACTTATGGTGCGTTTGCCCTGTCTCTTCACAAATCAAACTGGACAATATGTACTCTTTCGGGTATCATTTGTCAGCTTGTGTCTCAAAGTTGGGATACTTGCATTTTTTTTCATTGGTAGGGAACACATGGTTGATACCATCAAGCTGCTAAAAGAACTCACTGAAACCCACGGCGTGCCCGGATACGAAGCCCCAATCCGGGCCGTCTTGCGCAAATACCTTGAACATTTGGGGAATCTGACAGAAGACAAACTCGGTAATTTAATATGTGAAAAACAAGGCAGCGCAGAAGCCCCGCGTGTGATGCTGGCCGGTCATATGGATGAGATCGGTTTGATGGTTAAGCACATTACTAAAGAGGGATTTTTAAAATTCTTGCCTTTGGGGGGATGGTTTGACCAGGTTTTGTTAGGACAGCGCGTGATTATCAAGACGCGCAAAGGCGATGTTGTTGGGGTCATCGGGGCGAAGCCGCCCCATATGTTGCCGCCGGATGAGCGCGAAAAGGTCGTCAAGAAGAAAGATATGTACATTGATATTGGCGCGACCAGCCGTGAAGATGTGGAGCTAGCTGGCGTACGGGTGGGTGATCCTGTTATCCCACGCGCCGATTTTGTGCCCCTGGCGGGTGGCAACACCTTCATGTCGAAAGCCTTCGATGACCGCATTGGAACCGCGTTGCTCGTTTCGGCGCTGACCGAACTTCAGGGACAGGAGCACCCCAATACGGTTGTCGCGACCGCCACCGTCCAAGAAGAAGTTGGCCTGCGGGGTGCAAAAACCAGCGCCTGGACCGCCAATCCCGATGTCGCTATCGTCCTTGAGGTGGATATCGCCGGAGATGTCCCCGGCATTACGCCTGAAGAATCGTCCGTCAAGTTGGGCGGCGGCCCCTCGGTGCTGATGTATGATGCCCGAATGATCCCCAATCTGACATTGCGCGATTTTGTCATCGACACTGCCGAAGATTTGGCGATCCCTGTCCAGCTTTCCTATGTTGAGGGAGGCGCAACCGATGGCGGGATGATCCACATCCACAAAACGGGTGTGCCCACAATAGTGCTTTCTGTGGCGGCCCGTCATATTCATTCCGATAGTTCGATCATTCACCGCAGCGATTATGACAATGCGGTGAAATTGTTAGTGGCTTTGCTAGAGCGCCTAGATGCAGCCACAGTAGAATCATTTACGCAATAATTTTTAGAAATTTGATCCTTTAGGCCCGGAGGTAAAATGTCTGATCTGATCAAACAAATCACTGCAGACTTACAACAGCAAATCGAGTCGTTTCAGCCTGAACTGGAATTGCGCGATATTGGTACAGTTTTGGAAGCTGGCGATGGGATTGCCCGCGCAACTGGTCTTTCTGATGTACGTTCCCAAGAACTGGTCCAGTTTGAAAATGGGGTGATGGGAATTGCCTTCAATTTGGAAAAAGACTCCGTCGGTATCATTATTATGGGTGAGTACGCCGGTGTTCGAGAGGGCATGTCGGTGCGCTCTACTGGCCGCATCGCTTCGGTGCCGGTTGGTGATGGAATGGTTGGCCGTGTGGTTAATGCCCTGGGACAGCCTATTGATGGTAAAGGCCCTATCCCAACGAGTGGCTTTCGCCCAATTGAGCGTATTGCTCCCGGCGTTGTTCAACGCCAGGATGTGGATACTCCCGTTCAGACGGGGATCAAAGCCATCGACTCGATGATCCCCATTGGCCGCGGCCAGCGTGAGCTGATTATTGGCGACCGCCAGACCGGCAAAACCGCGATCGCGGTAGATGCGATTATCAATCAGAGAGATGAAGAACTGATTTGCATTTATGTGGCAATTGGTCAAAAGAAGGCTGCCATTGCCCGCACCGTGGCAACCCTCGAAAAACATGGCGCAATGGATCACACCATTGTCGTTGTGGCTTCGGCAGAAGAACCGGCTGCCTTGCAATATATTGCTCCCTACGCTGGATGTGCCATTGGTGAAGAATTCATGGAGACCGGGCGCGACGCTCTGGTGATCTATGATGACCTTTCCAAGCATGCCTGGGCTTATCGCCAGGTCTCGCTGCTTTTGCGCCGTCCCCCCGGGCGTGAGGCTTACCCCGGCGACTTGTTCTATTTGCACTCCCGCTTGCTCGAACGTGCAGCGCGTTTGGCAGATCAATTTGTGATTGTGCCCAACGATTTTGGCGAAGCACTAGCCGAAGAAGCCGATGCCATAGATGGCAAGGTTTACTCTGGCCCACTCTCGGAGCATGACGCGAAAGAAGCGCTCAAAGCCCTGGGGAATGCCGATACACACAAAACTGTCAAAGTTATAGGAACCGGCGGCTCTCTGACATCGTTGCCGATCATTGAGACCTTGCTTGGCGATGTCTCGGCCTATGTCCCCACCAACGTGATTTCGATCACCGATGGGCAGATATACCTGGAGAATAACCTCTTCAACGCCGGTATTCGTCCGGCGGTAAACGTGGGCCTCTCGGTTTCGCGTGTGGGTGGTGACGCCCAAACCAAAGCGATGAAACAGGTGGCGGGTGGCTTGCGCATGGATATGGCCGCTTTCCGCGAGTTGGCTGCTTTTGCTCAGTTTGGCTCCGACCTGGATGCGGCTACGCAATCTCGCCTCAATCGCGGGTTGCGCTTGCAGGAAATCCTTAAACAGCCGCAATATGAGCCGATGGCTTTTGAACGTCAGATTATGGTCATTTATGCGGGCATTCACGGGACTGCTGACAAAGTTCCCCTGGAGCGAATGCGGGGGTGGGAAGAAGCCCTGCTCCGTTATCTGGATAATTCTCACCCAGAAGTTGGTAAGGCGATCGTCGCCCAGGGCCGTATTACCGATGAAACTGAAGCAAAAATGCAGGCCGCGCTGGATGCATTCGAATCAACCTGGCAATAAGCGAGCGGAACTATGGCGAGTGCTCGAGAAGTAAAACTTCGTATTCGTAGTGTCAAGAACATTGCCCAAGTGACTCGGGCTTTGCAGGCCGTTAGCGCCAGCAAAGTTCAAAAAGCCATGCAAGCAATGTATCGGACGCGACCCTATGCCACAAAGGCCTGGCAAGTGCTGACGCACATTGCCGCCCAGCCTGGCAGGACGACCTTGCACCCATTGTTGGAAGAACGCAGCAAAGTTGACAACACGTTGGTGGTTTTGATTAGCGGTGATCGAGGCTTAGCCGGGGCATATAATGCAAATATTGTGCGGTTTACCCTCAAGCAATTTGACGATTATCCTTATCCGGTCAAATACATCACTATTGGTCGCAAAGGGCGCGATTTGATGATCCGTCGCCGTCAGGAAATTTTGGCGGAATTTAGCAATTTGCCCGCCGCGCCCGAGTTTGCGGATGTCTCGGCTATTGGACGCCTGGCTGTAGATGAATTCCTGGCAGGGAATGTTGATGAGGTCTATTTGGTGTATACCGACTTTGTCAACATGGTCAAGCAAATTCCTACAATCAAGAAACTTCTTCCCCTGGAAGTTGATTCCGGTGAAGGGCGTGTCGAGGAATTTGGGCAGGCGCGTTCCGGCCCCAGCGCGAATTATGTCTATGAACCGGGGCAAGAGCAAATACTCGATGAAATAGTGCCGCGTTTTACGGCCTTGCAGGTTTATCAGGCCGTCATGGAATCGCTGGCCAGTGAGCATGCTGCGCGTATGGTTGCCATGAAAAATGCGACCGAAAACGCGACCGCTCTCAGTGCTGATTTGCAGCTTGAATACAACAAAGCGCGTCAGCAAACCATTACCAGTGAAATGTTGGATATTGCCGGTGGCGCGGAAGCCCTGGCACAGAGTTCGTAGTAAGCAGTATTCAGTGAGCTGATACTGAAATCGGAGGAAAGTATGGCAAAGGCAATTGGCCGAATTACTCAAATTCAAGGTGGTGTTGTGGATGTCGAGTTCCCCACGGGGGAACTTCCCGATCTCTTTGAAGCGTTGGAAATTCCTCAAAGCAATGGTGATCCCCAAGTTTTAGAAGTACAGAAACATCTGGGTGATAACTGGGTGCGTTGTGTGGCTATGGATACCACCGATGGACTTCAACGAGGTGTGGATGTGCATGCTACTGGCGCACCGATTATGGTCCCGGTTGGGGAGCCGACCCTGGGGCGGGTGTTTAATGTTTTGGGACGCCCGGTAGATGCATTGGGTGAGGTTAGAGCAGAAACTTACTATCCCATTCACCGCCCAGCGCCACCCTTTGAAGACCAATCCACCCGCGTAGAAGTTTTTGAAACCGGCGTCAAAGTTATCGACCTGATCGCTCCCTTCACCAAAGGTGGTAAAACCGGCATCTTCGGAGGCGCGGGCGTTGGTAAGACTGTTATCATTATGGAGTTGATCCGCTCGGTAGCCATGGAGCATGAAGGTAACTCAGTTTTCGCCGGTGTGGGCGAACGTACCCGTGAGGGAACTCAACTCTACCGCGAAATGCTTGAGTCTGGCGTGATGAAAGACACCGTCATGGTCTATGGGCAGATGAACGAACCCCCAGGGGTGCGTTTGCGGGTTGCTCTGAGCGCACTTTCGATGGCGGAATATTTCCGAGATCGAGGACGCGATGTACTTTTGTTTATTGATAACATTTTCCGCTTTAGTATGTCCGGTTCCGAAGTATCGGCGCTGCTGGGGCGTATGCCCTCTGCTGTAGGGTATCAGCCCACCCTGGCGACCGAAATGGGTGAGCTTCAAGAGCGAATTACGTCAACGCGCACCGGTTCGATCACCTCGATGCAGGCCGTATATGTTCCTGCCGATGACTACTCTGACCCGGCCCCAGTCGCAACCTTTACTCACCTGGATGCGACTATTGCCCTGGAGCGTTCTATTGTTGAGAAAGGTATTTATCCGGCGGTTGATCCGCTGGCCTCCAACTCGCGTATCCTCGATCCATTGATCGTCGGTGACGAACACTATCGCACGGCCCGCGAGGTGCAGGCGGTTTTGCAGCGCTATAAAGACTTGCAAGATATTATCGCCATTCTGGGTATCGATGAATTGAGTGAAGATGATAAATTACTCGTCGCCCGTGCCCGTAAAGTCGAGCGCTTCTTCTCGCAGCCCTTCTTTGTGGCAGAGCAGTTCACCAATATGCCCGGTAAATATGTGTCCATCCGTGATACCGTACAGGGTTTCCGCGAGATTTTGGATGGTAAGCATGATGATGTCCCCGAAGATGCCTTCATGTTCGCTGGCACCATCGACGATGTTCTAGAGCGTGCCAAAAAGTTAGCTGCTGAGTAAGCGAAGATAATTATGCCCATTCGTTGTGAGATTGTCTCCCAGGATCGTATGATCTATGAAGGTGATGCAGACTCTGTGTTGATCCCAGGCACCGAAGGCGAGATGGGGATTCTCCCCAACCATGCGCCTTTGCTCTCTACACTGGCTTTCGGTGTGATCAAAGTCCGCAGTCAGGGGCGAGAAGATGTCTTCACCGTTGCGGGTGGCGTTGTTGAGGTACAGCCAGATATTGTCACAGTGTTAGCAGATCGGGCCGAGAACGTGCGCGAAATCGATATCGCCCGCGCCGAATCTGCCCGTGCGCGCGCCGAAAAATTCCTGGCTGAAGGCCCGCCGCCCGACACCGATGCCTACCTGCGTATGGAAGCTGCCTTGCGCCGCTCCCAGCTTCGCCTGGATGCCGTGCGCCGCTATCGTCGCGGTCGTCACGGTGAAGTGCCTAAAATGATGGAAGATCGGGGTTAACCAGCCCATGGCGCTTTTTTCTAGAGACCTGGGTATTGATTTAGGGACTGTGCGGACGCGCATTTCTGAAGGTGGGCAAGTCATACTTCAGGAACCGACGGTTGTTGCCATTGCAATTGATGAGTTAAAAATCGTTGCTTTGGGCCAGGAAGCTCAAGATATGTTTGGGCGGGTTCCAGATACCCTGGAGGTGGCCTACCCTCTGAAGAATGGCGTAATTGCCGATTATGAGGTCGCGGAAAAATTACTCGAATACTTGATTAAAAAGGTTAGCAGCCCGGCGCGTGTTTTTCGACCCCAGGTGATGATGTCGGTTCCCTATGGTGTCACCAGTGTAGAACGCCGAGCTGTTCATGAGGCTGCCCTGGAAGCCGTCAAGCGAGATGTTTCGTTGATTTATCAGCCTATGTCTGCAGCGTTGGGTGTGGATTTGCCGTTTCATACCCCCACTGGCAACATGATAATTTGTTTGGGGGGCGGCGTTAGCCAGGCAGCAGTGCTGGCGATGTACGGAATTGTTTCTGCCGAAACTGTGCGTACCGGCGGTTTGCGTTTGGATGATGCTATCATGACCTATGTGCGCCGTAAATATGGTCTGGTTGTTGCCCAGCCAACTGCAGAACGAATAAAAATTGAAATCGGCGCAGCAGTGCCTCAAGATGAAGAACGCAGCCTCGAGGTTCAAGGGCAAGATCAGGTTACCGGATTGCCGCGCCCTCTCACCCTCACCACCGGTGAGATCGTTGAGGCGCTGAAAGATCCCCTAGATCAGGTTGTCGAAGCCGCTCGCCGTGTGTTGGAAAAAACTCCCCCGGAGTTGGTGTCGGATATTATTGATCGAGGCATCGCCCTTTGTGGGGGGACGGCATTGTTGGCTGGCATTGATAAACTGCTCACCAAAGAACTTGGAGTTCCTGCCTATCTTGTGGACAACCCTACCCGCTGCGTTGCCGAAGGCACTTCGCTGGCCCTGCAGCCGGGTGTCTTTTCTAAAATTAAGCGCAACCTGCCGCCCATGTAGAATAGCCTGAAAACGACAAACCGGGTTCCAGCTTATGCTGGAACCCGGTTTGTCGTTGATTTGTGAGTGCATGGTATCCTTGTACATTCTTCCAACCCCGGCATATGAGTGCCGGGGTTTCATAGGCTAAGATTTACGCGAAAAAAGCCAGAATATAGCGCCGCTTACGGCGGTGAAGAGTGGCAATCGGGGAGGCGAGGGAGAAGCCTATGAAGCTTTTTCTGTTAAAAGATACCCCCGCTGCTTGCGGCGGGGGTCTTCGTTGATAAAAAATTCAGTTTCGGATAAGTCAATAGATATCACCGCGCAGAGGCATTTTGGTGACTTATATTTGTTTGATTTTTAGGCAATCGACTATGTTAGATAATACGACATCCGCTGTAAGTGAGTAGCCGGGTCGATATACTCAACCCGCACACTTGTGGGGACGCTTAACTGGATTGGCGCATAATTGAGGATTGCCTGTATGCCAGATTCAACAAGTTGGTCGGCAACTGTCTGGGCATGATCGGCCGGTACAGATACCATAGCAACTTTAACATCCCATTGTTGGATCGTTGTAGCCATCGTGGCAGTATCTTGCACAATTAGGTTGCCCATCTTTTTGCCAATTTTTTCAGGATCGCTGTCGAAAATCATCGTGATCTGGAAGCCGCGATCGCGAAATCCCTGGTAATGGGCCAGCGCACTACCGACATCGCCAGCGCCGACAACAACCACATCCCAGACAACATCTAAGTTGAGAATGTGTCTTAATTGATCACTGAGATATTTGATGTTGTATCCCGTTCCCTGTTTACCGAATTCACCAAATTGTGAAAGGTCTTTGCGAATTTGTGCAGCTGAGACGCCGAGACGGTCTCCTAATTCTTGCGAGGAGGTCACGCGTTGGCCTTCTTGTGCCATGCGCTGGATTGCTCGAAGGTAAAGGGGCAGGCGCCCAATTACGATGCCAGGGATTTCTTGTTTTGCCATTTAACGTACTCCTGAGATACCTGATTTTCGAAGAAAGAATATTCCGACAAAACCCTCACGTACATACAACCCGTGTCAGAGAATATGACAATTATAGCATAGACAGTCTGATTTTCCCCAGTGGTATAATCCCTGCTATGTTTATCGACGAAATCCAAATTCATGTCCAATCGGGACGCGGCGGGGCTGGAATTGTTCATTTTCGGCGCGAGAAATTTGTTCCTTTTGGTGGGCCAGATGGTGGTGACGGTGGGCGAGGCGGGGATGTTATCTTTGTTGTTGAGCCAACCCTGAACACGTTAAGCACCTTTCGGCGGCAACATTACCACAAAGCACAAAATGGCGCGAAGGGAGGCGGCAGCAACCAAACCGGAAAATCGGGAGAAGATTTGGTAATTCCGGTGCCGCCTGGAACGTTGGTTTACGACGATGACACCGGCGATTTGCTGGGGGATTTAACAGCAGGCGGCCAACGATTGACAGTATGTCAGGGCGGGCGCGGGGGACGCGGTAATGCCCGCTTTGCCACTTCCACCAATAAAGCGCCCCGCATTGCCGAGAAGGGCGAGCCATTCGAGGAGCGCAATCTGCGCCTGGAATTGAAGCTGATTGCCGATGTTGGGCTGGTGGGCGTTCCCAATGCAGGAAAATCAACGCTATTGGCTTCCGTCACAAATGCCAAACCTAAAATTGCTGCTTATCCTTTTACCACCTTGCAGCCCAATTTGGGTGTAGCAGTTCTAGATTTGGATACGAATTTGATCCTGGCCGACATTCCCGGGTTGATCGAGGGCGCACATCAAGGGGTTGGGTTGGGGCATGAATTTCTGCGTCATATCCAGCGGACGCGTGTTTTAGTGCATCTGCTCGATGGTACGGCCATTGATCCCTTGCTCGATTTTGCCCAAATCAACACCGAGTTGGCCCTCTTCGACCCTGATTTAGCCGAAAAGCCGCAAATTGTGGCTTTCAATAAAATGGATCTTCCAGAAGTGCGAGAGCAGTGGCCGCATATCCAGGCCGAAATCCAGGCTCGCGGTCACGAGATCTTTTCCATCTCGGCAGTGACCGGAGACGGTGTTCGGCAGGTGCTTTATCGCGCCAGGCAACTCCTCGATGAGCTACCCCCGATGGTAGACCTCACACCCGACGAATTGCCGGTCTACCGCCCGGAAAGTGATCCACGCGCCTTCGAAATTGAGCGCATACCCCAGGGGTATCGCGTGACCGGCGAATCGATTGAGCGCGCTGCGGCCATGACCTATTGGGAATACGATCAGTCGGTACGCCGCTTCCAGCGCATCCTCAGTACTTTGGGCATCGAAGACGCCTTGCGCAAGCAAGGCGCGCAGCCGGGCGATACGGTGTTTGTCGGTGAATTCGAACTTGAATGGTCGGAATAGCTCAGTGCAGTTGGGTATTTTTGGGGGAACTTTCGATCCGCCTCATTTCGGCCACTTGATGCTGGCTCGAATGGCATTGCGCGGTTTGTCGCTGAAAAAAGTGCTTTGGGTGTTGACCCTTTTCCCGCCGCATAAGCGCGATCAGCCGATTACGCCTGTGCAGCACCGCCTGGATATGCTTAAAGCGAGTATTTCCAGCGACCCAGAATTCCAGCTTTCGCGCGTCGATATGGAGCGCCCCGCACCGCATTACGCGCTAGATACGGTGCGTCTGTTGCGCAAGCAGTATCCACACGCGAAACTTGTTTACCTGATGGGGGGAGATTCGTTGCATGATCTGCCCTCCTGGCACATGCCAGAAGCGTTTGTGGGGGTGTGTGATGCGCTGGGCGTAATGCGCCGCCCGGGTGCAGTGTTTGACATGCAGCAACTCTCAGAGATGATCCCCGGACTTGCTGGGAAAGTGCAATTCTTCGACGCCCCCGAGATGGATATTGCCGCCCGAACGATTCGTCAACGCATCCGCGCGGGTCTCTCGGTGGCTGATCTCGTGCCCGAAGATGTGCATACAATCATTCAGCAGCGCCTGCTCTATCGGTAGATATCAAGCAAGTTGGGCACATTGTTAGATTTCCTACAGCGTAAACAAAGTAAAGCGAGAAAGATCACCGCCCCTTCACTTCGACAAGCTCAGTACAGGTGACTACGGAGCAGAAGCCTCCTGAGCGGAACTTTGTGAAGTCGAAGGACGCTTCTGCTCCTCCGCTCAGGGAGCTATATATACACTAATAGGACTTACGCAGTTCGTTGAAAATTTACCGAAAAATAGGGGTGTGTGGGGTGCGGAGCACCCCACACACCCCTATTTTTCGGGCTTTCTTCTCGCAAGTGCGTAACTCCTAACTAATTTAGTTTACGTTGTATTTACTTTCTTTGGAGATATTCGTATGAATCAGGTTCCAGAAGCGTTCAAATCGGTATTTGGTTTCGGCGCTCCCATTACGGTGCATCCCATTCGCAAACGCAGGCGCTGGGGGAGTATGATTGCTGTAGTGATCTTTCTCGGTGGGGCTGTGCTGGCTTTTGCCTATGCAACCATCAACACTTTTTTGCGCTGGCAAAAATATGGCCCGGCGGTGGTCATCAGTTCCCTTACCGGCCCTTTGATCTTGGCGCTGGTATTCTTTACGATTGGCCTCATTGCGACCTGGTCGGCCTATGCTGGCTCTAAAAAGGCTGCCGTGTTGTATAGCGAGGGGATTGCCTACCGCGACCGCAAAGGCCTGCGTACCTGGCGTTGGAGTGATATTGCCGCCATAAATGCTGCAGTGACAAAACACTACACCAACGGCATTTACACTGGTACGACACATGTCTACACCTTCACGAACAAAAATGGTGAGTGCTTCACCATTAACGATGCCATCCACGATGTTGAAAAACTGGCCGGCAATATTCGCCAGAATATCTTCCCGCTGCTGTATCAGGGTAATGCCGATGCCTATAACAATGGACAACCCTGCACCTTTGGCCCGGTTGTAATTGTCAAGAGCGGCATTCAGATCGGTAAAAAACAATATGCCTGGGATGAAGTCGAGCAGGTTGGAATGCGTTCGGGGGTTCTATCGGTCAAAAAGAAAGACGGCGGCTGGTTCAGCGGGGCCAGCGCTACCGCAGCATCGATACCCAACCTGGAAGTGCTGCTCTCAATGATCGATCAAATTGTGGGGATCAAAACCGGCTAGTTAGGGCAACAGCGTAATCTCGACCCAAAAATCTCCTTGGGATTGAATCGTGGCAACCGCCATTGGAAAGGGAAGATAATGCCCTGAAGGATAGTCGTAATTTGGATTTTCTGGGACGAGAAGTGCCGGAAGATCATCGGCGAAACTCTGAGTGGAGAGCATGCCCGAAGTTCGAATCTGCGCCCGCGGGCCGGGGGTGATCCCCCATGCCCAACCCTGGGGCGTAGATGCGCTCTGGTAGCGGGAACTCCACCCCGGGGCGAAGCGGCTCTCCGCCGCTATCCCCAGCGGTATCGTCACTTGTGTGAACCCATCGAATTGGTAATTCACCCAAAGGCCATTTTCCAAGACTAGAAATTCTTTAACAAGATTGCCCGCCGTGAAGCGTAACCCATTGGGGAGGGGGGTGATGCGATATTCCTGCCATGGCCCGACGAAAGCCCCCGTGATGCCCGCCGGATCGGCCAACTCGCCCCGCGACAAATCCCAGCTAAAAGGGTCACTTACCCCAACTGCAAATTGGGTGCTGGGGGCGACCAGTTGGATCGTGCGGCCCTGGCTGCGGGCGAAAAGCAGTTTCAGGCGCCCCCCCTGAGGATCGAGTATGGCGAAGAGCTTTTCATTCGCCAGTACGCATTCGGCCCGGTTGTCGAAATCGGTATCTAGATTACAGTTGTTGTAGAATTCGCCGCTGCGTATAGGCAGCTTTCCGGCTTCCCACTGTGCGGCAGCCGCCAAATCACCGACCACGCCAATAGATGCCGCCCGGAGGCGGGCCAGTTCCGGTGGAGATGGATCGGCAGGTGATAGCAAGGCAAAATAGGTCTGCCAGGCCAGCGCCCCGGCGGCATTTTGGGGCGTATTTTCCAGGGTGTTCAGCGCGGCCATTTGTGCCGGTGTGGGCGGTGCTGGGGTGGGCATGGAGGCGCTTGCGACCGCAGGGGAACTAAGCAGATCCTTTTCCCTAAGGGGTTGGATCCAGGGGTGAGCGGCAATATAGTGCATGGCCTGACCTGCCAGGCGCGGATTGCCCCAGGGTGTATGCGGCAGATCGCCACCCAGCAGGGTAATGGCAGGCTCATCCGTGAGCGCGTTTTCCAGCAGTGTTGTGCGGATGACTAGATTAAGCCCTTCCTCACCGACCTGCGGGGTGGGGATGTCATCGGACAGGGGTAAGAATACGCGCTGGCCCTGACGATAGATGTGCGTTTGGGGGATAGTGCCATTATCCGGCGAAATAGCTCCGGTGGTCATTGTTAAGCGGGCCGCGGGTTGTTGAGACAGAACCGGGCCATAAAATATTTGTGAAATAGGCCAGCCAAAGGCCTGTTTAGTTTCATTCGTGCCATTCAAGGCTTGTGAAGCAACCCAGGCCGGGTAATCTCCCCAAACAGCACTGGGAAGCGTCTCAGGGGCGTTTAGCAGGCCCTGACGCTGAAACGTCATCAGCGTGGGCATTCCGCCTAATGCGTCAAGCGCCGATAACGAAAAGGGGGATGAAATATCGAGTAGAGTGATCGGGATGCGGTAATCCCCCGCCGCCTGGATCAAGTTATACAGCCCGTGGCGCTCACCGCGCGGGCCGGTATGGGCGCCATCCCAACGGCGCAGGGCCTGAGCCGGGGTTTGGGCCGGGAGTGTATTCCAAAAAGCCAGCAGCAATGGGGCGCGCGCCTGCGTGAGGGTACGCTGCGACGAGACCGGATTGAGCGAATCGAGCATTGCGCCGGTTTGTGAGTTGATAGCGAGCGCTTGCAGGTAGAAAGGGCCGCCGCTCATGGGGAGCAGGTTGGCATTCAAACGGAGGGTGATGGTATCGAGCGCGGCATCCCTGACAATGCGCGGGGTGGGCAAAGGTTGCTGATTGGCGGTTGCAGGTTGGAGTGCGGTGATCTGGGGACGCCCCTCAGCAGGAATCGTGATGACGAAATCCCAACTACGCTTCGATGAAAATAGCCCAGGCGCATCTAGCGCGCATCCGGGCAGGGTATCCAATACAAGGTGGATTTCGGTTTGTGTTTCGGATACCAGATCGAGCAGGTCGAGACGAATTTCAAGATCGTGCCGGGTATGGCGGGTGTAGAGCGCAATCAGGTCGTGTTCGGGACGTGGGGCATCGGCGGGATCGAGGGCGCGCAGATCGGTGATGCGCCAGGGTGTTGATGAAAGCGGGTAAGATTGCGGGGCACAGGCGCTCAGCCCAACGATGACCAGCAAGCTCAATATAAGCGCGCGCGTGGAGGAGCGGAGCATTCTTAGGCGCATGATAAGGGCTATTCAAATGCCTTTGTCCAGGCCAGTGACTTCTTGTTGACCAGCGTTTCACCCAAAGAGAAACTCTCCGCATCAAGATAGCGGATAAAGTCACCCAATGCTGTTTCCAAAGCTGACTGCATAGCCTGGCCGGGTTCGATGCTGGTTTCCCACCACCAATTATTTAGAGTCAGGTGGCGGGTTTTCTTATCGAATGCCGGGTCGCATCGCGCCACAAAGCGGTCGCCGTAAATAACAGGTAACACGTAGTAGCCATATTTTCGTTGGGCTTTGGGTTTGTACACTTCCCAGATGTACTCAAAGTCGAAGAGCCAGCCATTCTTCTTACGGTTCCACAAGAAATTGTCCAATGGCCCTAGAAATGCGGCCTCCGCTTGGGGGGCGGGCCGATTTTGGATGCGTGCCAGCGTCGGCAGATCTTCGGTAAGGATATAGAATGTTCTTCCGGAAATACCATTTACTTCAATTGCCACGAGTTCACCGCGTTCGGCGAGGCGGTTGAGAATAGCCTGACGCTGACGGCTTTTGACGCCGATGATGCCGTACCAGTGTTCCCCGGCATTGGGGGTTGCCAACCCGAGGCTCCTGACTCTCCGCAAAATATGCCATTCTTGATAGGCCGTTTCATCCTTGTTGGGGTCGGGCAATGCGAGTAGCGTTTCTGGTAATAACTTCTCGACTCGTTCGAAATAGCGCCGATTGTTAACCCGGTGGTGGATGCCCAAGACCCCCATGGCATATAAGCCCTCTAACCCGGCGCGGGCGGCTTTCGTGGGTCCCCAAAACCATTTTGTGGTGGCTTCCCCTTTGAAATCCAGTGAACTGAGTGGGCCGCTTTGATCGATGGCGCTCAGTACCTGATCGGCAACCTGGCTGACGACGGTATCGGGCGCGCCGTGATGAGCCACCATTCGCTGGCGTTGCCGGGCAAAGTAGGCCCAATCTTCCAGGCTGTAGATCGAGGCCATCTTATCCCAGCCATCGAGTAATTGGCGATCTTGGTAGAGCAATTCATCCAGCATCGTGGGGCGATAATCTATAACACGGGATTGCAGCACCAGATCCGGGTTGCGGCCAACCAGATTGATGGGGTCGAATTGGATGCAGCCGACATGTTGAATGAACTGCAAGATCCCTGACTTCCCTTTGAGTTGACGCGGCGGCCAAAGATGATGATGCGCCAGGGCAAAGCGGCGGGCGCTGGTTAGATCGATGCGGATGGGTTGGGGGAGTGTTTTGCTCATGATTGGGAGCTACTCACCGGCGGGGTCTGCGAGTCTCAACCACAAGAAGCACAAAGGCGCTCCGGCAGCTACCCAGAAACCCATCAATCCGTAGCGTAACACTCGCAAAGCCTGCGGAAGCAGTTCTTCCCCGGAGGGGAAGACGGCTTTTAACCCGGCCCATATTGCCAATGTGCCAACGATGCCGACAAAATAGCGCAGGATGCGCTTCCAGGCGAGGCCCTTGGGGTTAAAACCGCCGCGCTGTTGGATCAGGATCAGCCCCAGGCTGAGTCCCAGGAACACCCCTGCGGAGGTGGCAATTCCATCACGGCTTAACGGATCAGGCGGCGTTCCCCCAAGAGTGGCGTTTTCGATCCATTCGAGGGGCATTTCCCAGTTGTTGAGCGAGGCAATCATCAGGTTACCGGCCAACAAAATCATCAACGTGACGATCAGGATCGTCACGACTTGCCCACTGATTTTTTGCCCGGAGAACCAGGCGACCACCGGAGTCTCCAGACGCAGAAACCCCCACAGTAAGAGAATGCCAAAGGACCATCCCAGCCATACATCGATGGGGAAGTGCATGCCCAAATAGAGCCGAGAAATGCCAATCATTAGAGCGGTGAAAATTGCTACGACCCATGCCCAGCGCTGCCGCATGGAAGCGGCCCAGGTTCCCCAGAGCGTGACGGCATTTTGAGCGTGCCCCGATGGAATGCCAAAGGAAGTTTCAGAACTGAAGGCGGTGACATCGGGCGACACCCAGAATGGACGCGGCGAATGAAAAGCGAGTTTTAGAATGCTGTTAAGGCCAGTCGTTGCCACCAACATGATTGCCAGGCGTGCCCCGATCAGGGTGTCGAAACACCAATAGATGGCGGGCATAACGAGTAAATAAAATTCTTCGAAACCTAATGATGTGAAGAACGTCATCACCGGTTCCAGCCACTCCCCCAGGTTTTGTAAGAAAAGAATAGTTTGCATGATCGTTTCCTCCAGATGAAAACTATCGCACGAAAATTATTGGAATGGTTCTACTAGAAATCATATCATTTCTGGGTGTTTCTGGCGCGGTGTGAAAAACGCCGAAATGAGAATGGTTACCACAATTAGCCCGATGCTGATTTGAAAAACCGCGTTAGGGGTGCGTTCGTAAATCCATCCGGCCAGCGGCGCAACAAAAATGATCGATAGCGCCGAAACCGTTTCTGTGATGCCATAGGCCAGCCCCATGTTCGCCAGTTCAACGAGTTCGCGCACATTGGCAATGACCAGCGAACGTGCCACGCGGTAACCACCCAGTAGGAAATACCCCAAAACATAATATGGCAGGGTATTTCCCTTCCATATCAGCAGCGAGAAGGCGGCAACACTGATTTGGCTGATGATAAATCCGCGGTTGGCGTTGATTGCGCCAAGCCCTAAACTGAGAAGGACATTGCCTAAACTGCCCGCCGAACCGATCCATCCAATTTGCGACAAAGAAACCTGGCGGTGGTTTTGCAAGAAATTTGGTGTCAAGGGTTGGGGAAGGTAAAGGGCCAATATGGCCAGAAATACGATCCCCATGTAGCCTAAGAAGGCGCGGTTCTTTAAAATGCTGGCACCTTGTTCGCGGTCTCGGGGCTGAACGGGCTGTGGACGGATATTTAGAATCACCAATGTTGAAACGATAAAAACACAGGCTGCAAACAGATAGGTTTTATGCAGCCCAAAGTTATTGCCGATGAATCCGCCGATGATCGGCCCCAGCACTGCGCCGCTGTTGTAAGCCGCCGATGTCAGTGTGATTGAGCGGCCAACCGAAAGGGTGCCGCGGGCGGCGGTGACATAACTGTTCAGGGGAGACATCACAAAGGCGGTCACCGCGTAAAGCAGCATGCCAACCACAAAAAGGGGCAGAGAATTCGCTAATGCCATAAACCAGGTTGCAGATACCCCAAAGCACCAGGAGATCCACAGCATTTGTCTGCGCCCCACCCGGTCGGCGATGAGGCCGGCTGGGACGTGTGCCAGACTCATGGCAATGCCCACCCCGCCTAGTATTGTGCCGATCAAGACCGGCGATGCGCCAAGCTCTTCCAAATACAACGGCTGGAAAAGAAAAAACGACCCTTCACCGATGCCCCAGGTAAACAGCGCCAGCCCGACGAGTACCAAATCCCTGTACATTGTATCCTCGATGATTGCTAGAAATTGATCAGGATTTCCGCAGCCATTACAGGCGCGTCTGTAATGGCTGTTTTGTTGATAGAAGCTTGAGTAGCCCCTAAGGGTAGAGAAACCCTGCAAAGACGCCATCTGCCAGGGGGGCAGACTGATTGGCCCCCAACGCAGGAGCCAGGGGCTGAGCGGGGTCAGGTGCCCACACCACCATCAGCGGCGATGCCTGAGATGGAATGCTAATCTCGACGAGCAGCAAATGATCGGCAATCCATCCCGCAGGCCGCAAATACAGCGGCGCTTCACCGCCGGCCAGGCCGTTTAGGTTGGCAATTTCAGTATCGGCAACAATCAGCCCGTTCGAAGTCGCCACCCGCAGGCGCATCTGCGCTTCCATGTTGCTGGGGCCGCTTGCTTCGAGCCAGGCAAGATATTGATTGTTTGGTGAAATGTTGACGAAGCCGCCCCCCAGGTTGGTGCTGGCGTTGAAGGGGATGCCCGTTTCCTGGCAGGTGGTCAGATCGCGCAGGGTCAGGCTGTTACCCGGCCCCCCCGGTTGACCACCCATCCCGGGCAGGTAGGCAACCCTGGTTTGATCTGGCGATAGGCCGGCAATCCGCTCACTGAAGCCCAAGAATTCGGTGCTTTGCCCGCTCATGAAATCATAATAATACAACCCATTGTAGGGCGCGAAATTGATATTGCCAATCCCCCACATCGAGAGGGTATACCACACGCCCTGGCCGATGCCGCCCTCGATGTGAACAGCTAACGGGAAGATTACAAAGCCGTCGCCCTCCGAGCGGGTGAGCATCGGCTGGGCGCCGTTGATGGCTTCGGCATCTCCGGCATAAAGGTAACTGACCCAGCCCCCGGCGTCTGGCGACATATCGATCTCGTTGGTGCTGAACGCCAATAAAGATGCCCCCTCTGCACCCGTCAGCGTTATCATGTTGGGCAGGGGGCGCAAGGGGCTGACGGCCCCATTTTCGCTAGATTTGAGGCCGCCATTATTCTCAAGACTGTAATAGACCAGCATCATGCTGGGCAATCCGGCATTCAGGCCGCCACCCAGGTGAATCTGATTGGGATCCAGCCAGGTCATTCCTGGGGTTGGTTTGTTCCCCAGCACATTGCCATCTGGGTCGAAAAACTCGACAGCCAATGTGTTGATGCTGGCCGCAAACCCAACCGGCAAGGGCAAAGCCTGAGCGCCGGGATGCGCTGGCAGGCATTCCGGCGGCAGGTCTGCGGTTGGTTCTGCGAGTGTGGCCTGAGGGGCTTCGGGGGTATCTGCGGGGGTAGGCTGGGCGGCTTCGCTGGTCTGGGATGTTGGTTCTAACGCGGCCACTGTGGCAGCCACTACGGTATCGAGTAAATTGGGGTCGAGTGTAACCGTAGGGCTGACGGGGGTTGCTGTGCCGCAAGCCAATGTAACTAATACGAAGAGAATGCCCACGAGGGCGGGTATGCGCTTATTCATCGGTTTCAACTCACTCTGCGAATAAAGGCTTCTGCGGTTGCGAAAACTTCCTGGCGGGCGGCGTCGCGCGTCAAGACGTGCCCACTATTTTCGATCCACAGCATTTCCTTGTCTTGCGCGCCTAATTCAGCGTAGATTTTGGGCATGTTCTCCGGCGCGACGCCCTGGTCTTGGCGGGAGTGCATGAGCAATGTCGGTGCGCTAATTTGCGGGAGCCGGGTGCGCATTTCAGCTAATAGTACTTTCAATTCCAGAATAGCCTGGGTTGGGTAGTGCGGGTAATGGATATGATCCTCGGCCATCTCCGGATGGATCCAATCGGAATCTTTTTTGGCTGCGAAGGGTATCAACCAATGCAGCCAGCGCAAAAACGGCAGGCGCGGATCGGGGGGTAAATTATAGGGTGTAGACATTGCCACTATTCCGTGAACCGGGAAGCGGGCTGCATGGAAGAGTGAAAGCACACCGCCCATAGACAGCCCGATCACGAAGATCTTTTTTGCAGTGCCGCTGAGAATGTGCCAGCCATCTTCGACAGATGCGGCCCAATCTTGCCAGCGGGCGCGCAGCATATCTTTTTCGTTTGTCGCGTGGCCGGAGAGTCGGATTCCTAACACCGTGCGACCTTGCCCCGCTAAATATTCGCCCATCCAGCGCATCTCTTTCGGGGCGCCGGTAAAACCGTGAATCAGCAAACAGCCGATTTCGCCACCAGGCAGGAAGAAAGGTTCCGCGCTGGGGATAGTATATGCCGTCATGTCAGGCCTCCAATCTTCTCAACTCGCGGGGCAGCGTTGTCAGGCTGTGAAGGCCGCCCTCGGTGATAAGGACATCATCCTCGATGCGCACCCCGCCGCGCCCGGGCAAGTAGATCCCCGGTTCGATGGTGAAGCTCATTCCCACTTCGAGACGTTGCTGATTATCGCCGCGAATGTAGGGTGGCTCATGGCCTTCAAGCCCCAAACCGTGACCGGTACGATGGGTGAAGTACTCAGCATAACCGGCATTCTCGATGATTGTGCGCGTGACCACATCGACCTGACCGGCGGCGACGCCCGGAGCGGCAATCTCGCGCCCGGCACGATTGGCATGCAGTACGACATCGGCAATGCGGGCTAATTCAGGGTCAACGTCGCCGATGGCGAAGGTGCGCGTGATGTCTGAAAAATAACCCTGGACGTTCGCACCCCAGTCGATAACCAGTAAATCACCCGGCTGCAATTTTCGATCGGTTGGCGAGGCATGCGGATTAGCGCTGTTTGGCCCGCCGGACACGATAGGCGAAAAGGGGAAACGAGACCCTGAGCCATGTTGCAAAAGCTGCATGATTAATTCGGTAGCGATGTCTCGCTCACTGACACCTGCTTTGATGTGCGGCAGGGTAGCTTCCAGGGCTGCTTGGGCAATATCTACAGCCTGCTGCATGGCTGCAATTTCGCTGGGGTCTTTGTACATCCGCAGGCTTGCGACTGCTGTTTCACCGGATACAAATTCCGCCTCGGGCGCAGCTTCTTCTAGAAAGCGGAGTTCCAGCATGCGTAAGGCGCGCGGTTCGACACCAATGCGGGCCTGACCCAGCCCTCCGGCTTGAATGGCGCCCTTGAAGGCTTCGATCCATGTGGCGGGATTTTCGCCATATGGAAAAGATTTGATGTCATACGAAAGCCCATTTAATTTGAGCGATTCCAACTCCGGCAAGACAATGAGTGGGGGATTTGCCGGGCTAAACAAGACGATCACCGGGCGCTCACTCATGTGAAAGTGCATCCCGGTGAAATAGGGGAGGCTGGGGCCGGGGTTGAGTACCAGCGCGTCGAGTTGATGCTCTTGCAAGGCTTTCGCCAGCGTTTGATGCCGTTGGACAAGTTGAAGTGATTCTGATGGGGGCATGGTTACTCCGTACAACGCGTTTATAAGATAAGGTTCGCTGCTAAGTAGGGGGTGCTGTTTGAAAGAAAATTTGTAAACTACTCAAGCGTAATTATACGCCATTGTCTTGCGCGGAGGTTTGCATTTTTGATTTGTTCCGCTGCCTGCGAGACCCTATGCTATACTAGACATTGACGATTCCTTCAATTGAGATTCTCATAAGGATTGAGGTAATGAACGCATTACGATCAATTTCAATTCGGCGGATTATTAGTTATGTTTTCATTTTGCTGGTTTTGTTGGGGGCTTTGATCGCGGCGCGCATGTACATTATGAAGTCTAGTGTTGAGGCTCCGCAAGATGAGTCAGTGTCGCTTCAGTCCGTTGATGCCGCTTCGCCGACGCCTCAACCTACAAAAGAGCCGCCTACAGTTACACCGACTCCGACAGCAACAGAAATGGCAGGGTTGCCCGCGCGTATCACAGCCGGCAGCATGTGGGTGCGGTCTGGGCCGGGCACAAATTATGTCATGATAGGGGGTGTGCGTTACGATGATGAAGTGCAATTACTTGGACGAACAGCCGATGCGGGCTGGGTGTTAGCATCGCAGGGATGGTTGTTTGCCGAATATGTAGAGTCAGATGGGGACATAGATGCCTTGCCCGTTTTATACGATCTTGAGGGCGATGCGCCCAGGCCGACGCCAATTACATCCACACCCGAAGTTTAAGAATAAAGCCCTGGGGAGTTTTGCCCCCCAGAGCAAGCGTATATAAAGCTTGCTTTTGAAACATTAACGCACAGAACCAAGTTTCTGTATCCCAGTGAAAAACTTAAACGCGCTTATTTGCCTTCCATCCCCCGGAATCCAGGTTGAGCTACTCGTTTTTGATATAGCGGTCATCCCCCGATAAAACGGCCAATCTGCGCAGTTCCTCGGGCTTGCCGATCACAATCAGCATGTCTCTCGCTTGGAATTCTAAATTGGGAGACCAATCCACAACTTGGTGATCTTCTCCCCGCAGAATTGTAAGGACGTTGGCTCCGGTGCGCGCCCGCAAGTTGGCTTCATGTATGCTTTGCCCAATGAGCAATGAATGTTCAGCAATCTCAATTTCATCCAGAAGAAGATCTAAACCCTGGCTGCGCATGGCAATATCTAAGAGGAAGGTTACATGGGGGCGAATAAGCTGGTTGACAATACGATATCCGGCCATATTGTAGGGGGATACAACTCTATTGGCTCCGGCTTTCCTGAGTTTGTGTTCTGTCGCTTCTTGAGTGGAGCGGGCTACAATAGTCAGGGTGGGGTTGAGTGAACGCGCACTGAGCACTACGAAAACATTATCCGCATCGGAATTCAGCGCAGCGACCAGACCGACTGCATTCGTGATGCCTGCCTGGAGCAGTACTTCATCATTCGTGGCATCTCCCTCGAGGTAAATGAAATCAGCATTCTCACAATGTTCAATAGCCGCTTTATCTTGGTCGATGACCACAAAAGGCTGCTTTAGATTATTTAATTCCAAAGCAACATGTTCACCGATACGACCGTATCCACAAATGATATAGTGATCTTTTAGGGAGGAGATTTTCTTATTCATACGCTTCTTCTTTAACGTGCCGGTTAACTCACCGGCGATGATGTATTCTGTAAGGATGCTGAATAGAATGGCGATCACTACGATGCCAATCAGGATAATGATGGCAGTGAAAATTCGTCCTTCAGGGGAAAGGGGTTTGACCTCACCAAACCCTACCGTTGAGAGGGTGATCATGGTCATGTAAAGGGCTTCTGAGAGTGTGAAATCTTCAATCCATAAATAGCCAATTACACTGATGGCAAATAACAACCAGGCAATCAAAATTGAATACAGCAAGCGGTTTCTGAGAACTTTGTTCATCGGGAGTTGATTATACCCTCTTCTTGACATCCCCCTGGCTCTCAGATAAAATCATGTGGCTTTCGAAGGGGCCTGTAGCGCAGTTGGGAGCGCGCTTCAATCGCACTGAAGAGGTCGCGGGTTCGAATCCCGCCAGGTCCACCAAAAACGCTCGGCATAACGTCGAGCGTTTTTTCTTTTTCGTAAGTATGGACAAGCAGGTTTCGTAAAATTCTAAACACGATAGGGAGTGTCGGCGGCCTCCATTGCAGTGTTTAGTTGATTCAGTAAATACTGGGTCATGTCTTTGTCATCATCTGCAAGGTTTTCTAACTCTTCGGGGTCTTCCAATAAATTAAATAACTCAATTAAATCCTGTTCTAACCCATCATATCCGAAGTAACGCGTCAGCTTGAAGTTGTTTTGAATGATCGCCGAAGTAGCAGTAGTCAGCGGTTTGGTGCTGGCGTTCGCGGATGCCATGAGCGCGAATAGAGCGCGCTCATTTTTGGTGGGGTGGGGTGTATAAGGGGGCAATATCTCCCCTTCAAGCCAGTTTGGAATTGGACGGTTTGTGATGTGCAGCAAGGTAGGCAAGAGATCGATAGTGCTTGTTGGGGAATGAATATCGTGCCGGGATTTTTGACCGGGGGCGGAGATCATCAAGGGAATGCGGAGAAGTGGCTGGTGCAGCGAGGGGGATATGTGCCGGTAAAGAGTGAGGAGGTGCTCGGTGTGGTAAAGGGCGCGCATGCGTAGTGATTGTGAAAAACAGTCGACCGGCTTAGGAAGCGATCCAGGTTCGGCATTGTATCTCTGGGATACCCAAATGTGGGGATATTCAAGGCCGACAAGGCATCAAATACTACGATAAGGATATTTGGACGCGCAGCGGCTGTCTGTGACTTGCCCAGGTTTAAGAGTTCGCCAGGTAGATAATGCATCAGTGGAGCTAAAGCGGCCAGTTTCAAAAAGTCGCGTCGATTGATGTGGTTACCCATTTTTCTCCTAAATATTACGGATAATGACGATGATGACGCCGGCCAGATCGAGTAATAGATACAATATCGTCAACGTGGAAATTCTCTCTAGGATGTTGAGGACGACTTTCTTGAAAGCTGGGTAGCGATGGATGCTCCAAAAGGGAGCCAGAACAGATAATAAGATACCCGCGACGAGTATGATCAAGAAGGGGAGTTGATGACGTTCAACGTAACTGCAGATGCGACGCACCTCCGCTGTTGTGAGAAAACTGACAGAAACAGCAAATAAGAACGTTGCACCTATGATAAGAACTATCTTTACGAAGTACTATTGGATATGGAATTATAGCATACGCCAAAAATGCATTTCCGTTACCCTTTTTTGAAAATTTTCCCATCGATTTTGTTGACGGGAATTCTTTTTATGGTAAAATTTTCCCCATCGTTTCAAAGGGGCCCATGGCGCAGCTGGGAGCGCGCCTCAATGGCATTGAGGAGGTCGAGGGTTCGAATCCCTCTGGGTCCACAAGTTTGTCTGAAAAAGTCAAGTTGACTATTCAGACCAATAGATGAAAAAACAATTTCAGGAGTAGTAGGTTATCTGCCAGCGAGCCGGGGTCACCGGGTGAGAGCCACGGCAATGGTGTCCGCAGAGCACACTTGGGGAGCGTGAATTTCCCCCAAAGATCAGAACCGAACTCGCCTGCTGCCCTCAAGGGCAGTCCGCATGGGTGAAGAGAGTAGCCTGCGCCGGGTTCGCCCGTTAACGCGATCTGAGAGGTTCATTTGTCCAGACGAATGAACAATCAGGGTGGTACCACGGAGTGAAAGCCCTTCGTCCCTGAGTGGCGAAGGTTTTTTTATTTAATAGGACTTACGCAGTTCATTGAAAATATACCGAAAAATAGGGGTGTGTGGGGTGCTCCGCACCCCACACACCCCTATTTTTCGGGCTTTCCTCTCGCAAGTGCGTAACTCCTATTAATATCAGTTTGACTGAAAATTAGCCAAGGAGGCTTGCGATGAAAATGAAATTCGGCAGCCTTTGCTGTGAGGAGTGAAGAAATGACCAAAAAATATCACCCGGCAGAAATCGAACCGAAATGGCAGGCCCGTTGGGAAGCCGATGGTTTGTATCATGCCGATATTGACCCCTCAAAACCAAAATATTACGCCCTGACCATGCTGCCCTACCCTTCGGGAGATTTACATATTGGTCATTGGTATGCTATGACCCCCAGTGATGCCCGCGCCCGCTACTTGCGCATGAAAGGTTTCAACGTCATGTTCCCCATAGGTTTCGATGCCTTTGGGCTGCCTGCTGAGGGCGCGGCGATTAAAAATAATATTCACCCGAAAGAGTGGACATACGCCAATATCGAGCGTATGCGTGCCCAATTGCGCAGCATGGGCGCAATGTGGGATTGGCGGCGTGAAGCCGTTTCCAGCGACCCAAAATACTATCGCTGGACAGAGTGGTTTTTTATTCAATTGTTCAAAAATGGGTTGGCCTACCGTAAGCTGGCTCCGGTAGATTTTTGCCCCAGTTGTAATACTACCCTGGCGCGTGAACAGGTTTGGGGCGAAGATCGTCACTGCGAGCGTTGCCAGACTCCGGTCATCAAAAAGGAGTTGGAGCAGTGGTTTTTCCGCACGACGAATTATGCGGATGAATTGCTGGATTTCTCACCCATCGATTGGCCCGATCGGGTTAAGACCCTCCAAACCAATTGGATTGGCCGCTCTGAAGGCGCCTCGGTGGTATTTCGTACCGAGCAGGGCGATTCCATGGAGATTTTCACCACCCGCCCCGATACCCTGTGGGGAGCGACCTTCATGGTGCTTGCTCCAGAACATCCTCTGGTGGATAAAGTTACAACCGATGAATACCGCCAGCATGTAGAGGACTACAAAGCCCAGGCTGTCCGCCAGTCGGATATTGAGCGCGAAGCTGTCGATAAGGAAAAGACGGGTGTTTTCACCGGCGGTTATGCCGTTAACCCTGTCAATCATGCGCGCATTCCCATCTGGATTGCCGATTATGTCATGATGACTTACGGAACCGGGGCCATTATGGCTGTCCCAGCGCACGACGAGCGCGACTTTGAATTTGCGCGCAAATTCGGCTTGGAGATTATTCCCGTCATTCAACCGCAGGGCGAGACCTTTGATGGCGCAACCATGCCTGAGGCCTACATTGGCCCAGGAGCGATGATTAACAGCGGCCAATTTGATGGCACCCCTGTCAACGATGAAAAAGGTCGCAAAAACCCGGGTATCAGTGCAGTGATCGATTGGTTAGAAGCCGATGGGATCGGCCGCGAAGATGTCAACTACCGCCTGCGAGATTGGCTGATCTCGCGCCAGCGCTATTGGGGGTCGCCAATCCCAATGATTTTCTGTGATGAATGTGGCTGGGTGCCGGTCCCCGAAGATGAGTTGCCGTTGCTGCTGCCTGAGGATATCGAGTGGCGCCCCACGGGTGAATCTCCCCTAAAATTCCACCCCACCTGGAGCCGCGTCCGTTGCCCCCAGTGCGGTGCTGATGCCCAGCGCGAGACCGACACCATGGATACCTTTATGTGCTCATCTTGGTATCATCTGCGCTATCTCAGCCCCGATTATGCCGAGGGTATGTTTGATCCTAAAGAATATGATTATTGGATGCCGGTGGATACTTACACGGGTGGTATCGAACATGCTACCATGCACTTGATCTACACACGCTTTTTCCACAAAGCGGGGCGCGATATGGGCATTATGCAAGGCCCAGAACCCATGCGCCAGTTGCGCAACCAGGGCATGGTCTTGGGCGAAGATGGCGACAAGATGTCGAAGTCGAAAGGCAATGTTGTTGCTCCCGACGAATTAGTAGCTCAATATGGCGCCGATGTCGTGCGGGCCTATTTAATGTTTTTCTCTCGCTGGGATCAAGGCGGGCCCTGGGACAGTCAGGGCGTCGGCGGCCCTAATCGCTGGCTGCGGCGCGTCTGGGCGTTGTTCAATGAGACGAAACCTTCAAGATCTCAAAAGCCCCAGGAAGTCTCCAAGGGTGTGGAGCGTCAGTTGCGACGCAAAGTGCATCAGGCTTTAGAGAGTGTCACCCGCGACTTCGAGAATTTTGAGTTCAATACAATTGTCTCCACTTTGATGGAATTGCTCAACGAGATGTATCGCGCCAGAGAGCAAGGGGCAGACGCAACCCCGGCTTGGGCAGAGGCCCTGGAGGTTTATCTGCATATGATGGCGCCGGTTACGCCTCATGTTGCCGAAGAACTCTGGGTAGAGGTCTTCGGGAAGCCCTATTCAATCCACAACCAGCCCTGGCCCGAGGTGGATACCGAAGCCGCCCGGGAAGACGAAGTTACCTTAATCGTTCAAGTCAACGGAAAACTGCGTGATCGCATCACTGTCCCCGCCGATATTGGTGAAGAAGATGCCAAACAAGCGGCATTGGCCAGTGAAACCGCCGCCCGCTTCATGGAGGGCAAGCAGCCTCGCAAGGTGATCTACGTTCCGGGGCGCTTGGTGAATATTGTGATCTAAACATTACCGAAAGCCGGAGTTCTCGTTGAACCCCGGCTTTCGGTTTTTTGAATGATTGCGCTATAATTATTGCTATGGAAAACAGCCCAAAACTAGACGGTACGCCCTCTGTGCAGGTGAACCTGACAAAGAGCGTGTACAATTATCGTCGGAGCATCATTTTGTTGGTGGTGACAATGGGCCTCTTGCTAACCGTTGCCATTCTGGTGATCTCTCGCCCACGCGAAATTCCCGCTGGTGGCCTGGATGGTTGTGTCGTATCCCCAGACGGCGTGCCGTTGGTGGCAATGGTTGTGGTGGCAAAGCAATCGAAATCTACATTTAGCGATGGCTGCTTTTTCTTTGCTGATCTTCCGCCGGGCCAACATGCAGTCGTCATTCAGCCCACTTTGGGAGGTGAATGGTATGGAATGGTTGAAATTGTGTCGGGGAAAGCGGTAGGTTTGGGCGAGATTACAATCTCGCGATGAACGAGGAAAATATATGATACAGCGAGGGAAAAACCTACAATCCGGACAGGGGTTGGTTGAAGTAGCCATTGTCATTGTACTGGTTGCGGTAGCAGCATTGCTCGCGTTGTCGGCACTGGGCATCAGGGTGGGGGAAGTTTTTCAGAGCTTGTCCTTCATCACCGGTGACGATGGCGAAAGCAGTTTATTTGTAGGCATTAAAGATGATTTTCTCTCTCGAATTAAGGATTTCTATGCTGCGCATGGGCGTTGGCCGCGCAGTTGGGGAGATTATCGTTTCACCGATTTGGGGCTGGATCCAGATGATTGGGACGAGCCTATCGAGGGGATTTACTGGAATCCACATGGCTCAGACGTTGGCCTAGCCAATCGATCCGGTGATAACCTTCAAATCTATGTAAAAGATCTAAATGGCAATACCCTCCATCTTTATGATGGTTGGAACATTTGGTGTTCGGCGATTGATGATCAGTGCTATTACCACACAATCGCGCCAGGCAATGAGGTGGATATAAGCACGCTAACTGTGGTAGAAGAATAGCTTGGGATAAGCAGGAGCCAGACTTTCTCAAAAAGTCCGGTTTCTTTTCTTTATAAAACGTAGGTAGTTCGATGAAAGATATTCCGAAAATAGGGGTGCGGGGCGCGAAGCGCCCCGCACCCCTATTTTCGGGCTTTCTCTGCGTAACTCTTATTCTTTTGAGGAGAGAATATGCGTTTCTCGGAATTGAATTGGTCTCTAGTTTCCGGTAACTGAAGCTGCTCACAATCGAAGTTGGAGCAAACAGAAC
>CAYFMI010000058.1:0-27339 GCA_964344175.1 uncultured Anaerolineales bacterium
ATACTCATTGACGCCCCGTTTTTTCGGGGCATCAGGCGCATGGAGTCCTACCCTCTACCCCGAATATGAGATTCGGGATGCATCTTGTTTTACGAAAATAAATCAGCGTTCATCCGCGTGAATCCGCGTCCGGTTATTTTTGTGCAGTATAAGCGTAGATCACGCCTTCAGAGTCGCCAACATAAATCCAATCTCCGGAAACGGTCAGCCCTGTGCGGGCAGCTATGCCGGTGGAGAGCGCCCACAACTCGCGCCCATCGGCGGCGTTCAGGGCGATGATGTCCCCCCGCTGGCTGAGAAAGTATACGGTCTCATCCACGATTGCCGGTGCGCCAAGCAGATAATTGAAAGACTCTCCCGCGATATTGTAAGTCCACAAACTCTCGCCGCTGCTCATATCCCAGGCATGCACCACAGTATTGGCGGAACCGTAGTAGACAGTATCCCCATCACCTGCCAGGGACGGCACCCAATTTCCGGTATCGCCGCGCCAGGCCAGGGTTCCTGTCTGAGCACCCACCCCGGAGAGAAAATCCTGGTAAGCAATATAGGCCACCACCTCATCGTTGGCATAAACCGCTTTGATGAAACCGTCTTCGGAGACATAGCTCCACACCGGGTGGCCATTCTCCGCCGAGAGCGCGTATAGCCTCATTGGGCCGCCCTCATCCACATCCACAGCCGGATTGATATAACTCCCGCCCACGTAAATAATTTGGCCGGTTGAAAATGGCGTTTGCAAGATGTAGTTTTCGGATTCGAACTCCCAGTGGATTTTCCCGTTAGTGGGGTCGAGGGCGAAGAGTTTGGCTTTGCCTTGAGGATCGGCCTGCAAGCCCGGGCCGACAAAGGTGGTTGCCACAAATAGTGTTTGATCGTGTACGTAGAGCGGAACCTGGGCGTTAATGCCCAGATCGGTTTCCCATAGTAATGCCCCGTTATTTACGTCCAGTGCCGCAATGGCCCCGCCAACCAGCCCGACATAAACTTGATCCTCATCAGCAGCATAGGCCCGGTGCCAAACCCCCTGTGGAGGGGTGAATTGCCAGCGCAATTCTCCAGTCTGAGCCTCCAGAGCCGTCAGTGCCCCATCCTTGGGGATGAAAAGGAGTAAATGCCCAATTTGCACAGGGGGATGGTCGATGGCCCCGCCGGATTGGTACTGCCATGCCAGTTCAGGAAGGTTATTAGACAGGTGAGGCTGCGCGGCAGCCGTACAAGCCGGGAGCAAGAGCAACAGGCTAATCGTTGCCAGCCATAGGAGATATTGTTTATTCACGCTGCGATATTTTTGAGAATTGAAAAACCCTGGGGAAGATGGCCCCGGTTTGATTTTGATAGATCTGGTATGCTGCGCCAAACGCCTCGATAAGGCGCTTTTCTTCTTGTGGAATCACCACAGTTCGAAACAACACCAAAGCCAGCACGAAATATGCGAAGATGAGAACATTCGCGGCCATAATACTCAAAGCGCACAAAAGTAATAGTGTGCTGGCATAAAGCGGGTGGCGTACCCATTGGTATGCGCCCGTGGTGACCAGTTGATGGGTGTCTTTTATCAGTATGGTTTCAGAAATATTCGTACCAATACTGCGGAACACCCAGTAGATCATGGGGATACAGAGATAGGCAACGACGGTGAAAAAATAGCGCACCCACGCCGGTAAATTTACCGCAGCCCAGGCCAGTAAATGAGGCGCGAAAACATAAAGTAAGAGAGATGCCAGCAAAGCGAGTCCAAAAACCATTCGCAGGATAAGGATAAAATAGCCCTCATCTTTACGGGCAATGACTTCTCCCTCCGTACGGGCCTTTTTGCGGTAATAGCCAGAGATTAAAAAGGTTGTCAGGAGGACAATGAAAAACGCGACACGAAAGAACAAAATAGCCTCCTCGGGGTTTTTAGCAATTAGTATTCCAATAAACCGTCAGACATGGCTACACTTACAGCTTCTGTGCGGTTGGAAACCTTTAACTTTTTTAGGATATTGCGGACATGGGTTTTGGCGGTGTTTTTCGAGATCACCAATGCAGTAGCAATTTGAGCGGTGGTCATTCCTTTTGCCAGGCAGCCCAGAACTTCGATCTCGCGCTCTGTGAGTGTCTCACTTTGCCTTTGTGGGTATCCAAGTCGTAACGCATCCATCACCTGCCCGGTAATTTCGGGGGCCAGCACAGCAACATTCGATACTACCCTCAATAAGGCTTCCCGCAACTCGTCCGGTTCGGCATTTTTGAGCAGATAACCGTTTGCCCCGGCGCGAATAGCTCCCAGTAAATCGTCTTGCCGTTTGGAAATTGTCAGCATCACAATGCGCAAGTCATTCCCCGCAGATCGCAGGGCGCGCACCGTCTCCACGCCGTCCATCACCGGCATGTTGACATCCAGCAGGACAATTGTAGGGTGTGTATTGGCAATCACATTGAGCGCTTCTACGCCATTTTCGGCTTCTCCTACAACGCTAAATTCATCCATGCCAGCAAGCAGGCTGACCAACCCCGCTCGAAAGAGATGGTGATCGTCAACAACAACAATTGGAATGGGTTGGCTGCGCTCGTTCATAATTTTACTTGCGATGGATTGATCTCCCAACGAATGTGTACCGTTGTCCCTTCACCGGGGCGGCTGGTCAGTTGAAAATCTGCCCCGATCAATTCGGCCCGCTCACGCATCCCGCGCAACCCGTGGCGTGAAGGCCCATGCGTTTCCGATGGAGAGAAGCCACGACCGTTATCACTGATCTCTAATACAAGTTCTTCGTCGAGCGGCCAGCATGCAATGGCCGCCTGTTGGGCATGGGCGTGCTTGCGGATATTGCTCAGGGCTTCTTGGATGATGCGGATGAGTTGAATTTGGATTTCGGGCCTGGGACTAATTTCAGCATCTATGTTGGAGATTGAGACGGGAATATCGGTATTCTCCTCGAATTCTGCGGCGATCTGTTCGAGCCATCCTAAGAAACTGTTTTCAGAAGGGTCGATAAATAGGTCGTCAATTGCTTCGCGGGCATCTTCATAGGCTCCCGAGACTGCCTGATAACTCAGGGCAATGCCGCGGCTTAATTGGTCGGTGTCTTGCTGATCGAGGGCTTTTTGCATCTGCGTAATTTGGAGTTTTAAGAACCCCAGCGTTTGGGCCAGCCCATCGTGGATTTCGCGTGCCAGGCGGGTGCGTTCGCCCAGCATGGTTTTGTACTCGATCTCAGTCATCAAATCGGCGTTGTGGATCACCAGGGCAACTTGCCCGGCAACGGTTTGGAGCAGGTCTAATTGGCGCGGTTGAAATTGTATTGCCCGGCTGTTGCCCGCCAGAATGCCGCCTAGGGGAAGGCCGCTATGCGTGGTCAGCGGCGCGCCGATCAGAGAACATATTTTGGGTGATCGTTCAACACTGCCCGAAACATCGCCAACCAGAATTGGCTCACCAGATTGGATCACCCCATTGAGGAAACTCATCACCAATGGCAGCCCTGTCTCGGGTATTTCTCCCGAAGAAAGCCGCCGCACTGTCTTTTCGCTGCCCTTCTCTTGTAAAAGCAGTGTGGCAAAGTCGGCCTCCAGAGCGGAGCGCACGTTTTCCAGCATCTGACTTAGCAATCCCTCGATATCCGCTTTGGCGCGTACTCGCTGCAACTGCCGCAGGGTGTTCAATTCTCGCTGCCGCAAACGCACCCCATCCAGCGACAGGGCGATTTCGTCGGCCATAGCCTGAACAAAGCTACGGGTTTCTTCCTTCCATGTAACGTGTCTGGGCATATATAAATTCAACATGCCGAACTTATGTTCCCCCCGGTTGAGCGGGAAACAAAAAATGCGCATTTCTTGCCCGGAGAATTGTTCTAACAGAGGGCAGGCTTCAATGGCATCTTGTTTTGCGCAAGTGGCACATCGATCATGTACCTCTGGCGAAGCCAGGTATTCGAGCAGCGCATCCAGCTTCCCCGGGGGTTGTTCGCCATAGTTTATGGCTGCCATCGGCTGACAGTGTTTATCCAGTGGGACAAAAGAAGCCCCCTTGGCGCCCGTTAACTCGACCGCTAACTGTAAGGCCAGATCGATCATTTCCCCTTCGTCATTGGCCTCGACGGAAATACGGTTGATGCGAAAAACAGCCTCTAGTCGGCGGTTGATCTCGCGAATTTGTGTGTGCGAATGAGTATTCTGCTGAAGCAGGTTACGAATATCGTGTTGTTGGCGGGTGCGCTGGACCCAAAGCCAATAGATTGTCCCGAGCAGCAGCAGCGCAAATCCTGCCTCGATGATGGCATGAACGATTTCAGAGTGATTCTCCCCCCAGGTTGTATCCCATACAAGAAACGTAATTGCCAGGGTCAGCGTGACGCCGCCGGCGAACCAGGGCATTAATTTGTTGTCGAAAACCAGTTCCTTCACGATCTCACCAATCTCTTTTTAGGCCGCAATCTTGTTGATGCCTCCAAACATAGGGGGCGTAAAATGGATCTTACACCCCCTGTGTTTGGGTGAGTTTTCAACGAATTGCCTTCGACCGGATCTTCTCATTCTCTGTGAAGGCGATTGCAAATTATGGTACCTCTACACATTTACTCTGAGCGTTTCTTTTGGGCCAGTAAGATGAGCGCCACAATGATGATGAACAACCCAATAGTCAGAAACACGCCGCTCCATTCCGCCAAAGGCGATTCGCCCTCTGGGGTTGGGACGGGGGCTTCGGCCAAGCTGGGGGTTGTCCAACTCATTACAAAGGCTGTCAGATCATCAATCTCTTCGTTGCTGAGTGGCCCGCCATTTTCCTGGCTCCAGGCAGGCATTGGAGAGCCGCTGACGCCGCTGGCAATTGTGCTACGAATGGCTAAGTCGGCCCGAATTGAAGACCACGTTTTGGCCAGGGTTGCTCCAATGCGCCCCTCGCCATTTTCTCCGTGACAGACTTTGCAATTTTCATTATACAATATCGCACCCTGATTGGGGTTGCCCTCCACACCGGGGATGGGCGTGATTTCTGGATAGGGGGTGGCAGGAAGTGCCGGGGTAATTTGTGGTGCGCCGCCGGTCTGCCAACTCAGGATGAACGCCACAACGGCATCAATCTCTTCGTTACTGAGCGGGCCGCCATTTTCCTGGCTCCAGGCGGGCATGGGTGAGCCTTCTACACCGTTGATAATCGTGTCTCGGCTGGCCAGGTCAGGCCGGATCGAGGGCCAGTCTTTGGCCAATGTCGCGCCGATACGCCCTTCTCCATTATCTCCGTGGCACATGGCGCAATTCTCGGCATAAATTTGCGCGCCCTGTTGGAGTTGATCGTCCTCGTCTTCTTGCGCCAGGGCGGCCGATGCCCAAACAAGTGAGAGCGCAACGATAAGCAGCAGTACTAGGTCGTTTCGTTTTATGAGTTTCATAAGCATTTATGTTCGGCCACCGATCGCAAACAACTGAACGCGGCGGTCGGTGGCCGATCGTCTGCGGTTATTTCTGCGCCAACAAGAAGGCGACCAGATCTTCCAACTCACCTTCGCTGATCGTGTCGGCGAAAGTCTTGACCATCAGGTCGTCGTATCCTTCTACCAGGTACGCGGCCGGGTTGACGATCGACTCGCGAATATATTCTTCGGCAGAAAGCTCATCCAGGCGCGTCTCGGCAATTGTGCCAATTTGTGTTAAATTTGGGCCTACCGCGCCAGAACTAATGCCTTCAACGGCATGACAGCCGGCGCAGCCATTACTCTCGAAGATCATTTGCCCCTTCACCAGTGGATCGCTGCTGAGGGCCGGGTCAAGGGTTGGTGTGGGCAGCAAAGATAATTCGGCATCGCCTACCGCGGTGGCTTCCCAATTGAGAATGAAGGCCGCCAGGGATTCGATTTGGTCGTCTCGCAGCGGGCCCCCAAAGCGTTCTGACCAGGTCGGCATTGCCGGGCTTCCCGCGCCGGGATATTGATCGGGGCGCGTGGAAACTTGTCGCCCGGTGGACACCGTGGCGATGATGTAATCGCCCAGGCTGCCCTGCCAGCCGACTTCATTCAGTCGATTGGTGAAGAAATGCGCATCGTTGAGCGGCGGGGCCAGGCCAGGGATGCCCTCGCCGCGTAGCCCGTGACAGCCGCGGCAATTAATTTCAAATAGCTCTGCACCGACTTCAATTTGCTGGGCTTGCTGATGCTGCTCGAATTCGGCCATGCGCTTTTCTTCGTTGATGCCAACGAAGATCAACATTGCGCCGGTGATCGAAACCAGCAATGTTCCCAGGAAAATTTGCAACTGTACTCGCATAATGATTTTCCTTCCTTACTCACTGCGATTGTGGTCGCGGTGCAAAAAGATGTGTTGTTCGTAGGTTTTACGGTCGCCGCTCTCGGGGTCGCTCCACACGATGCGCGGGGTCACTTTCATTAAGTCGGCCTGCCACTCTTCAATAACCAGAATCGCCTCCACGTCGGGGAGTTTGCCCTCCTCGGCGGCGTGATTGATGCGTTCACCATACTCAATGAACACGGCTTCAAGATCAGGGCATCCCCACAGTAAGTCAGGGCACATATTCTCAGGCGCATCGACATTGACTTGATAATATCCCGGTTGAAGCTGTTCGAAGGGGATGGCGCGTAATTCCCCCAGACCCTCTTCGGGGGCAAGATCTTGAATAATACGCGTTGCTTCGGGGGTTTCGATGCCGTATTCGGGCAGGCCCATATAGCTGAGTACCACTACTGCAATCGTTGCCAGCAGGCCAACGGCAATGGCGATGGGCCGTTTATGTGCCTGCCGGTGGGGGTTTCGGTCAATATAAGGGACTGCGAAAAGCAAACCGAAAATTATCGTCGGCAGAATGATGCCCATCAGGGTTTTATCGCCTAATTTGAGCATGCCCTGCAGCCACCAAAAATACCAGGGCGCTTTGGTGTCGAGGGGGGTTTGCTGCGGATTAGCAATATGCTCCAAAGGCGCGTGATAGAAGAAGGCGGTCAAAAGCACCAGCGCAAAAATGCCCAGGCTGGTGAGGAACATTTCATGGGCCAGCAGGTCTGGCAAAAAATCAATGCGTCGGTTGGCTTCTTTTTGCACTTCTTTGGGGAGTTCGTTTTCCTCATATTTGGCGGGGAGCGAGATGCCGTGTTCGCGGGCAACTTTATAATAGTGGATGCTGAGCATCAAGATGGCGACCAGCGGAAGCAGGATGACATGCAGTAGATAAAAACGCAACAGGCCGCCTGCCCCAATGTCGGGGGCGCCGCGCAAAAGCAGGTTGACTTCGTTCCCGAAGAGCGGCGCGGCTTCGGCCATGCTGGTGCCGATGGTCACAGCCCAATAGGCCAGTTGGTCCCAGGGGAGCAGGTATCCGCTAAAACTGAGAACCAACACAACCAACAGCAGCACCACCCCTGTCAACCAGGTGAAGGAGCGTTCTTTCTTGTAGGAGCCGGTCAAGAACGTGCGCAGCATGTGCAAAATTGTAAAGATCACCATCCCCTCCGCACCCAGGCGATGGAGATCCCGCAACAATTTCCCAAAGGGGACATTGCTCATCAAATTGAGGATGGAACTGTAGGCTTCATCTGGAGAAGGAGTGTAATAGATCATCAGGATTAAGCCGGTGATGAGTTCAATGGCAAAAAAGAACACAGTGAAGAAGCCCAGCCGCCAGGTGTGGGTGAAGATGGTGCTGGCCTGTTTGTAGAATTTTGGGCGGATGTGGAAGAGAAAACTGGTGACGTGTACTTTGTAGCGCGGGTTGGGTTTTTCGGTGGGGGGATCACCGCGTAGCAGGGCGCGCAACTCTTGAATGCTGAGGCCGGCAGTGATAATGCGAACCCGGTTTTCGAAGGCTTGTTTCAACTGATTGCGAAACGCTGTAAAATTAAACGATTTGAGCATGGTGATTCTCTCAACTATGGGGCGCGCCGTTAATCTTGGCGCCGGTATCAACTTTAATGATGACATCGCCGTCATCGGGCAAGGGTAGTGGTTCACCGGTGACGGGCGATTCGGCAATCACTTCACCGCTTTCGGGATCGACCGCTTGGACAACGAAACTATCGAGGTCGCGCGGCGCGGGGCCTTGGATGTAGTTGCCCTCGTGGTCGAACTGTGATCCGTGACATGGACAAATGAACTTGGCCTCCTGGTCGCTCCAGTTATACAGGCAGCCCAAATGAGTGCAAACTTTATAGATAGCTTTGACGCCGTCTTCTGTGTTGGTGAGCCAGAACTTGACTTTGGGGTAGTTGACCGGGGCAGATCCAACGGGGGGCAGTTCAGAACTTTTTCCAACCGTGAAAACGCCGCCAAATTCGCCTTCTTTGAAGCGCGGCATGGCAAAGAAGTAGGTTACTCCGGCTACATCGACGAAGATAAATCCCAGTGAAGCCAGCCATGCCAGATTTAGAAACTCACGGCGATTGAGTTTCATTTTGCTATCATGCATCTCTTCAGTCATACGCGGTTCTCCTTGCGCGGCATCAAGGGATGGACAGGCTGCCGCTTTCTTAAAAATACGTCTTGATGGAATTGTTGTGGCCCTGGGAGGTAGCTCTTTTCGGGCATTTTCGGTAAAGTGAAAATTATTACTAATTAGGATAATAAATATCCCAATTGTGCGGTTAGTTTACCAGAAAGTGCGCAGGGTTGCAATAAATTGAGTACGACTATGGAGTTAATTTGTCGAAATGCTGAGAAATCATCCAATCGTTGAGATATTGAATGGCGAAGCTGCATTTCCCCCCATATTTTGGCGGTTGGCGCGATGTCAACTCTATTCATATAGGTGGAGCATTCCCCAGGGTTCTGATGATCCTCAGTTTCGGATAAGGTATAATGCTTAACCAAAAAGCGCCCCTGTTATGTAAGACAGGGGCGCCTGGTGTTGTCAAACTGAGTGAGCGCGGAGGGACTCGAACCCGCAACCAATGGCTTAAAAGGCCACTGCTCTACCATTGAGCTACGCGCCCACTACGGTCGAAATTCTATCATGCTCAAAAGAGACCGTCAACAAATATCTTGAGGCTCTTTGGGAACTGCCGTGATAAACCTCGCATTTGGGGGTACCCACCACGGGGATTCCCAGAGACCCTATCTTGACGTTTTAGGCAAGTTTATTTACTATCTGCACGAAAATGTTTTTTACCCGCAGGCATTATGCAGTTCGTTCGAAGTTCTTGTATTCATCGGTGTGTAATTCCTGATTGACCCAGGAGAAATAAAAACTATGAGTGATATTCAACATGTAACCGAAGATACCTTCCAGGCAGAAGTGATCGATTCGTCGTTGCCCGTTCTGGTCGATTTTACGGCGGTTTGGTGCGGCCCATGCAAAATGCTGGAACCCGTTGTGGTTGAGTTGGCCGGGGAGTGGGATGGTCAAGTCAAGGTCGTAAAGTTGGATGTAGACCATCATCAGAGTGTGGCGATGGAGTATCAGGTCTTAGGTGTTCCAACCCTAATGCTCTTCAAAGCAGGCGAAGTGAAAGAGCGTCTGACAGGCTTCAAGCCCAAAAAGCAGATCGTTAAGAAAATCAGTCCCCATATCTAACCCATTTAGATCGAAAAAGCCCCGCAGTCGTCTTTGATGCGGGGCTTTGTTCATCTGGATCTTTGAATTTTTAGAGACCGGCTGCTTTGCGCAAGGCGTCGGCTTTATCGGTGCGTTCCCAGGGTAGATCCAAGTCGTCACGGCCAAAGTGGCCGTAGGCGGCTACCTGCCGGAAGATGGGCTTGCGCAAACCCAGGTCGCGGATGATCGCTCCGGGGCGCAAGTCAAAGTGTTCGGTGATCAGGTCGGCAATTTGGGCATCATCGATCTTGCCTGTGCCAAAGGTCTCTACGTTGACGCTCAAGGGATGAGCAACGCCAATGGCGTAAGCCACCTGAATTTCACAGCGATCCGCTAGGCCAGCAGCCACCACATTTTTGGCCGCCCAGCGCGAGGCGTAGGCCGCGGAGCGATCCACTTTCGTGGCGTCCTTCCCGCTGAAGGCCCCACCACCATGGCGTCCCATGCCGCCGTAGGTATCCACAATGATCTTACGGCCAGTGACACCGGCATCGCCCTGCGGGCCGCCGATCACGAAACGTCCGGTCGGGTTGACAAAAATCTTTAGATTTTCATCAACCATTTCGGCAGGCAAGGTGGGGGTGATGACATGCTCGATGATGGCGGCGCGGATTTCTTCTTGAGAAATTTCGGGGGCGTGTTGTGTGCTGATCAGGGCTGTATCGACGCGCACGGGTTTACCGTGGCTATATTCAATGGTCACCTGGCTCTTGCCATCCGGGCGCAGCCAGGGCAGGGTGCCGTTTTTGCGCACTTCGGTCAGGCGGCGGGTAAGCTTATGGGCCAGGTAAATGGGCATGGGCATCAGGGTTGGGGTTTCGTTACAGGCGTAACCGAACATCATGCCCTGATCGCCAGCGCCGATGGCCTCGATCTCGGCTTCGGTCATTTCCCCGCTTTTGGCCTCGAGAGCCTTGTTAACGCCCATAGCAATATCGCCCGATTGCTCGGCAATTGCCACCAGTACGCCGCAGGTTTGACCGTCAAAGCCGAATTTAGCGCGCGTGTAACCGATTTCGCTGACGACTTTGCGAGCGAGTTGGTCATAATTAATATTTGCCTGTGTAGTAATCTCACCCAGAAGCATGACATAGCCGGTCTTGGTGGCTACTTCGCAGGCTACCCGCGAATAGGGGTCTTGCTCCAGGCAAGCGTCTAACACGGCATCGCTGATTTGATCGCACATTTTGTCGGGATGCCCCTCGGTGACCGATTCCGATGTGAACATCAATTTGGGTGAATTCATGAACGTGGTTGTCATTTGAAACCTCCGAAAAAAAGAAATGCCCCTCTAGCGTAGAGGGGCAACATACGTGTCTGTACAATTCCCTCTCATCTTCCAGAACATCCGCCTGCCGGAATTAGCACCGTGAGTTAGCTTCGGTTCAACTAAGCACTGGTTGCTGAGGCTTCAAAGGGCCGGTCCCTCCACCTCTCTGGATAAGAGTTGCTAGTGGGTTTATAAATTTATCGCCGGGATGATACCATGCCTGGGGACGGCTGTCAATTTTGGGGGAGGCTCAAACGCGGCCCCAAGTTGGCGCTAGTATTCAACCTGGCTGATAATGTTGAGTTTGTCGAGCTTGTGCCGGGCGATAACCTCGCGCACAGTACCGGTGAGGCCGCGAATGACCAGGCTGTTGGTTTTCGCTCCGCGGCTGGAATATTTTACGCCGTCGAGAAGTTCTCCATCGGTGATACCGGTGGCGGCGAAAAACGTATTCTCCGAAGAAACCAGTTCGTTCATGGTCAATACCTGATCGAAGTTGTAGCCGCGTTCCTGGGCCTGTTGTTTTTCTTCTTCGTTGCGGGCGTAGAGTTTCGCCTGAATCTCGCCGCCCATGCCCTGCAGGGCACAGGCTGCCAGCACGCCTTCGGGGGTTCCGCCAATGCCCATGAGCACGTCAATACCGGCGTCGGGCCAGGCCGTCATTAAGGCTCCGGCCACATCACCGTCGGGGATCAGGCGAATGCGCGCTCCGCAGCGCCGCACTTCTTGAACCAGGTCTTCATGGCGCGGGCGGTGCAACATGACCACAGTCAGATCTTTTACACTCATGCCTTTGGCGTTGGCAATATTTTTGAGGTTGTCTTCAATGGGGGCTTCAATATTAATAGTGCTTTTTGCATCCGGGCCGACGGCGATTTTATCCATATAATAAACCGGCCCAGGATCGAACATTGTGCCGCGCGGGGCAACCGCAACCGTGGCGATGGCGTTGAGAAAGCCATCTGCCAGCGGGCGGGTGCCATCAATGGGGTCTACGGCAATATCCACCGCAGGAGCCATGCCATTGCCCAATTTCTCACCGTTGAACAACATCGGGGCTTCGTCTTTTTCGCCCTCGCCAATAACAACGACAGCATCCATTTCGATAGAATTTAATACCAGGCGCATAGCATCCACTGCGGCTTTGTCGGCGGCTTCTTTTGCGCCGCGCCCCATAAAACGGCCAGCAGCCAGCGCAGCCGCCTCCGTAACACGAACCAACTCCATAGCTAAGTTACGGGTGGGGTTGGCATTTTCCATAGAATTGCTCCTTTAGATGAAAAACCAGACGATGCAGTAGAAGCCGATTACACCGGCCCACAACCAACTATCAATGCGATCGAAAGCGCCCCCATGACCTGGAATGAGATTACTGGAATCTTTGACACCAACTTGGCGCTTAATCATACTTTCCCCAAGATCGCCAAGCGGGGTGATGATTGAAATGATGAGGCCTAATATGGCTCCCCGAAGCGGGGTAATGGCGGTTTCGGGTCCGGCGGGAATCTGCCATAAAGCCGCGAATGCCGCTGTGCCTAGAACGCCTACCACAATTCCGGCGATATAACCTTCCCATGTCTTTTTGGGGCTGAGGCGCGGGCTGAATTTGCGGCGGCCATACGCGCGACCATAGAAATAGGCTCCGGAATCGGCGAACCAAACCGCGGGCAGAGTCAGCAGCACCCACCAAACACCCTCAGGTAACTCCCGCAGAAGCAGCAAATGCGATCCTAATAGGCCAATGTATAAAATTCCGGCAATTGAAATGGCAAAGTCGGTTGCTGCTTCGTCACGTCCGCGCTCAAACTGTATCAGATGATAACTCATGCTAGTGAGAGTTAGCAGCGCAATAAGCCAAGATACATCTTGTGCCCAGGCTGCCCCGCCAAAGAGATTGAGGCTGCGCACCAGCAGTATGGCGAAAACGCCCCCGACAATGAGCGCTCCCCCGGGTTGATACCCGCCCGCCCGAAAGAGCTGGCAATATTCCCAGGCTGCTAACAAGAGCAACAGCGCGATGATGGCAAAATAATACCAGCCGCCAAAATAAATTGCGGCCATCCCAAGCGGGAGTAAGAAGATGGTTACTAAAATTCTTTGGCGCAGCATATTGGAACTATTTTCCCTTCTTGCCTGCTACCTGGCCAAAGCGCCGGTCGCGGTGGCTGAATTCATCGATGGCTTTTTTGAGTTCATCTTTTCCAAAATCGGGCCAGAACACGGGGGTGAAGTACCACTCTGCATATGCACCTTGCCAGATCAGGAAATTGCTGCCGCGCAACTCGCCCGAAGTGCGGATGATTAGATCAGGGTCGGGTACGCCTGCGGTGAAGAGATATTGATTAACAAGGTCTACGGTCACTTCTTCAGGAGCAATGCTGTCTGAAATCATGTGGCGAATGGCCCAAATGATTTCGTCTCGCCCTCCGTAATTGAAGGCCACATTGAGTACCAGACGCGAATTTTCTTTGGTGAGTTGGATGGCTTCCAGTACTTTTTGTTGGAGGGAGGGACTGATGCGGTCGAGTTGGCCGATATGCCGGAGTTGCACGCCTTTTTGGTGGAGTTCTGTAAGCTCTCGGTCGATGACATCTTCGAGAATACGCATGAGGCCTTGTACTTCTTCTAAGGGGCGCCCCCAGTTCTCGGTAGAGAATGCGTATAGGGTCAGATATTGAACGCCGAATTCCACACAGGCTTCAATCACCCGGCGTAAATTCTCTGTTCCAGCCCGGTGCCCGGCCAAACGGGGTAAGCCGCGCGATATCGCCCAGCGTCCATTGCCATCCATGATGATGGCAACATGATTGGGGGCTTTCTTGGGCGTGGTTCCAGTTTTTTTTGACATTGTGTGAATTAAAATAGATCACTAATCTTAGTCAGTAAGAACTCATCCTGATTGCGCGATAGACGCAATCAGATCGATTCAAATAGGGGAATATCAGCAGCTAAACTTCTTTGATCTCTTTTTCTTTGCGCTCGCCAATTTGATCAATTTCGTCGATAAAGTCATCCGTATATTGTTGGATATCTTTTTCGCCGCGGATGCGATCATCTTCCGAAATCAGGTCTTCGTCTTCGAATTCGCGCAGGTCTTTTATGACATCGCGGCGAACGTTGCGGATGGCTACGCGCGCTTCTTCGACACGATGACCAACAATACGCCCCAGTTCTTCACGGCGTTCTTCGGTGAGTGGCGGCAAAACCAGACGGATGGTTTTGCCATCGCTGTTGGGGGTCAGCCCAAGATCGGATGCTTGAATGGCCCGTTCGATGTCTTTGAGTGTGGAAGGGTCAAAGGGGCGTATCAGTAACATGCGGGGTTCAGGAACGCCAACACTGGCAAGTTGCTGCAACGGGGTAGGAGATCCATAATACTGAACCGATAATTTCTCGACCAGGGCTGGGTTGGCTCGGCCCGTGCGAATAGCCGACAAATCTTCTTCCAGGGCCTGAATAGCTCCCTTCATCCTGGCTTTGGCATCCATATAAAGGTCATTTAGCATGGGGTTCTCCTTGGATGTAGATATGCTGGTTCCCTGAAGATTTTACCATGATAGGCTCTGCTGAAAAATGTCGATCATGGAAATCCCGTAACAGGTTTTCGCTCACTGCTGTGTCTTTATTTTTCCGGAGTTACGCATTTGTGGAGGAAAAACCCAAAAATAGGGGTGTATTTTTCATCGAATTGCGTAGGTTCTATAGTTACTCAATATTGGCTGTACAAAAAATGCCCAACAACACAAAAAGGAAGTGCATCAGACGCTTTGTGATGCACTTCCTTTTAGGTGAGGCGGAAACTCTTAGTCAGCGACTAATGTGCCTACTGGTTCGCCGTAGAGCGCCTGGCGCAATACGCCTTCTTCCCATAGATTTAGCACCAGGATGGGCAGGTGATTGTCCATACAGAGAGATATGGCCGTGCTGTCCATGACTTCCAGGCGGCGGTTGAGTGTTTCAATGTAAGAGAGTTTGTCGAACTTGACGGCATCGGGGTTGGTCATCGGGTCGGAATCGTAGACGCCATCGACTTTGGTCGCTTTGATGACGACATTGGCGCCAATCTCCATAGCGCGCAGAGCTGCTGCGGTATCCGTGGAGAAGTAGGGGTTACCGGTTCCGCCGCCAAAGATGACCACGCGCCCTTTTTCGAGATGGCGGATGGCGCGCCGACGGATGTAGGGTTCGGCGACATCGCGCATTTCGATGGCCGATTGCACGCGGGTGACAATCCCGGCGCGTTCCATCGCATCCATCAGGGCGAGGGCATTAAGCACGGTTGCCAGCATACCCATGTAATCGGCAGTGGCGCGATCCATGCCGCGCTCAAGGCCGCGGCGCCCCCGCCAGATATTTCCAGCGCCTATCACCAGGGCGATTTCGACCCCTAAATCAGTAATTTCTTGGATATGCTGAGCTACGTTTTCTGCCTGGAGGGGATCGATACCAAAGCCGTCTGGCCCGGTCAGTGATTCGCCACTGAGTTTCAACAGGATGCGCTTGTATTTTAGCTGTTTATCCATAAATGAATTTCTCCTTGAGTGTACGCAGCATATCGAAAGATGGTGACGCGATTTCTGCGTAAGTGCGGAACTCCATTCCTATTGGCCGCGATATGTCAGATGAATCACCGACAGGCGACCTAACAAAAAGCCAACCGACTGGTTGGCCTTTTGCTTGTGCTTAGGAACTACTCTTTTCGCCGACTGTCCAGCGAGTGAACCGTCGGATGATGATATTTTCACCGATGGAGGCGATATTATCATGCAAGAACTGTTCGATTGTTAATTTGTCGTTGCGAATATAGGCTTGCCGCATTAATACATACTCATCTTTGAATTTTTCTACGCGGCCATCAACAATGCGGTCGACGATATTCTCGGGCTTGCCTTCTTGCAGGGTTTGTTCGCGGGCGATTTCCTTTTCTTTTGCGAGGACGTCTGCGGGAATTTCATCTTCGGTAACCCACAGAGGCGATAGCGCCGCAATCTGCAAGGCAATTTCATGTGCAAAATCTCGGAAAGCTTCCGATCGAGCGACGAAATCGGTTTCACAGTTGACTTCGACCATCACACCCACGCGGCCATCGCCGTGATTATAGAGTTCAAGGACGCCTTCGGATGCTTCGCGGTCGGAGCGTTTGGCGGCTTTGGCTAAGCCCTTCTTGCGCAAATATTCAACTGCTTTTTCGAAATCACCCTTGCTTTCTTCCAGGGCTTTTTTGCAATCCATGAAGCCAGCGCTGGTTCGTTCGCGTAGTTCTTTGATATCTTTTGTCGTGATGCTCATGCCTTATGCCTCGTCTTCTGCACTTTCTTCTTCGTCCGTATCTTCAGCAGGTTTCTCTTCTTCTGACGGTTCTTCCATTTCTTCAGCCGTCTCAGCCTCGGCGGCCTCCTTTTCGGCTGCGGCTTCCGCTGCGGCTTCCGCACGGGCTGCGTCTTCAGCTTTCTGGGCCTCAAGTTTTGCCAGTGTGGCCTCTCCAAGCAATTCTTCATCGCTCATCTCGGCGGTTTCTTCGTAAGAAACACCGGCTGCTTCGGGATATTCTTCTTCTTCATCCTTGCGCATGGCCTTACCTTCGAGAACGGCATCGGCGATTTTTCCGACGATTAGCTTGATTGCTCGAATGGCGTCATCGTTCGAGGGGATAATATAGTCAATATCGCGCGGGTCGCAATTGGTATCAACCATGGCAACCACCGGAATGCCCAGGATATTGGCCTCATGCACGGCAGTGTCTTCGCGGCTGATGTCTACGACGAAGAGTACATCGGGGATCTGATCCATATCGCGGATGCCGCTGAATAACATGTCAAGGCGTTCAATTTTGCGAGTTTGCTTCAGCGCTTCTTTTTTAATCAGCATGCCAAACTCGCCGCGGTCGCGCATCCGCTCCAGGCGGTTAAGTTCGTTGACGCGCTGGCGGATGGTTGCCCAGTTGGTTAATGTGCCGCCCAGCCAACGGTTGGTAACCCAGGGCATGTCGCAGCGTTCGGCTTCTAACTGGATTGTGTCTTGGGCCTGGCGTTTTGTGCCAACGAAAAGCACGTTGCCGCCTTGAGCAACAATGTCGCGCACGACTGCGTAGGCAGTCTCCAGCCCTCTGAGCGTTTGTTCCAGATCAATGATATGGATATTATTGCGCTCGGTGAATATATACGGCTTCATCTTTGGGTGCCAGCGATGTGTGCGGTGCCCAAAGTGAACGCCACTCTCTAAGAGTGCTTTCATGGAAATAACAGGCATTTTTTACTCCTTGCGTTTTTCCTCCGCCTCTGTCGATCATTTTGGAAACCGCAGTGTTTTGCTTCCCCGCTTGCGGCACGCTCCAAAAGGCCAAGAGACGTGTGTAATAGATTTGATCTGTTGCCAGACCGGGGCGCAGTATATCATAGGGGAAATGATTCGTCCAGCAGGAAAACCATCGGGGTGTGCTCAGAAGCTGTAAAACGATCGCGCAGAGCGGAGGCGGTGAACTGCGCCGCCGTAGTCGAAGCGCGTGTTTGCGTCTCGACTATCACTTTACCAAGTTTAGTGTCCGCTCGACGCGAGGGGAGGAGTTGTATCTATAACTTAGCGGCGCGCGTGGCGATGCGTTCTTGCACCAGGCTGGCGAACTCAGCCATGGGCATGCCATTCTGGCGTGAGCCATCTCGTTTGCGCAGGGAGACCGTCTGGCTTTCGAGTTCTTCGTTGCCTACGACCAACATGTAGGGAACCTGCATCTTCTGCGCGGCGCGGATCTTGGCATTCATGCGGTCGGAGCCGAGATCGGCTTTGGCGCGCACGCCCACAGCCCGGAGTTGCTGCTCGATTTCGAGTGCATATTCGGCTTGATCGTCGGTGATGGGGATGACGCGCACCTGTTCGGGGGAGAGCCACACCGGGAAGCGCCCGGCATAATGCTCAATCAGAAAGCCGATCATGCGCTCGTGGGTACTCAGAGGGGCACGGTGAATGCACAGGGGTGTCTCGTCCTCTCCGGCGCTGTTCTTGAAGGATAAGTCAAAGCGTTCGGGAACGGCAAAATCTACCTGATTGGTCGCCAGCGTAAATTCCCGTCCGATGGCGCTCCACACTTGCACGTCGATCTTCGGGCCGTAGAAGGCGGCTTCATCGTTAACTTCCACATAAGGTACACCGCCGTTATCCATTGCCTGGCGTACCATCGCTTCTGTCTTGAGCCACAGACGCTCATTATCGACATATTTTTTACCCAACCCGGCACGGGCGTGGGTGCTCAGGCGCATGACATATTTCTCGATGCCGAAGATCTCAAAATATTCCATATACATGGCAATAACGTCCATGAATTCGCTTTCGAAGTCATCTTCGGAGCAGTAGATGTGGGCATCGTTCATTTGCATTGAGCGGACGCGCATTAGCCCAAAGAGTTCGCCCGACTTCTCGAAGCGGTAGCAAGTGCCGTACTCGGCCAGACGCAGAGGCAGGTCGCGGTAGCTGCGCAGCCGTGCGCCAAAGATCTTGTGATGCATCGGGCAATTCATTGGCTTGATGTAGTAGCGCACCCCTTCCATCTCCATGGGCGGATACATGCTCTCGGCGTAATAGGGCAGGTGACCGCTGCGCACGAAGAGATCTTCTTTGGTGAGGTGCGGCGTGCGCACGCGCACATAGCCGTGATTATGCTCAATCTCTTTGGCGAGCATTTCTAACTCGTCGATGATGATGCCGCCGTTGGGCAGCCACAAGGGCAGGCCGGGGCCGACTTCTTCGTCGAAGGTGTAGATGTCGAGGGCTTTACCCAGTTTGCGGTGATCGCGTTTTTTGGCTTCTTCGAGCATGCGCAGGTAGTCTTTGAGTTCTTTCGGCGATTTCCAGGCCGTGCCATAAATGCGCTGAAGCTGGGGGTTGTTCTCGTCGCCGCGCCAGTAGGCCCCGGCGATCGACATCAGCTTGACTGCCGAAGGGTTGATCTGGCCGGTGTGTTCAACATGCGGCCCGCGGCACAGGTCGGTGAAGCTGTCGTGCGTGTAGAAAGAGATTTCGGGAGTCTCATCCAGCGGCTTGCCATATTCATCGACACCGCCGCTTTCCAAACCTTCGATCAACTCGATTTTGTAGGGTTGACCGGCAAACATGGCTTTGGCTTCTTCGGCGCTGACCACGCTTTTCTCGAAAACGTGCTTTCCGGCAATGATCTGGCGCATGCGCTTTTCAATAGCTTTGAGGTCCTCAGGGGTCAGGTTGCGCGGTAAATCAAAGTCGTAGTAAAAGCCGTTTTCAATCGGCGGGCCGATGGCGATCTTGGCCTCGCCCGGTTCGAACATTTCCATAACGGCCTGGGCCATGACATGCGCCGCTGAATGCCGGATACGGTATAGTTCCGATTCTTCGTATTTTTCTTGCTTTTGGTAGGACATATTTTTCTCCTTCGAAGACCGCTGATGGCAGGCCGCCGGCCGCGGCATGTAGTGAGCCATTAGCCGCGGTCGGTTGTCCATTGTCCACGATCCTTAAACAAAAAACTCGCGCCCATTCCGGGGCGCAAGCTTCTCACTCGCACGGTTCCACCCAGACTTGCCCTGAGCGCAGCGAAGGGTCTATGCGTCAGGACATCTCTTTGAGCCGATAACGGGGCTAACCGTATTCCTTACTAGCCCAACCTCAGGGCATTCGGTTCACCGCTCGCGGGGGGTTTTTCGTCGGTCGTGTTCCGGGGGAAACTCTCAGCCGATGGTTTCCATTTTCTGTCGGATCCGGTTCCGCTTACTCGTCCCGGTCTTTGCGTTTAAATTCTTGGTTTTGGTAATTATATATTGCTTCGGGCGGCTGTCAAGTCGGCCAGCGCCAGTGCGCCCATGATCCCGGCTCGGTGGCCCAGCCCAGGGGGGACGATGAAGGTGTCTATGTCTTCCACGATTTCGCGCATGGCAAGATAGCCATTCAGCCGTGCCCCAACTTTCTGACGGATCAGCGGGAAGAGTTGGGCCTGGTGCATCACGCCGCCGCCGAGAATAATGCGTTGTGGAGAAATGGTGAGGATGAGATTTACGAGAGCATACGCCAGATAAGTGGATTCCAGTTCCCAGGCGGGATGCTCCTCTGGCAGGTTTTCGGCGCGTGTGCCCCAGCGCGATTCCAATGCCGGGCCGGATGCCAGCCCTTCGAGACAGTTCTCATGAAAGGGGCAAATCCCTTTGAAAGGATCCTGCGCCCGGTCATGGGGGATAAGGATATGCCCCATTTCGGGGTGCATGCTTCCGTGAAGCAAGTTGCCTGCCGCCATCACCCCGCCGCCGATCCCTGTGCCAATGGTCAGGTAAACGAAAGTGTCCAGGCCCTGTGCCGCGCCCCAGCGATGCTCACCCAACGCCGCCGCGTTGACATCGGTGTCGAAGCCAATCGGCACATCAAAGGCTGCCCGCAGCGCGCCGACAAAGTCAGTCTGCGCCCACCCCGGTTTGGGTGTGGTGGTGATATAGCCAAAAGTTGCTGAATTGGGGTTGGGGTCAATGGGGCCAAAGGAGCCGATGCCGAGGGCGGCTAGTTCGGCGGCATAAGGCCGGAAAAAAGCAATCGCCCGCGCAAGTGTCTCCGCGGGCGATGTGGTTGCAAAGCGGGTTTCGGCGCGGATAGCATTGGGGCCTGTCCCTACCGCGCAAACGAATTTTGTACCGCCCGCTTCGATGCCGCCGTACAAGGTCATTAGGGCCGCGTACCCTCAATGGGGTAGCCCGCCGCGCTCCAGGCCTTCAGGCCGCCTGCCGAGCTGGTGACGCTCTCGAAGCCGGCTTCTTTTAGAATATCGCGCCCGACCTGGCTGCGATTGCCCGATCGGCAAATGACGACGATCTCCTGGTCGCGGGGAACCTCGTTGACGCGGGCAGGAAGTTCATCCAATGGAATCAGGGTGGTGTTTGGGGCGTGGTATTCGTCCCATTCTTCTTGGGTGCGCACATCCAGCACGAAAGCCCCTTCTTGATATTTCTGATAGGCTTCTTCAACACTGATTTCAGCGGGGAGACCTGATGCTGCGGAGTTGCTGCCGCGTGCTGCCAGGGCCAGTCCGCCGAGGATAATGCCGAGACCCACGATAATGCCAACCCACATCAACGTAGATGGGCGTTTTGATTTTTTCTTTGCCATGCTATTTTCTCCTAATGGGTGCGCCTGAACGACGAAAAATTTACCAATAACTAGTTGGATGCGCGCAGGCAAAAATGGTTACAGAGACCCTAGGGATTGTTCGACTCTAATCGAAAGATGTGTCCTTGATGATCGATCAGGTAGATTTCTCCCGATTCATCCTCACCAAAGGATGAGATGTTGGCCCCGCTTTCGAAGAGCCATGCGTTTGTCCAGGAGCCATCGGCGTTGTGCAGCAGCCCCCAAACTCGCCCAGAACAGTAGTCGCCATACAAGTAGACGCCCTGCCAGGCGCTCATTGCGCCGCGATAGACAAAGCCGCCGGTGACCGAGCAGCCTTCACTGTGATCGTATTCGGCCACGGGTGCGATCAGGGGAATCCCTTCGGGGGCAGTCCCCTCAAAGGGGTGGCTGGCCTCCATCACATCCCAGCCCAGATTAGCCCCGCCAGGGGCATCATATGCCATGAAAGTGATTTCTTCCCATTGATTTTGTCCGACATCACCAATATACAGATCGCCGGTCAGGCGGTCGAAGCTGTAACGCCAGGGATTGCGTAATCCGTAGGCCCAAATCTCGTCGCCGAAGGGGTTGTCGGATGGGATGGTGTAGGGGAAATCGGCTACATCCAGGCGCAGCATTTTGCCCAGCAGCGTGGATAGATTTTGGGCATTGCCGGCAGGGTCGTTGGCCGAGCCGCCGTCGCCGGTGCCAATGTATAGGTAGCCATCTGGCCCAAAGGCGAGATGCCCGCCGTTGTGATTACCATAGGGCTGCTCAATGGTGAGAACAATTTCTTCACTGGCCGGGTCGGCGATGTTGGGGTCGGCAGAGACGCGGTAGCGGGCGATGACTGTATCGCCGCGGGCGTTAGTGTAATTGATAAAGAAGTACCCGTTCTGCGCATAATCGGGCGAGAATGCCAGACCAAGCAAGCCCTGTTCGCTGCTGCGATCATTGACGCGGTCGCGAATATCTAAAAAAGGCGTGGTGAGCAGGGCATTGTTCTGCACAATTTGGATGACGCCGCGCTGCTCGATGATGAAGAGCCGCCCTGTACCATCTCCGGCATGAACCAGGCCGACGGGTTTTTCCAGGCCGGAAACCATTAACGACCACTGATATTGCTCGGATGCAGGAATTTGGGCAGTTTGCCCAGCGGGAGATGGTGTGTGGGTGGCGCAGACTGTGCCGCAGCCGCCTGGGCAGTCGTCTGGACAGTGATAGGCTTCATCGGCCTGGCAAGGGGGCGGCGTGCATTGAAGTTGTGGTGTTTCTGCAGTATTGAGTGTTTCGATAATGGGCGTAAACGTTGGCGGGGTGAACGATGGCAGGGGGGTGGAGTCGGCCAGGTTTGGCAAGATTCCGCACGAGATCAGGATAACGCTGGTGAACAATATGCTGAGTAGACTTTTGTTCATGAGAATTTCCTAGGATTCGTCTTTAAATTCGCTGTCGATGACTTCGCTTTCTTCATCGAGGTCTGGATCGCGCCAGGTTCCAGGGATGGTTCCCGCCAAAATTTGACGGTGTTCATCGACAATATCAGGGGGCGCCAGTTCAATAAATGTGTAGATGCCCACAAAGATAATCACGGCATCATCAACCGGGCCGGGCATCAAATCGGGGAAAATGAAATAAATCGCCGAAGCAAAGGGGAGCAGCTTTAGCCACCATCTGACGCGTTTGTCGGCCAGTAGCCGAAAGACCAGACGGATCTCATTACCGATATTGCGGAATAATTGTCCATCATATTTTACAGGTTTCTTTTCAGTTTGCTTATCTTGACTCATAGGTTCCTCCAGATGCATTATAAAGGGCAATAGTATACTTGAGCAAGTCGAGCAACTTGCCTGTGACGTTATACGTAGAATTTTGGGCTGGGGTTTCGCACCCAATCAGAAGGAGATACCATGATACGCGGCTTGATTTTTGATTTCGACGGTTTAATTTTAGATACCGAAAGTACAGTATACCAATCCTGGCGTGAACTTTACCATGAATATGGCCAGGAATTGCCTTTCGATGAGTGGGGGCAGATCATTGGCACTTCGCCGCAGGAGCATTTTGACCCGTTGGCGCGCCTGGAAGGGCACTTGAATCGGCGGCTGGATCGCAGCGTGGTGGGTGAGCGCCGTTTGCAACGTGAGTTAGAACTCGTCGTGCAGCAACCAATTTTGCCCGGCGTGGTGGACTATCTTGAAGCGGCGCAGCGTTTGGGGATGAAATTAGCAGTAGCTTCTAGCTCCGACCAGGCCTGGGTGGGCGGCCATCTCGACCGGCTGGGCCTGACGCCCTATTTTGATGCCATCCACACCTCGGATGATGTGGAACGCACCAAGCCCGACCCGGCGCTTTTCCGCCTGGCGCTGAACTCTCTGGCACTGGAAGCAAGTGAAGCCATCGTTTTGGAGGATTCGCCCAATGGCATTTCCGCCGCCCGTCGTGCCGGGATCTTTGCGGCGGCTGTGCCGAATCCGTTAACGCGTTTACTACCCCTCGACCATGCGGATTATCGCCTCGAATCGTTGGCACACATGCCCCTGGAAGAACTCCTGGAGACCGTTGGTCATCTTCGCTTACCCCGTAATTGACCTCGACGACCAAATAGCGGCTCAAAACCTGGTGTATACTATTGCTGACAAACTTTGCACGCGACGCATCGTTTGGAGGTCACTATGAAAATTCTTGGCAAAACTATTGGGCTATTGTTTGTGTTGTTGTTTCTCATCAGCCTGCCATTGTCGTTGCTGTTCTATGATGTTGGCGGGGTCGTGTTCAATCCACCGCTGGTGAAGTCGATTCTCACCGATGTCGTTTTGGAATCAGACCTGATCCCCGCTGGCGTGCAATGGTATGCCGAGCAGCGCGCCGGTGAATTTGAGGGCGTCGGCGGGGGTGATGTCGGTCAGCCAAATTTGTTGGCCTTATTCAGCTTTCTCGATATGGAAAGCTGGCAAGCTATCCGGGCCGAGGCATTACCAGATGAAATGGCTGAACAGTGGATTTCCACAGCCGTCGATGCCGTTTACTTCTGGCTCGATTCCGACGCCCCGCTTCCAGAAATATCTTGGAGCCTATCAGCCTTCAAATCACGCCTGGAATCCGAGCACGGGCGCAATGTTATGGAAATTGTCTTCAGTGCAATGCCGCCGTGCTCCGAAGATCAGGTGGCCGATTTCAAAGCCACTCAGACCGCCGGGAGCGGCGAAGTACCCTTTGAGATGTGCCAATTCCCCGATCCCTGGCTATCGTTGCAAGTGGATCAATTTCACAGGTCCCTGGGCTTAGTCATTGCGCAAATTCCAGATACGTTTGACCTGACCGAGACATTCTCCCAACAAGCCGGAGCGTCCGACGATCGAATGACGCGCATCAAGCTGCAAATCCAATTCCTGCGTTCGGTGATGAAATGGGTGCCGCTCATCCCAGCGGTCATTTTGCTGTTGGTGCTGCTCTTTGCAGTGCGCTCGCTAAAAGAACTGGGGCGCTGGTGGGGCATTCCGTTGTTGATCGGTGGTGGGTTTTCGCTCTTGGTATCGATGATCTCGCGCACTTCGGTTTTGGGGCTGGTTGCCTTTGGCCCCCTGGGTGATGTCCCGGTTTTAGTCCGCGATGAGCTTGTCTCTGTGCTGGCGCGGCTGACGCACTACATTTTCCAACCGCTGATGTGGCAAGCGGTAGTGATAGTACTGCTGGGGACATTGCTGCTGGTTGTCGGCGCGCTGGTCAAACCCAAAGTATCCGAAATTAGTTGAGTAGAAGTTTTTGGAATCGACAACCCCAGGGATGCACGCGTCCCTGGGGTTGCTTTTTGCCCCAGACGGAAGGTCAAACTTAAGGATAGGAGCTTCTGTGAAAAAATACTTTTTACTCGACCCTGAGGTGATTTTCTTAAATCACGGCTCTTTTGGGGCCTGTCCGCGCCCTGTGTTGGATGCCTATCAGGAATGGCAGCGAATGCTGGAGCGTCAGCCGGTTGAGTTTCTGGGGCGTCAGGCTGTGGTACATCTGCGTCGGGCACGCCGCGCTTTGGGCGAATATCTCAATTGCCATGCAGAAGATCTGGTGTATTTCCCCAACCCAACCACAGCCATCAATATGGTCGCCCGCAGTTTGCGTCTTCAGCTAGGCGACGAGATCCTGACCACCAATCATGAGTATGGCGCTATGACGCGCACCTGGCAGTACTATTGCCAAAAAGCTGGCGCACATTATATGCAGCAGCCAGTCGCCTTGCCGGTATCAACGCCGGAGGCCTTTGTGGAATCGTTCTGGGCGGGGGTCACAGACCGAACGCGGGTGATTTTTATCAGCCATATCACCAGCCCAACCGCGCTGATATTCCCCGTGAAAGAAATTTGCCGCCGGGCGCGCGCCGCCGGTATTCTAAGCATTGTCGATGGCGCGCACGCCCCCGGCCAGATTCCGGTGGATTTGCAAGATATCGCTGCCGACATTTACACCGGCGCTTGCCATAAGTGGTTAATGGCTCCCAAAGGAGCCGCCTTTTTGTACGCTCACCCCGAGGTGCAAGGCTGGCTTGACCCGCTGGTGATTAGTTGGGGGTATCAGCCCGAAGAGGGTTATGGGACCGGGAACCGATACGTAGATTATCACGAATGGCAGGGAACCCGCGATCTGGCGGCTTTTCTGAGTGTGCCCGCGGCGATTGAGTTTCAACAGCAGCACGAGTGGGAGCGCGTGCGTGAGCGCTGTTTTCGCCTGGCGCAAACGGCACGGGCAGATATCCACGCGCTGACAGGGATCCCCCCCATCTCTTCGGAGACTCCGCGCTGGTTCGGCCAGATGTTTGCAGTGCGCCTTCCCAATGTGGAGGTTGCTGCACTGAAACGGCGATTGTACGATCAGTACCGCATCGAGGTGCCGCTGTTCCGCTGGGGCGGCGATGCGTATGTACGCGTTTCGGTGCAGGGTTACAACTCGCAAGATGATCTTGATGCGCTCGCGGCGGCCTTAGGTGAATCGCTTCGGGTGTAGCAGAGTCTTCGGGTAGGCGCGCCCGCTATTCCCTGGATTGTGCATCGCCATGTTCGTTCAGACGCGTTTCATATTTTTGCAGCGCTTTCCTCAGGGCGGAAATTAAATCCACATCGGTGGAATTAGCAATGCAGATTAGTGAGAAAAACGCATCCCCCAACTCCAATTCCCAATTTGGGCCAGGGCGAAAATGCCGTTGCCCGTAGCCGGTGGCGGAGAGTACCTCTTTGGCAATTTCACCGATTTCGGAAACAAGATCGAGCAAGCGGTCACCGACCGGGATTTTCAACTGATGAGTTTTGACGAATTGAGCGGTTTGCGCTTGAAAGTGGGGTGAGGGCATGGTTTTTCTCCGTGTGGATTTGCAGCCTTGATTGCGGTTGTGAAATATTGAGTGTAATAAAAGAAATATTGATAATATAGCCTGTATAAATAAATAAATCAAAAGTCAATATTGACATTTTTTAGATTCGATGTATAATTTTGGGGCCATCCGAGGGTATTGCATAGTCAATATTCTCTGAATGCCCTTCCAGATACTGGTACAGAAAAATAAACCTTTTCGGGTATTTGGAAGTATGACTAGTGGGATATGTCGTGTTTGGGGGTGGTTGCGGGTACGACCGGTGTTGTGGGCGATCCCTTGCGAAGGTGAGTTTTGTAAGGCTGCCGGTTTCATTTGTGTAGCGCATTGTGTGAAAGGAGGCAGAAATGGACATGCTGCAAGAGTTTAGACTGGGCCGAAAGAAAACACTCATTTCTATTTATGGAGAGTGTGATGGTTAACGCACATTCAGGAGGTTAAGATGACTGTGCAGACTCAAAACGGTGAGGATAAAGTAAAAATGTCTCGTTGGTTACGTGCAGTTGGTTTGGTGTTGGCGCCATTGTTGATTGCGGGTGTATATATTCTGGGGGTGCAAATCCACAGTCAGTTCCGTTATGATGCGGCTTATTTTTCTTCGGAATACCAGGCGAAGTACGATTCGCCCGGTATGGTGGCAATTGACTTAGAACGTGCCTTACAGCAAGGCGATATGACGCTCTATACCGAATTGACGGGCTTGAAGCGTTTTTCGGACATCTTGGCGCCAAAGCCAGAACTTCACTTTTCAATTTTAATCGATGTGGATGAGCAGGGCTATTTCCACTATCTGTATTTCGATTTCGATACCTATCACCGCCAGACACACTATATCAAAGAGATCAACGGTCGTTGGCTGGTTGTGCCGGAAGATGCTTTTTTCTACTTTGATAGTGGGCAGTGGCTAAAGGTGTTTATGCCCATCGCGATTTCATGGTGGGTCTTGCTGATTGCCATCGGCATTATGAAAGGGCTTTCGTATCTAGGCTCGCGAACTCGCACAGCCTATGGGTATTAGGTTCTGTTGACATTTAGTAAAATAAGGGTATGAGTAGCATAACCTTTCAG
>CAYFMI010000059.1:0-26583 GCA_964344175.1 uncultured Anaerolineales bacterium
AGGTTCTTTCCGGCTTCAACTCACTTGTTCAGACATAAGATGCGTTTGCCCTGGGCGCCCTGGTGGTTGTCTTGCATGACGAAGGCGAGTATACTACCCTGCGCTCATCGTCCGAATTATCATGTGAGATGATGCCGTAACTTGTCGGCCCCTGAGGGTTGTCAATACCCTTTGGGGCGTATGCGTTTATGAAACCAATTATCCTCATCAACCCCAGTTTGGTCGTGCAGCGCAATGACCCTTTCACCACGGGCATCATCTATATGCCTATTGGGTTGGCGTATACAGCCGCGGCTTTGCGTGAAGCTGGTTTGCCCGTTCAGGTGATCGATGCCTTCGCTGAGAAACCACGCCTGGCGCGGCGCGGCGAAAAATTCACGCTAATGGGATTGTCTGAAGACGAAGTGCTGGCACGCATCCCCGAAGATGTGGGAATGGTCTTCCTATTTGCTATCAACTTGACCAATCACATTGCCAGCGAGACTGTTTTACGCGCCATAAAACGCCGGCATCCAGAACTTCCGGTAGTGATATTAGAAAATACGCAGGCGGTCACAGCCTATGCCCTGGAGCATGTCCGTCAGGTCTTTTTCGATGCCGGCGCCGACTACGTGTTAACAGGTGAAGCGGAACGTCAGTCCGTGATTGTGGCGCGCCACCTGGGGGGGCAGAATCCGCCCGAAGAGTTGAAGCAGCTCGCGGGATTGGGAAGCCCATCCTTCTTCAATCCGCCGGATGATGTTATCCAGGATTTGGATTCGCTGCCCACTCCAGCCTGGGATCTATTCCCCCTGGAAAATTACTGGAATTTGCGTTTCGCGCACGGGCCGCAGCACGATAATCGTTACCTGCCTTTGCTGACCTCGCGCGGCTGTCCGTATCCATGCCGCTTTTGCGTTGTCCCGGCGACCAATGGGCAGAAGTGGCGGGCGCGCTCGGCTATCAACGTAGTGGATGAGATGGAACACCATGTCAGGGCGTTTGGGGTTCGCGAATTTCACATTGAAGATTTGGATCCCACGATTTCAGATACCCGCATCCGTGAGATATGCACCGAGATTATTGAGCGGGGTTTGCAGGTTACCTGGAAACTGGTTGCCGGAACAAAGGTGGAGACCATCCGCGATGAAGAAACGGTGGATTTGATGGCTCAGGCGGGATGCCGCTATATTTCGATTTCGCCGGAGACCGGTTCGCCGCGGGTGCTTAAGTTGATGCGCAAGCCTTTTGATCTCAACCATGCCGTGCAACTGGTACAGCGCATGAATCAAGTGGGCATTCGCTCGCAGGCCTGCTTTGTGCTTGGGTTCCCCGGTGAAACCGCCGAAGATTTACGGATGACCTGGGATATGGTGCATAACTTGACACGCAAAGGCGTGGACGAGATTGCGTTGTTCATCATCACCCCGGTGCCGGGTTCGGCCATATTCGATGAGTTCAGCGGCTATGCGTCACTCTCGGACATGAATTTCACCCCCACCTGGCGCGAAGATTACGAAGCCTTGAGCGCCTTCCGTTTACGCTTGTACGCCGCCTTCTTGTTGTGGAAACTGCGCTACTATCCTGGCAAAATCATTCGTCAGGCATGCAATTTCCTCCGGCGCCGCTTCGAAACGAAAATGGAAATGGTTCCCTACCGCGCTTTGATGTTAAAATGGTTCGACCGCTAGGAGACTCTAAGGGTTTCCTGCGAGAATTACCGACAATAATGCTCCTGAATGCGAAGACTGTTTGATACATTGTGGCTGTGATCAAAACCCTTAGAGTCTAAAACCATGACTGAAAACCAAACCCCACACATTGCCGTTGTGCTCCCCTGTTATAACGAGGCGATTACGATTCAACAAGTGATCGCCGATTTCCGCGCTCAACTGCCGGATGCTGAAATCTATGTCTTTGATAACAACTCTAGCGACGATAGCGCGAAATTAGCCGCCGAAGCCGGAGCAATTGTGTATCATGTCCGTAAGCAGGGGAAAGGCAATGTCATTCAGAAAGCATTTGAGCACATTGTTGCCGATGCGCTGGTGATGGCAGATGGTGATGATACCTATTTTGCAGAAGATGTTCACAAGTTGTTGGAGCCGGTATTAAATGGCGATGTTGATATGGTGGTCGGTGATCGCCTGCCAACAGCTTCCGATGAAAATATGCGCTGGCTCCATCAAGTAGGCAACCGGCTGATTGTTTGGAGCATCAATAGGATGTTTGGTACGCGCTATCGCGATATTCTCTCCGGATACCGCGTGTTCAGCCGTCGGTTTGTGCAAAATGTCCCTCTGCTGACCCCCGGCTTTGAGACAGAAACCGAAATGACCCTGCAAGCCCTTGAAGAAGGTATGGAGATCATCGAATTGCCGATTTCTTATCGCAGCCGCCCAGCCGACAGTCATTCCAAGCTCAATGCCGTGCGCGATGGCTATCGCATCATGCTCACCGCCGCCATCTTGTTGCGCGATCATTACCCGTTGCGATTGTTTGGGCTGTTGTCTTTTGTGTTATTATTGGTGGCTTTGGGCGTGTTGCCCTTCAGCGGACAACCGAAGATCTTGCTGGTTAGTGCTATCTTGGCTTTGTTGAGCGCTTTCTCCTTTGGTTTGGGATTGGTGCTCAATGCCGTTAATACGCGTTTCCGGCAGCTCAAACAGATTATGCAAAGAAAATAACTGCCTAGGTCAAGGACTTGGCAGTAAGACTCCGAAAAAAGGTGTGTGCGGGGGCATACGCCCCCGCACACACCTTTTTTCGGTTATTCTCAGTAAGGAAACAATGACAAATACCAAAGAACAATACCAAGCCCTGCTCGAAGATGTTCCCTGCAATCTGTGCGGCGCGGATGATTACGCAGTCATCTACCCCCCGCGTTATGAAGATGCCCGCCCTGCTGATATTCTAGAGACATTCCGCTCATCAGGCGATGAAATTCTTGTAGACCAGTTGGTGGGTTGTAATCAGTGCGGATTGCAGTATCTCACCCCGCGCCTCAAAAGTGATGTGGTTATCACCGGTTATAGCGAAGGCACCGATGAAGCCTTCATCTCGCAGAACAAAGGCCGCGAGTTGACCTTTGCTAAATCGCTTGACTTGATCGAAAAATTCAAGCCTCAGCGGGGCCGCATTTTAGATGTAGGCACCGCGGGCGGCGCATTTCTTGGGGTAGCGCATCGCCGCGGCTGGGAGGTTGCCGGTTGCGAACCGAATAAGTGGATGGCCGAGTGGGGCAGCCAGCACTATGGCATCGAAATTCAGGCCGGAACCATGGATGATATGGAACTGGCCGATGACAGTTTCGATGTGCTCACTCTGTGGGATGTGCTCGAACACACGCCCGATCCCAAAGCCGTACTTGCCGAATGTCGCCGGGTGCTGAAGCCCGATGGCGTACTGATTGTCAACTATCCCGATATCGGCTCGCTGGTTTCGCGGCTGATGGGACGGCGATGGGTTTTCCTGCTGTCGGTGCATCTCTACTACTTCACCCGCCAAACCATTCAGACAATGCTTGCTGCCAGCGGCTTTAGCACCAAGCGAATTAAGCTGCACTGGCAAAGCCTCGAATTGGGGTATATCCTCTTCCGCATGGGGCCTTATATCCCCTGGCTCTCAAAATTTGGCACAAAAGTCGTCAAGGCCTTGCGCCTCGAACACCTGCAAATTCCCTATTGGATGGGGCAAATCCTTGTTGTCGCCCAGCCCAACCAAGAATAATTCACCACAAAGACACAAAGGCACAAAGTAAGCTATAAAAATTTTGTGTCCTTGTGTCTTCGTAGTAAAAAAGATATGGATGCTATGAAAGAAAAAATTGTTGTACTTGGCGCCGGTATCGGCGGCCTATCGGCGGGTTACTTCCTCGCCAAAACCGGAAAATACGAAGTCACCGTGTTGGAAAAGGCCTCCGTCACCGGCGGGTTGTGTGCCAGCTTTGAGCATGATGGCTTCACCCTCGATTACGGCGCCCACAAAATCTACTCGGTGATCCCCGGTGTGCTAGATGAAATTCAAAGCCTGATGGGCGACCGCCTGCTGACCCTGCCTAAAAAGAACCGCCTGTTTTTGCGCGGCCATCTGGTGGATTACCCGCTTAAATTGGGGAATCTGGCGAAAGTGCTGGGATTGGGCACCTTTGTGCGGCTGGGACTGGGCTACGCCCTGGAGTTGGTGCGTGGTATTCTAGGGAATCCAGCCCCCAAGAGCTACGAAGAATATATGATCCAGCGCTTTGGGCGTCCGGCCTACGAACTGGTTTTCGAACCCCTGGCCGACAAGGTTTGGGGCGGCCCCGACAGCCTCCACCCAGAAATGGCGCGGGCGCGCGTCCCCGCTTCGGGTGGTATCGAAGTGATTCTCAAACTGTTGGGCATCAAAAAAGAGACCGCCGAAACCAATGCCGAATTCTTCTACTATCCGCGCGCCGGATTTGGCGATTTGCCTCAAGCGATGTTGGAGTATATTGAAGCCAATGGCGGACAGGTGTTTGTTGATGCCGATGTGCGCGAACTGGTGCGTCAAGGCAGCAAAATCACCGCTGTGCGCGGACTTGTAGATGGCAAACCTGCCGAGTTCGAAAGCGACTATCTGGTTTCATCCATCCCGCTGCCGGTGCTGGGACGTTTGCTTTTTGGCCCTGAGTCTGCGGTGCTCCCCTCGATCGAAGAATTACAGTTCCGGCATTTAGTGCTGGTGTATGTGTTTGCCGAGAAAGACCTGTTGCTGGATGACCAGTGGATTTTCTTCCCCGAGCGTGACTATATTTTCAGTCGCATTTTCGAGCAAAAGCAGATGAACCCTGAGCTAGGCCCCGAAGGCCGAACGGCGATTGCCTGTGATTTCACCTGTGATGAAGATAGCTGGCAGTGGCAGGCCAGTGATGAAGAACTCGCCCAGAAAACGGTAGAGGGCCTGATCAAGGGCGGTTTCCTGAAGGCAGAAGATGTCAACAGTTATTACGTTACTCGTACGCGCAATTTCTACCCGCGCTATGACCTGGCCTATGTGGACAAAATAAAACGGATCAGCAGCCAATTACAAGAAGCCAAAAATCTGCTGTTGACCGGGCGCATTGGCATGTATAACTACAATAATTCCGATCACTGTGTCGATATGGGGCGTTTTATCGCCAAAAATCTTTCCGCCGGGCATCCCCCTGTGGATGTGTGGAATGAACTCGAACAGCGCGTCGCTGATTACAAGATTGTAGACTAAGAGCCTATCTGAGAATTTCCCGTCAGGTATGGAAACCTGACCTACGTAGGGCGAATTTCTTATCCGCCGTGAATATTTGGATCGATCCCTAAAGTGATAAGGTGACAGGCACTTGAAAAGTGCCTGTCACCTGTACGCGTGATTACTTACGTACTCGACCGATCAGGATATACATGGGGAGCGGGATTAGCCCGACTACGGGGAGCATCCATTTGAGCAGGTAAGAATGATCCTCCGCTTCACATTCCAGATTCTCATCAATAACTCGGTTCCCCTCCCGGCTATAGATTCCAACTAAACTATCGATCACCGCACCGCTGTATGTCTGAGCGGCGTAAAAAGGACGAATGATTTCTGGGTTGGCTTCAATATCAGCAATATCGTACTCGATGACGACGCCATAATCGGCATCCAAGATCCACCAGATGTCGTTGTCCTTGTCGACACGGGCGCGTACCACTACATGCCCCTCCAAACCAACAATGTGTGCCTTCACGCGATTGCGCGTCAGGATGTCGGTCAGAATCTTCGAAGCCTGCGAACATACCGAAACGGCCCGCTCGATAGCGCGCTCGGCGCGGCAGAACTCGTAATTGTCGCGCTTGCCATGCAGCAGTTGCTCGAAGTAAATTAGATAATTCTCGCGCAGGGGAACGCGCAAGCGAAAGGCCGGGTCGCCGCTCTCGGGCCAGTAATGCACCGTACTCTCGAAGATCAACTTGTTTAGGCGTTTAACGTATTCGGGGTATTGCTCATCGATGGCCGCGTTACGGTTTATTTGGGCATAGACATCTTTGGCGCGGTGTTGAACCGTGCGCGCATATCCCGCGTATTCGATTTCGTCGTACACGCCCGCACCGCGCAGCGGGATCAACACCCCGCTCAGGTTGATGAGTAACAAAATGATGCCAAGTGCGAAAACCAACGCGCTGACAGATTTCGCAGGGTGCGCCTCACGGGGGGCAAGGATGCCGCTCAAGATGACGGTAATGAAACCTACCATGACCCCAAGAGTTTGGATTGTGCCGATGCCATAGCTGTTGGATGGGTTGTGGATCAGATCGAGACTCAGCGCGCCAAAAATGCAAATGATCCCGACTAGCTCGAACAGCAGGGCTAGCGGCTTGCGCAGGGGAGGGGGGATTCGATTAAGCATAGATTATCTTCGGCGCATAAAGTCTTTGAAGTAAAGATGAACGGCACTAAAGATGCGATGCCTTGAATTATGCATTCAAGCCATTGAATTTTGATGAATGCTGAGATTATACCTGCATCTTGACCTGTGGGGCGCGGCGGTTATAATTCAGAAGTTGAATTTTAGGTATAATACTTAGAACTTACGCAGTTCGATGAAAGATATTGGGCTTTCCCTGCGCAAGTGCATAACTCCTAATACTTATGAATCTAGACGATGCACACGAAACCCGCGAGTTGATTTTGCTTGAAACCATTGAGCAAAATCCCGATGTTAATCAATCCACGCTGGCCGACAAACTCGATGTTGCCGTGGGTACGGTCAATTGGCATATTAAGCGCATGGTCGAGAAAGGTTTCATCAAGCTAAAACGCGCCGAACGAAAAAAACTGCGCTACATTATCACCCCTGAAGGGCTGGCATTTCGCGCCCATCTGACCGTGAAGTATGTCGAAAATTCGATGATGCTTTTTCGCCGCACGCGCCGCCGGGTATTAGAGCTTTTAGCCGAGATTCGCGCCGAAGGTTACGATAGCATCCAAATTTTTGGGGAGGGCGATCTGGTGGATGTGATTCGCTTGACGTGTCTGGAGGAGGGGGTTGATGTGGATCATGATGCCAGTTTACCTGCGCTGGAAGTGCGCGGCTGGCGCGTGTACCGTGTGGAGGATGTGTTATCGTGAGTGAGCATATTCTGATAACCGGAGGGGCCGGGTATATTGGTTCCTTTTTGGCAGGTCAGTTATTGCGCTTGGGTTACCGTGTCACCGTAGTGGATGATTTGTTGTATGGCGGTGAATCGCTATTAGCCTATTTATCAAATGATCATTTTCACTTTGTCAAAGCCGATGTGTGTGAGAACCGCGCTGTCCGTACGGCTGTGCCGGATGATTGGCCGACGCCCAAAGTGGTCATTCATCTGGCGGCTATCGCCGGTTTCCCGGCCTGCCAGCTGGTGGGTCGGCAAGTCGCCTGGCGCTATAATGTTGAGTCTACGCAATGGGTTTTCGAGCAATCTGTGAGCATGGGGGTGGAGCGATTTATTTACCTTTCTACCTATAGCAATTATGGTCTCTCGATCGACGGCCAGCTTGTTACCGAAGATACGCCGCTAAATCCTCAATCATTGTATGCCGAAACCAAAGTGGCTTCGGAGCGTTATTTGCAGGCCCATGCCGATAACGACTGTGCGCCGCTGATTTTCCGCCCCGCGACGCTGTATGGCTTATCGCCGCGCCCGCGCTTTGACCTCATTGTCAACCAGTTCGTGTTGGATGCTTTCAGCCGCCGACGTTTGATGATATATCAGCGCGGCTACTCGCGCTCTTTTGTTCATATCGCCGATGCCGTTAATGGTATTATTCTGGGCCTTAAGGCTCCGCTAGAGAAAATTCGCGGGCAAATTTATAACGTAGGCGCAAAAGATGGCAACCTGACGAAAAGTGAGGTTGTTCAGCTGATTCTGAAGCGTTTGCCAGAGACGATTGTTGACAATAAGGATATTACCTTTGGCGGCGATATGCGTGATATTGCTGTTTCGTTCGACAAAATCAAGCGTGAGTTAGGTTTTACCACCCGTATTACCGTAGACAATGGTATTCGGGAAATCTTAATAGCGCTGCAAAACGGGTTGATCCGTAACCCCGCCGATCCGCGTTATCGTAATGCGCGGTTTATTGTCAGTTAGTCCGATGGGCCGGTTGGTTTGTTGCTTAGGCCAACTGGACGAATTTGACCAACGGACTCATCGGACGAATGAAGGAACACTATGACTAAAAAAGCGTTAATTACCGGAATTTCGGGTCAGGATGGTTCGTACCTGGCCGAATTGTTACTCTCGAAAGGATATGAAGTTCACGGTATCATTCGCCGTGCCAGCACGTTTAGCACCGGGCGTATTGACCATTTGTACCGCGATCCTCACAACGGCGAGAAAGCTAAAATGCGCCTGCATTACGGTGACCTTGCCAGCTCTGACAGCCTGCAGAATGTGATACATTCCGTCCAACCGGATGAAATCTACAACCTGGCGGCGCAGAGTCATGTGCGGGTGAGTTTTGATATGCCGGAATACACCGGCGATGTCACCGGCATTGGCGCGCTGCGCATTCTAGAGGCCATCCGCCGCAATGGGAAACCGGTACGCTTCTATCAGGCCTCGACGAGTGAGTTATTCGGCAGCGCAAAACCCCCTCAGAGCGAAACCACACCTTTTGAGCCGCAAAGCCCTTATGCCGCGGCCAAAGCTTATGCGCATTGGTTGACCAAAAATTATCGTGACGGATACGATTTATTTGCCAGTACGGGTATTCTTTTCAATCATGAGTCTCCCCGCCGGGGCGAGACCTTCGTCACACGTAAGATCACCCGCGCCGTCGCGTCGATCCTGGCCGGGAAGCAGAAAAAACTCTATATGGGCAATCTTGACTCAAAACGCGATTGGGGCTATGCTCCCGAATATGTCGAGGTGATGTGGCAGTTGTTACAGCAGGACCATCCTGCGGATATTGTCATCGGTACGGGTGAATCTCATACGGTGCGCGGGTTTTTGAAGGAAGCATTTGGTTATGTGGGGTTGAATTACGAAGACTACGTCGAAATTGACCCGCAGTATTTCCGTCCCACCGAGGTGGATTATCTGCTGGCTGAGCCAACAAAGGCGCGTGAACTTTTGGGTTGGGAGCCGAAAATCCGCTTCCACGAGTTGGTGCGTATCATGATGGATGCCGATTTGGAATTATTAGGACTTGAGGCGCCTGGTGAGGGCAAGCCCTTGTTGGCCGAGCGTTTTGATGGTTGGCATCGCTGGGAAGATCAAGTTATTAGCATGGATAGGTAAACATGGAAAATAGATACCCCGATTCAAAAGAATTTTGGGCTGGCCGTCGAGTTTGTGTGACCGGCGGAGCGGGCTTTTTGGGTTCGTATGTGCAGGAAGAGTTGCGGGCACACAACGCAAGTGAGATTTTTATCCCAAAAATTGAAGAGTATGATTTGACCCAAGCGGGCGATATCCAGCGCATGTTAACGGATGCGCGCCCCGATGTGATTGTTCACCTGGCGGCATTGGCCGGTGGCATTGGGGCTAATCGCGAACGCCCGGCAGAATTCTTCTACAAAAATTTGATGATGGGTGTTCCACTGATGCACGCTGCCTGGGAGCAAGGGGTCGAGAAATTTGTTGCGATTGGAACAATTTGCGCTTACCCTAAATTTACGCCCGTGCCCTTTAAAGAAGAGAACCTGTGGGATGGCTACCCCGAAGAAACCAATGCTCCCTATGGTCTGGCGAAGAAGATGCTCTTGGTGCAGGCCCAGGCATACCGCGAGCAATACGGTTTCAATGCCATTTATGTATTGCCGGTGAATCTCTACGGACCGCGTGACAACTTTAATTTAGAAACATCGCACGTCATCCCAGCCCTGATCCGCAAGATGGTGGAGGCCCAACAGCGCGGCGATGCTGAAGTTGTGCTGTGGGGTGATGGCTCCCCGACGCGCGAATTCTTCTACGCTGGTGATGCCGCCCGCGGCATTGTGATGGCCGCCGAGCGATACAACGGCCCCGAACCGGTCAATCTTGGCGCAGGAATGGAGATCAGCATCAAGGATTTGGCCGACCAAATTGCCAGGCTGACCGGCTTTGGCGGTGAGATTGTTTGGGATACCAGCAAACCCAACGGACAGCCCCGCCGCGGTCTCGACACCAGCCGGGCGAAAGCCTATTTTGGTTTTGAAGCACAGATGTCGTTTGAAGAGGGCTTGAAGCGAACGATTGAGTGGTTCAAAGAAAATCAAGCGTCTATTCAATAGACGTCTAGACGTCAGGATGTCCTGGCGCGACTATTATGACAGAAACAACTCTTACCAAACAATCCGTTCCTGAAACCATCCTCCTGCGCCCCACGCGCGGCTGGACGGCGTTAAATTTGGGCGATTTGTGGCGCTACCGCGAGCTTATCTATTTCCTTACCTGGCGCGACATCAAGGTGCTCTATAAACAGACCGTACTCGGCGCGGCCTGGGCAATTTTGCGCCCGGTCATTACGATGATTGTCTACTCGCTGATCTTTGGTCAATTGGCAAACCTGGATTCGGAAGGCGTGCCATACACAATTTTTACCTATGTAGCCCTATTGCCCTGGCAATTGTTTTCGAAGGCAATGACCGACACCGGGCGCTCGATGGTTTCGAACCGCAATATGATAACCAAAATCTACTTTCCGCGTCTGGTGATCCCGGTATCGACTGTGCTCAGCGGGCTGGTGGATTTTTTCATTGCCTTTGTGATTTTGCTGGGGATGATGGCGTATTACAAAATTCCTGTTACTTCGGCAATTTGGACATTGCCGCTATTTTTGCTATTGACCATGGTCACTGCCCTTGGGGTGGGGTTGTGGTTCTCCTCGCTGAATGTGCTCTACCGCGACGTTGGCTATGTGCTGCCTTTCCTGACCGAGATGTGGAAGTACCTGACTCCGGTGGCCTATTCCGCCGGGTACATAACCGGAACTTGGAAGTTGGTCTACGCCCTGAACCCCATGGCCGGAGTCGTGGAGGGTTTCCGCTGGGCAATGCTGGGCATTGAGCTTGACCCGGCAGCTTCTGTCACCATGTCGATCTCGGTGGCTGTGGCGGTGGTGGTGCTGGTCACCGGGCTGTTTTATTTCCGCCGCATGGAGCGTACCTTCGCGGATATGGTTTGAATGAATTTTCACCGCAAAGGCGCAAAGACACTAAGAAAAAAAGCACAGGTATTTGTCTTTCTTTGTGTTATGGTCAAAAGGGAATTGAACACCGCGGAGCCGCAGAGCGCAGAGAATCGCGCTTTTTCTGAGATAACTCACCGAACTCCGCGGAGCCGCGGTAGAAATATTTGTACAAGCTTTTGTTGACCTATACAGTTTTCGTGTCTTAGTGGCAAAGATTCGAGAAAAGTTGATTTTATGCACAATCTTGCAATCCGAGTAGAAAATCTCGGCAAACAATACCGCATCGGCACCGCGCCGGAGAAATATCGCACGTTACGCGAGAGCATTGTCAATGTGGCCACCTGGCCCATCCAGCGCATTCGGCGCGGGCTGGCCCCTACTGGCGTTGAACAAGATGGGACGATTTGGGCGCTGCGCGATATTTCTTTTACCGTTAAACAAGGCTCCGTGCTGGGCGTGATTGGCCGCAATGGGGCCGGAAAAAGCACCCTGCTGAAAGTACTCTCGCGTGTCACCGAGCCGACCGAGGGGGAGGTGGAGATTCGCGGTCGAGTGGGTTCTCTTCTCGAGGTAGGAACCGGCTTCCACCCGGAATTGACCGGGCGTGAGAATATCTACCTCAACGGCGCCATTTTAGGTATGAAACGCACCGAAATTGAAGGCAAATTCGACGAGATTGTGGACTTCTCTGGTGTGGAGCAATTTATCGATACCCCGGTTAAGCGCTATTCTAGCGGCATGTATTTGCGGCTGGCTTTCGCTGTGGCGGCTCACCTGGAGCCAGAGATCCTTGTTGTGGATGAAGTTTTGGCGGTTGGCGATGCTGAATTCCAGCGCAAGTGCATTGGCAAGATGAGCGATGTCGCCCAAGAAGGCCGCACGGTACTTTTTGTCAGTCACGATATGTCGGCCATTTTGCGACTTACCGAAGAAGCCATTGTACTGGAGGGCGGCAAGATCGTTTACCGTGCCCCCACCGTTGATGCCGTAGACTATTATATGACTTCTGGATTTTCGGAAGCTGGAGAACGAAAATGGAGTACCGATGAAATTCCAGGCGAGGCTGCGCCCTTCTTCCCGATAGCGTTGCGCGTGCGGGACGACCGCGGCAACACCGTGGACGTGGTGCGCTCCACCGAGGCAATCCACATCGAGGTCGAGTACGAACTCGCCAAGCCCATTCAAGGATTGCGCGTTGGCCTGTATCTGATGAGCGCTCGCGGCGAGTATGTTTTTACATCCTTCGATACCGATGAACCAGAAAAATACGACCAATTTGGCATCCGTCCGGCAGGGCACTATATCAGCACCTGCACCATTCCCCCGGATTTCCTCAACGAAGGCCGCTATACGGTGGGGTTGAACGCCAGTTCGTTTCGCGTTAAACGCTATTTTATGGATGAGCGCGCCCTGACCTTCAATGTCGATGGCATGGGCGCACCCGGAAAACAATGGTCCGAGCGGCGCATCGGTTTGGTGCGCCCACGTTTGCAATGGCGCATTGAAGAGCAATAACTATCATCACAAGGATACGAAGACTCAGAGTTTTTGCTTCGTGACTTTGTGGTTAGAGTCATAACATGATTGCAAAAGAAACTGCAAAAAAAATCCTGGGTGACCTGCCCCTGACCGCCGAACTTTACTGGTGGTTGCGGCAGAGTAACGAGCCGCCGGTGGGGGGGTATCATTTAGATCGTTTGGTCAAACACCTGCCTCAATGGCTAGAACAAGCCCAAGCAGCGCGCCAACAGGCCGCCAGGCCCAAGCGTGTGCTGGTGTTCAGCATGCTCAGTTATTGGGTTGAGCACAGCTTGCTGATGAGTCTGGCCCTGGCCGCATTGGGGCACAAAGTCTCCCTTACTTATTTGCCCTACGCACATTGGAAGAAAGATAGCAACCGCTTCGATCTGCGGCGGCAAAATTTGTATGTGCAAAATGCGCTGGAGCCTGCCAAAACTTTCATTCACGTTGAATCGTTATTCGATGCCCCGCAAGCGCGCACATTACCCGTCGAACTGGCCGAGCAAATGCCCACGGCAGCTTTTCGCGACACGCAGTACAGCTTGCTGCGAGAAGATATCGACCCGGAGGGGGATCTGTATTATTTGCGCCAGGCGCGCGATGAAATTCACGCCCGGCGTATGCTGGCATACATGGAACAAGAACGCCCCGATGTGGTCATTGTTCCCAACGGCAGCATCTTAGAGTTTGGGATTACCTACCGCGTGGCGCGTTTTTTGGGCATCCCGGTGAGTACGTTTGAATTCGGCGAGCAAAATGATCGCATGTGGCTGGCTCAAAATGACGATGTTATGCGCCAGGATACTGGCTTACTGTGGGATGCTCGCAAAGACACGCCCCTGACCGAAGATGAGTGGACGCGTGTGAGGGAATTTTTTGCCGCACGGCAGAAAGGCAACTTGTGGGAGACATTTGTGCGCCTGTGGCAGGGAACCCCGGCGCGCGGCGGTGAAGAGGCCCGGCGTCAATTGGGGCTGGATTCTCGCCCCGTGGTGATGCTTCCGACCAATGTCCTTGGCGACAGCCTGACACTGGGGCGGCAGCATTTCAGCCACAGCATGACAGAGTGGCTTCAGCGCACTATTGAGTTTTTCATGGCGCGCCCCGACGTGCAATTTGTCATCAAGACACATCCCGGCGAGTTGATTGGCTGGGGGCCTGCTGTCTATGATATTCTACGCGCAATGTTCCCTAATTTGCCGGAGAATATCCATTTATTAGCGGCCAGTGCTGAAATCAACGCTTATGATCTGGTGCAGATCGCCGATGTCGGCCTGGTGTTCACCACCACAATGGGGATGGAGATGGCAATGAGCGGCCTGCCGGTGATCGTCACGGGAAAGACCCATTACCGAGGCAAGGGCTTCACCCTGGACCCCGATTCTTGGGATGAGTTTTTCGCACTACTCAATCGGGTGCTGGATACGCCTCAGGAATACCGCCCAACTCGCCCCCAGGTCGAGGCGGCCTGGACGTATGCCTACCGCTTCTTCTTCGAGTATCCTCAACCCTATCCCTGGCACATCCAACATTTTGGAAAAGATATCGAGCGCTGGCCGTTACAGAAAGTGCTCTCCAAAGAAGGGATGGTGGTTTTTGGCAAATCTTTTGATTATTTACTGGGCAAACCGATAGAGTGGTCCAATTAGTTCGTTCGCCCGGTTGGTCACGGCTGACCAAAAGATGAACCAACCAACGGACCAAAACGACCTATGACGATAAAACAAGAAGTACGAGAATTTTACGACGAAGTAGGCTGGCAAGAAGTCAGCGAGGGTGTCTATCAGAACGCCCGCTATGAAGACTTGCGCCCGGTTGCGCGCCAGTATATCCATCGCTGTCATTTGCGCGTCAATCGCCATTTGAAACCGGAGGGGAAATTCTTGCTCGATGCGGGGTCTGGGCCGATCCAGTACCCGGAGTATTTGACGTACTCACAAGGCTACGATTTCCGTGTTTGTGCCGATATTTCGCATGTGGCATTAATAGATGCCCGCAAGCGTGCCGGAGAAAACCATGCTTTGTGCGTGGTGGCCGATGTGGCCCATTTGCCCTTTGCCGCCAGTGTTTTTGATGGGGTCGTGTCGCTGCATACGTTGCACCATCTGCCGCAGGAAGAGCATATCCCCGCCTATCAGGAACTGTATCGCGTGTTGGCGGTCGCTTCGCAAGCGGCGGTGGTTAATGGGTGGGGTGAGGCGCGTATCCCCCGCTTGTTAGCGAAGCCAATGCGCTGGACGAATCGTGTGATTGGTATTGTTCGGCGCGTCTTTGGTATAAAACCTCCGCTGCACCCTGCCAAGCCCATTCAAAATGCGGAGACCGAGAAGCGCAAGAGTACCTTTGTGCGAAAATATAACGCCGCATGGCTTAAAGAACAATTGACGCCGTTGATGCAGTTTGAGATATTCGTTTGGCGTGGCGTTAGCGTCAAGCACCTGCGTACCTTTATTCATGGGGCTTTTGGGGGGCGTATATTGTTGCGGTTGCTATTTTGGATGGAAGAGCGTTTTCCCCATTTTTGGGGCAAACATGGACAATATCCCTTAGTTGTCATCCGTAAAACAGGATGATGGTGTTTTGCACATTTTTTTAATCTTGGAGTAGATCATGAATTGGAAAGATCAAGTCGTTTTAGTCACCGGTGGCACTGGCTCATTTGGGAAGAAATTCATTGAAATCATGTTGGCAGAATATCAACCTGCCAAGCTGATCGTCTATAGTCGCGACGAACTCAAACAACATGAAATGCGGGCGGCCGGGTTCGATCATCCAAATTTGCGCTATTTTATTGGCGATGTGCGCGATCTGCCGCGCCTGAAACGAGCCATGCGCGGGGTCGATATTGTTGTCCATGCCGCAGCGTTGAAGCAGGTTCCGGCGTGTGAATACAACCCCATGGAGGCTATAAAGACCAATATCCTGGGTAGCAGCAATGTGGTGGATGCCGCTCTGGATACGGGTGTAAAGCGTGTTTTGGCGCTCAGCACCGACAAAGCCGTTAACCCGGTCAATCTCTATGGCGCGACCAAATTGGCTGCCGAAAAATTGATCGTTCAGAGCAATTCTTATGCCGGGGGGCGCGAACCGGGTCTCAGCTGTGTTCGCTATGGCAATGTCGTCGGAAGCCGTGGCAGTGTAGTGCCGGTATTTTTGCGTCAACGGGAAAGCAAAGCGCTGACCATAACCGATGAACGCATGACTCGTTTCTGGCTCTCGCTGGAGCAGGGCGTCCGCTTTGTCATTCGCAGCATTGAGCAAATGCAAGGCGGCGAAGTTTTTGTGCCAAAAATCCCCAGCATGAATGTCGTCGATTTGGCGAAAGCTGTCGCGCCAGACGCTGAGTTGGAGTTCATTGGCATTCGCCCAGGCGAAAAACTGCATGAGATGTTAATCTCGCGCGATGAGTCACGCTTTACGCTGGAATTTGACGATATGTTTGTTGTCCACCCTGTGGATGCATTCTGGTTGGGCGGCGAATGGAAAGCAGAAGGAACGCCGGTTCCCGATGGCTTCCGCTATATCAGCAATGACAACCCGCAATGGCTGGATGTTGAGCAAATCCGAACCATGATTGCTCCGTTTGAGGCAGCCCACACGCAGGGTAAATAACATTGTTGTATGTGGCATGCCCTCATATACGTATTTACCTGTGCGCTAGAGTGCAGAATTCGTGAATCAGGCAAGCAGGTATATGAGGTGAATAATGCGCATACTGATTACAGGCACAAGCGGTTTACTGGGGAGCAACCTGGCCCTGGAAACCGCCCGATCCCATACTGTTTTTGGTGTTGACCGTAACGATCCACTAAAAACAAAGGCCTTCACTACCCTGAAGGCTGATCTGTTAGACCCCGGTGCTATCGAGCGCATTTTGGACGAAGCCCGGCCCGATTGGGTAATCCATTGTGCAGCCCTGGCCGACGTGGACGCCTGTGAGCGCTCCCCCAAGGCAGCCCGGGAATTGAATACCGAACTCCCTCATCGACTGGCATATCATGTTTCCAGGGGCGGAGCGCGCCTGTTGCATGTTTCGACCGATGCGGTTTTCGATGGGTTGCGGGGAAATTACACGGAAGCAGACGCGCCAAACCCGATTAATGTTTACGCTCAAACGAAATTGGAAGGTGAGCGTGCTGTTCTGGATGCTGATCCTCGGGCCATTGTCGGGCGCGTGAATCTCTTTGGCTGGAGTTTAACCGGGCGGCGTAGTCTGGCCGAGTTTTTCTTCAACAATTTATCGCAGGACCAGCCCGTCAACGGATTTACCGATGTTTTCTTTTGCCCTGTGCTGGTAAATGATATTGCCAACCTGTTTGTAGGGATGCTAAAAAAAGAACTCAGTGGGTTATACCATGTGGTGAGCAGCCAGAGCGCCAGTAAATATGAGTTTGGCGTGACCCTGGCGAAGACCTTTGGGTTTAATCCGGAGTTAATATCGCCCATTTCGGTGGCCGAATCAGGCCTGACCGCCGCGCGTTCCCCTAACCTCGTATTGGATGTCAGCAAACTTATCCACGATTTGGGCGAAATTCCTCCCACAATATCCACAGGATTAGCGCGGCTTTACGCACTTTATCAACAGGGTTATCCACAGGCCCTGCGCGAAATGGGCCAGTAGTAGAATACGCTTAGGACTTACGCAGTTCGTTGAAAATTTACCGAAAAATAGGGGTGTGTGGGGTGCGGAGCACCCCACACACCCCTATTTTTCGGACTTTCTCCTCGCAAGTGCGTAACTCCTAACGCTATTATTCTGTCCTAGATTGTTCCTTTGTCAATAGATTACCTTACTATTGGAGGGTATCATGTCAACTTCCCCAATTCTGGCCCCGGAAATCACAATCGCCGATCGCAAAGTCGGCCTCAATTACCCCACCTATTTCATTGCTGATATTGCTGCCAATCACGATGGCGATCTCGAACGGGCTAAGCAACTCATCCGTCTGGCGAAGGAAGCCGGCGCCGACGCGGCTAAATTTCAGAATTTCCGCGCCCCCAAGATTGTCTCCGATTACGGCTTCAAATCTTTAGGTGGGCAATTGTCGCATCAGGCCGAGTGGAGCAAAAGTGTTTTCGAAGTGTATGCCGATGCCTCGGTGCCTTTTGAGTGGACGCCAATCCTCAAAGAAGAGTGTGACAAAGTCGGCATTCACTATTTCTCCTCGCCTTACGATTACGAAGCCATCGATATGCTTGATCCCTACGTCCCGGCCTACAAAGCGGGTTCGGGGCTGATGTCCTGGCCCGATGCGCTGGTACGGATGTCGAAATTTGGCAAGCCCATCCTGATTGCATCTGGCGCGGCCGATATCAGCGATGTGGTGCGGGCTGTGCGGGCGGTGCGCCCCCATAACGATGAGATTGTGCTCTTTCAGTGTAATACCAATTACACCGCCGCCGACTCAAATTACGATCATCTCAATCTTAACGTGCTCAGAACATACGCGGCAATGTTCCCTGATCTTGTTTTAGGATTATCCGACCATACCCACAGCCCGGCGCCAATTGTTGGCGCAGTTGCCCTGGGCGCACGCCTGATTGAGCGGCACTTTACCGACAGTAATGACCGCGAAGGCCCGGATCATAAATTTGCCATGAACCCTGAAAATTGGGCCGAGATGGTGCATCAGGTGCGCACGCTGGAGCGTACCCTGGGTTCGTTTGATAAATTCGTCACCGCCAGCGAGCAAGAAACCTACTGGCTGCAACGCCGCTGTTTGCGGGCCGCCCGCGCCATCCAGGCTGGAGAAACGATCACTGCTGAAATGGTCGAACCGCTGCGCCCGAATGTGGATGGCGCCCTCCAGCCCTGGGAACTGGAACAGCTTGTGGGCAAAAAAGCCCTCGCAGATATGCCCTACGGCATGGACATGCGCTGGGAGAATGTCGGTTCATAAGTTTCAACTTGTAACCTTCAACATTCACCCCCGTATGAAAATTCTCTATTTCAGCCGCCAATATTCCACCCACGATCACCGCTTTTTATCCAAGCTGGCGCAGAGCGATCATCAAATTGGTTATCTGCGTTTGGAAAGCCGTGGACATGCCCTGGATGACCGGCCTCTGCCCTCGGAGATTGAACACCTCCATTGGGCGGGAGGGCAATCCGAGGCAAAGTTGCGAGACTCACTCCGGCTGGTGACCAGCTTACGGAAGGTCATCCGTACCTTCGAGCCAGACCTGATCCAGGCCGGCCCCATCCAAACGGCAGGCTTACTCGCCGCCCTGAGTGGATTTCGCCCGTTGGTGAGTATGTCTTGGGGCTACGATTTGTTGATAGATGTTCATCGTAATCGCTGGTGGCGTTGGGCGACAACGTATACGCTTAAACGAAGCAACGCCTTTTTGGGCGATTGTGCCACCATTAGGGATTTAGCCATTCAATATGGCATGAACCCGGAGAAAATCGTCACTTTTCCGTGGGGCGCAAATATTCAGAAATATACCCCTGGCGATGATGACAGTTTGCGAGAGCGTCTTGGTTGGGGCACCGACCATTTTGTGCTGCTCTCGACGCGCGGCTGGTCGCCCATTTATGGCGTGGAAGATTTAGCGCACGCCTTTGTGAAAGCTGCCCATCAGCGCCCGGAACTGCGTCTGCTGATGCTTGGTAACGGCCCGCTGGCCCCTACAATTCGGCGCATCTTCATGAATGCCAATATGCTCGGCAGAGTGCATTTCCCCGGTCAGGTCAATCAGGCCGATTTGCCTAACTACTATCGTGCCGCCGATTTATACATTAGCACTTCTCACAGCGATGGGACTTCGATCTCGTTGCTCGAAGCCCTGGCTTGTGGCACCCCCGTATTGCTGACCGATATCCCCGGCAACCGCGAGTGGGTTTCCCCCTCACCCTCCCCCCAAGCCCCTCCCTCTCCCACCGGGAAAGGGAGGGGGGGCGCAGCGGGGGAGGATGAGGGCGTCGGCTGGCTCTTCAAAGATGGCGATGTCCCCTCTCTGCGGGATGGTATTCTTCATGCTTTGGCTGTTCGGGAACAACTCCCGGCTATGGGGGTAGCCGCCCGCCGTTTAGCAGAATCACGCGCCAACTGGGAGACGAACTTCCCCAAACTTTTCGAAGTCTACCGCCTGGCGTTATCGACATGATCGTCATTTCTCATTATCAAGCCAATTCTTTGTTATCGGCGCGGGGCACACAATCGGCCAAAGAGTTTTCGCCCGATTTGGGGTTGTCTATATTGACGGTTGCATTGAATGAAACGGGGGTGTGTTTTCCGGATGGCGAATCCCTGAGCTGGGACGCGCTTGCGCAAATTGCCGCTGACGAGAATAGCTGCTTTTGGGTGGAAAACGGCCAGGCGCAGGCTATTCAGACATTTTCGGAGACCTATCAGCGCGTGTACACCCTCTACCCCACGAAGTCAGCGCCGACGATGTTGGTTTCGGGCTTGCCGATGCACCGCATCAAGGGCACAGACCCCTGGCGGGATACACGCAGCAAGATTAAAGCGCTGGGACGCGTAGGTGGGCATGTGCTCGATACTACGACCGGGTTGGGCTACACGGCAATTTTGGCCTCTGAGCATGCCGCCCAAATTACCACCGTAGAACTTGACCCTGCTGCTCAGGCCATTGCCAGAAAAAATCCCTGGTCTCAAAAATTATTCGATACCCCAAAAATTGAACAGGTGATTGGTGATAGTTATGATGTGATAGCCACATTTGTCGCCGGGCACTTTTCCGCCATCATCCACGACCCACCCATGTTCAGTTTGGCCGGAGAGTTGTACTCGCTGGAATTCTATCGGCAGGCTTATCGGGTGCTGAAGCCCAATGGACGGATGTTTCACTATATTGGTGACCCTGAAAGTAAATCGGGCAGACGCGTGACCGGCGGCGTGGTACGGCGATTGAAGCAAGCTGGTTTCCGCGAGGTGCGCCCCCGCCCCCAGGCTTTTGGCGTATTAGCGTTAAAATGATCGCAGATGTAAGTCCAGGAACAGGAGATACGAGTGCTCACATTTGACCAACTGACCCATGAATTCCAATCTCTCGGTGTGGTGCGCGGCGACACATTGCTGGTGCATAGTTCCTATAAATCTTTTGGCGGTGTGGATGGCGGCCCGCAGACCGTAATCGATGCCCTGTTGCACGTATTGGGTGACGAGGGCACGCTGATAATGCCCACTTTCAATTTCGACTTCTGTAAAGGCATCCCCTGGAATGTCAATGAAACGCCTTCGCATATGGGCATTATCACCGAGTTGGTGCGCAAAGACCCGCGCAGCAAGCGCGTTTTTCACCCAATTTATTCGTTTGCCATCATTGGGGCGCAAGCCGACTTTTTAACACGCCAACGCTACAAGAGCAGTTACGAGCGCGACTCACTTTTTGGCAAGCTGTGCCAGCTGGATGGAAAGATCATGGTGATTGGGTTAGCCTACAACGATAGCATGACCTTTTTCCATCACGTAGAAGAACTCGAAGGCGTAGATTACCGTTATCTGAAAACCTTCACCGGTATGGTCACCGATAAAAACGGTGAGACCTACGAAGATTCCTTCCAAATGTTGGTGCGCGATATCGAACAGGGTGTTGAAACGATGGTCGACCCAATGGGCGCGCTGGCCGAAGATGACGGGATCATCACCGTGACGCAAATCGGTCAGGCCAAAGTCTCGTTGATGAATGCCAACCAAATCTACGACTTTACCGCCCGTGAAATGCGTCGCGATCCGAAACTCCTTTTTCGTATCGCCTCATCCGATCAATCGAAAGAATAGACCCAGCGGACGAAACGACCCAGTGGAACTCAAACCTCTTCTCGAACGTATTTATCCCCTGCACCGCACGCTGGCTTCCACCGAGATGGATGAAGCCCTGCGTATCGTCGGCGATGCCATGCCCGCTGCAGCAAACTACACCGTCGAGAGCTTTGTCCCCAACACCCCGGTATGGACCTGGCAAGTGCCCGAACGTTATGTGGTACACGAAGCCTACCTGGCTTTTGAGGATGGCCGCCGCATTGTAGACTTTGCCGATAACCCGTTGCATCTTGTTTCTTATTCGCCGCCGGTGGATTTGACTCTGAATTGGGATGCATTGCTCCCGCATCTTTACTACAATGAAGCGCGCCCCTGGGCCACTCCCTGGGTCTTCAAGTACTATCAGCGCGATTGGGGATTTTGCCTGCCGAAGGATGTCTTTGATACTTTGCCGCGGGATGAGCGCTATCGGGCGGTGATCCGCTCGGAGTTTGTTGCAGATCCCGAAGCGGGCGGCTTTCGAGTGGCAGCGGGGCTGCTGGAGCCTGAAGGTGGTTCTACGCCCGGAGTGGGTGAGATGCTGATTTCGGCACATCTTTGCCACCCAATGCAAGCGAACGACGATGTTGCCGGGGTCGTCACGGCCGTTGAAGTTGCCCATCGTTTGGCAGAGAAGCCCCTGCCCTCCGGTTCGATGGATGTGCGCTTCTGGTTTGGCCCGGAAACGATTGGCTCTATCGTCTATCTGGCAAATCATGAAGATTTAATCCCGCACTTGAAGGGGGGCATCTTCATTGAGATGACCGGCAACCAAAGCCCGATTGCCTGGCACCATACTCGCCAGCACAATCATCTGCTTGACCGCATTACGGCCTATGTGCTACAGGACGCCGAACACATCGAGCGCAATTTTGCAGACTTCCCCCCGAATGACGAGCGCGTCATTAACGGCCCGGGTGTCAACGTGCCATGTATTTCTATTAATCGTTGGCCCTACGATGAATACCACACCACCGATGATAATCCCGACATCATCAAAGAGGCCATGCTCCAGGGAGCGGCGGATGTCGTTGAGAGCATTGTGCGCATCTATGCCAGCAACTATATTCCAAAGCGCACATTCCGCGGGCCTGTTTTTCTCTCTGGCAATGGCCTGTGGGTAGACTGGCAGGAGAACTTTGCTCTCAATCGTGCCGTAGAGAAAATTATGATGCGCTTCGAAGGCCAGCACAGTATTTTTGATATTGCGCAAGATGTCGGCCTGGATTATTGGGTTGTGCGCGAGTATGTCGAAAAGTTCCGGGTGAAGGGTTTTGTAGATGCTCACCCAGTTCCCAGTGAGACATCCAACGTGCAAATAGCATAATCAAAATTTGCTATTCTCGTATCCGTTGTATCTATCATGAAAACCATTGCCATTATTCAAGCTCGCATGAGTTCATCTCGCCTGCCGGGAAAAGTGCTACTGCCCATTGCCGGACAACCGATGCTGGCCTGGGTTGTTGAGCGCACCCGCCGGGCGCAGACGATTGATGAAGTGATTGTAGCTACCACTACCGATCCTGGTGATGATGCGGTGGCCGCATTTTGTCAGGCGCAGGGTTATGGCTGCTCCCGCGGCAGCGAGCAGGATGTTCTCGACCGATATTATCAGGCGGCTAAGTCTGTTCATGCCGACATTGTGGTGCGAATTACCGCCGATTGCCCCTTGGTTGACCCTGCGCTGGTAGATGATGCCGTCAATACCTTAATCGGTGGGCGAACCCGCACGCCGCGTTTCGATTTTGTGGCTAATCGTTTGCCGCGCCCGTGGGGGCGCACGTACCCGATTGGCCTGGATACAGAAGTATTTACATTCGATATTCTCGAACAGGCCTGGAAACGCGCCATCGCCAAACACCAGCGTGAGCATGTCACGGCTTATTTTTATGATGAGACGCCGACGGAGTACCTTCGGACGCAGGTTGCGGATGCACCATTCTCCAGCGCGATGACGCCCGATGGACTACACATTGCCTTGCTGCATCATCACCCCGATTACGGCCATTACCGCTGGACGGTGGATACCCCTGAAGATTTAGAACTTATTCGCCAGATTGCGGCGCGGTTTTCAGATGATGCCTTTTCCTGGAAAGAAGTCCTTAGCCTAGTCAAGCGCGAACCCCAGCTCGCCCAGATCAACGCGCAGGTGAAACACAAAACCCATTTGGACGTTGATGAACGCAACAGGTAATCAGATATTTGGGAACAAGGGCTTGCTCTAATACCTGCTACCTGACACCTAACATCTTATGACCTTTTTGACGATATTTACTGCCCCCAAACCTTTTACCGACCCGCATATCAATATCATTCAGCGCAATGCTATTCAATCGTGGTTGCAATTGGGTATTGATGTGGATGTCCTGTTGATCGGTGAAGAAAATGGCCTGGCCGAAGTTGCCGCTGAGTATGGGGTTCGGCATTTGCCCAATGTGGCCCGTAATCAGTTTGGCACACCTCTGGTCAGTTCCATTTTTGCCCTGGCCCGCCAGCACAGCGAGGCCCCGTTGCTGGCTTACGTCAATGCGGATATTCTGCTGTTGCCCGATTTCGTAAAAACGGCCGGGCTTGTAGCCAGTCAGATGGCGCAATTCCTCATCGTCGGGCGGCGCTGGGATCTGGACATCCGCCAGGAATTACCCTTCACTCCAGGCTGGGAATCCGCTTTGAGTGAGATTGTCCACTCACAGGGGGAACTGCACGCACCCTCGGGCAGCGACTATTTCATCTTTCCGCGTTCTATTTATCACGATATTCCCGATTTCGCCATTGGTCGCGCTGGCTGGGATAACTGGATGATCTATCAGGGACTTAAGCAAAAATGGGCTGTGGTCGATGCCTCCGAAAGTTTGATGGTGATTCACCAAAATCACGATTATGCTCATTTGCCTGGTGGACAAATGCACTACGACCTTGAAGAGACGCAGATCAATGCCGAACTGGGCGGCGGCATGCAAAATATGTACATGACTTTGGATGCCAGCCACGAGTTGCTTGACCAGTTGGTGCAGCCCGCGCGGCGTCAGCCGGAACGTCTGGTGCGAAGACTAGAGCGGTTGATCTATTCGCCCAGCCAGCGCGGTTTGCGTTGGTTAATTACCAAACGCCTGCGCCTGTTGCGCCGCAAGCTGGTGGGGCAGTAAACATTTTAAGGTGACAGGCATTTTCAAAATACCTGTCACCTGATTTGAGAAACTATGCCTGAGAACATAACCCATTGCCCGCTTTGCAAACACGAAAACCATCAATTTTTCGACCGCCGTCAATTTCGCGGCCAGCCGGTCGAAAATCGGTTGTGCGTCAACTGTGGGTTGGTTTTCCAGTCGCCGCGCATGACCGCCGTTGAGTTGGATGATTTTTACGCCCGTGAATACCGTCAGGTCTATCAGGGTGATGAAGGCCCAACGCAAAAAGATCTCTTTGTGCAGAATGGCCGTGCTGATTCGCTGCTGGCGTTTTTGGCGAAGCAGGCTGTTAAACCCGCGCGCTACCTTGATATTGGTGCCTCATCGGGTATTCTGCTGGAGCGTTTCGCGGGGCATTTTGACTGCACCCTCGTGGGTGTTGAACCCGGGGAAGCCTACCGCCTTTACGCCCGCCAGAAAGGTTTGACGATGTATGCCGATCTCCGAGACTTGCGGGCGGCGGGCGAAGAAGCTTTCGATCTGATTAGTATGGCCCACGTATTGGAGCATTTGCCCGACCCGGTGAATTATCTCACCAATCTGCGTGTCGATGTGCTGGCGCCCTCGGGGTTGATCCTGATCGAGGTGCCTAACTTGTATGCTCATGAATGCTTCGAAATTGCCCACATGACCAGCTTCAGCGCCCACACCCTGCGCCATGTTTTGAAGCGGGCCGGGTACAACGTCATTGCTATCAAAAAGCACGGACAACCGCGCTCGCAGTTATTGCCGCTGTATCTGACCGTGTTGGCTTCCCCTCTCCCGGGGGGAGAGGGGACAGGGGTGAGGGGGGAGCGCAATGTTCGTTTCAAACGCCAGGCCGGGATGTTTGGGCGGCGGGTATTGACAAGATTGTTCCCCAAACAGAGTTGGATTCCAGTGGATCATTCTCGGAAGTAAATTATGCGTATCGGACAAAATCCTGCTAAATTCATTCAAGAAAGCCCCGACCCCGCGCCCGTCACTGTGGTGATTGTCACATATATCCCGGTGATGAGCGGCTATTTTGCCCAAAGCCTGGATATTCTTAAACTGTGTCTCAATAGCCTCTGGGCGCACACGCATACCGATTATGATTTGATGATCTTCGATAATGCCAGTTGCGCCGAGGTTCGCCAATATCTCTTGGACACTCAGGATGAAGGGCGTATCCAATACTTGATGCTCTCAGATGAAAATATAGGTAAAGCCGGGGCCTGGAATATTGTCTTTGGCGCCGCTCCTGGGGAGATAGTCGCCTATGCGGATATGGACGTCTACTATCATCCGGGTTGGCTGTCAGCCCAAATGAAAGTTTTAGATACCCTCCCAAATGTAGGAATGGTCACCGGCATGCCGATGTGGAGTCCACCTGAGTTTTCCACAGGAACCGTGAAATGGGCGTCGAAGATACCGGATGTGGTAATCGAGCGTGGTAAGTTCTTATCTTGGGAAGATTATTACCGTCATTCGCGCAGCTTGGGCGTTGATGAACCGAAGGCGAAAGCACATTTCGATTCGGTGGATGATCTGCGTATGACGTATGCAGGCCAGCAATTCTATGTTGGGGCCAGCCATTTTCAGTTTGTTGCCCCAGCTGCAGTATTGCGCAGGGTGCTGCCTATCCCGAATAGACGCCCGATGGGGCAGGTGCGCCTGCTGGATGTGGCGATCAACGAGCGGGGCTACCTGCGCCTGTCTACGCCGGAGTGGTGGGTGCAGCATGTGGGCAATCGCCTTTCCGAAACGGAGTTCCATGCCGGGGTTCCATCTGGCAAACCCAAAAGCAGCCAGCCCCGCCGTCCCTGGCTCTTGCGCTGGCGTTTGACCGAGAGAATTCTCTATTGGGTTTATCATCGCTTGTTTGAATTCTTGCACCGCTAAAAAACACAGAGCGCACTGAAAAAATTCTGAGAACTCTGTACTCTCTGTGGGAGGGGTTTTTATGAAATCAACTTTGTTCTTTACTTTCCGGTAAGTGGGTAGAGAAAATGGTCTCAACACGTGGTAGAGTT
>CAYFMI010000060.1:0-26194 GCA_964344175.1 uncultured Anaerolineales bacterium
TACCCTTGACCTACTTTTTCGTCACCATTTTACAGAAAGAAGTTTACACTAACCATTAATCGATCGTCAGGCGGGCGTGTTTCGCCCGATTTGTTACTATCCGGATTCGTTGGCTGAACATTTCGATCAAGATTTTTCGATTTCTGAGGGCGTCATGGGACAGGTGGCTGCGTCTGGAAAACCGCGCCGGATTAGCGATGTTACTCAGGAACCGGGGTATGTGGAAACGCCCGATCCTATGCGCTCTGAGCTTTGTGTACCAATGAAGATTGCCGATAAAGTAATTGGGGTGATCAATGTCGAAAGCCGAAATGTGGCCGCGTTTTCCAAAGATGATGAGCGTTTATTGATGACTCTGGCGGGCCAATTGGCAACAGCGCTGGATCGCTTGCATTCGGAGCAGGCGGTCAGGCAGTCGGAGATCCGCTACCGGGGTCTCTTCGATGGCGTTCCGGTGGGGCTGTTTCGCTCATCGCCGCAAGGGCAGTTGTTAGACGCGAACCGCCACCTGGTGGAAATGCTTGGCTACCCCGATCGTGAAACATTTTTGAACTCAAATATTGGCAACCTTTATATCAACCTCGAAGACCGCCGGCGCTGGATAGCGCAAATTGAAACCAGCGGGGTCGTACAAGATTTCGAAGTTCAGGTGCGGCGCTATGATGGCGAAATCATCTGGGTGCAGCATACCACCAGGGTGGAATTCGATCCGGATGGCAATGCCCTTTTCTATGAGGGGAGTGTCATCAACGTTACGAAGCGCAGGCATGCCGAAGCCGAAATTCAACATCTAGCGCGCTTCCCCGAAGAAAACCCCAACCCGGTCTTACGGGTTGCTGCTGATGGACGAATTCTCTTTGCTAATCAGGCTGGTTTTCCAGTGCTCGAAACCTGTGGTTGTGTAATTGGCGATCCGCTGCCGGACAAGATGATGAAATTGGCCTTAGATGCGTTTGAAGCCAAAAAGACAAAAAACGCAGAAATCGAAGTCGGCGATCAAGTTTTTCTCTTTACTTTAGCGCCGGTTGTCGATGCCGGGTATGTGAATTTGTATGGGCGCGATATCACCGACCGCTATCAGGCCGAGAAAGCGCTGCGAGATAGTGAAGAACATTTCCGCTCATTGCTAGAAACCGCGCCGAATGCCATCATCGTTGTGGATGAGCAAGGCATCATTCAGCGCGTGAATAGTATGGTAGGGATCCTATTTGGCTACCCGCTCGAAGAATTGTATGAACAGCCGATCGAGACTTTGCTGCCGCATGTGTACCGGAAGCGGCACAAAAATTACCGGATCACCTATCATACCAATCCTCAATCTCGGCCCATGGGGACAGCATTAGAACTGACCGCACTGCGCAAGGATGGAATCCTTTTCCCGGTGGAGGTCAGTCTTGGCCCGCTGCAAACTGAGCAAGGGATGTTGGTCATCGCTATTGTCCGGGATGTCAGCATCCGAAGAGCCGCACAGGAAGAACAGCGTAAACTTTCCAGCGCCGTGGAACAAACTGCCGATGGCGTGCTAATCTCTAACCCTGAGGGTGTCATACAGTACGTCAACCCGGCTTTTGTTGCAATAACCGGATATTCTGAAGACGAACTGATTGGCAGTACACCGAGTATATTTAAAACAGATGCACACAGGGCAGAAAAATATACAGAACTCTGGACAACGATCCTGAAAGGAGAGACCTATCGGGGGATTTTTATCAATCGTAAAAAGAACGGGCAGCTTTTCCACATCGACCAAACAATCACCCCGCTCCGCAACCCGCAAGGAGAAATTACCCATTTTGTGTCGACCTGGAAGGATATTACCGAAAAAATGCTTGCCGAGGAAAATATTCGCCGTCGTTCCGCCCATCTCGAAGCGCTCCACACTGTGGATATGGCCATCTCAGGGAGCGTGGATCTGGGTTTGACACTTAAGGTTGTACTCGAACAGGTTAAAACGCACTTGTCCGTGGATGCCGCGGCTGTGCTGCTTTATGACAGCCAGGAAGAGCGCTTGAAATTCAGTATGCAAATTGGTTTTGTGACAGATGCTCTACGATATACCCGCTTAAGATTGGGCGAAAGTCATGCCGGACTGGTGGCGCTGGAACGGCGGATCATCGCCATTCCCGACCTGAACCATAAGCGGACCGATTTTCTGCGGTCTCCCTTGCTGCGGCAAGAAAAATTTGTGTCCTACTTCGGTGTGCCTCTGATCGCAAAAGGACAGATCCAGGGCGTGCTGGAAATTTTCCATCGATCTCCATTTGACTCAGACACCGAATGGATGGAATTGCTGAACGCACTCTCAACTCAGGCCGCGATTGCCATTGACAATGCCAACTTGTTTAAGGATTTGCAGCAATCGAATACCGAACTGGTCTTGGCCTATAATTCCACCCTGGAGGGTTGGGCCAAAGCCCTTGAATTGCGCGATGAGGAAACCGAAGGCCATACCCGCCGGGTGACAGAATTAACCCTCGATCTTGCTCAGGCAATGGGGATCCGGGGAGCCGATTTGGAGCATATACGTAGAGGAGCGTTATTGCACGATATTGGCAAAATGGGGATTCCCGATAGCATTTTACTGAAACCCGGCAAGTTGACAGAAGAAGAGTGGGTGATCATGCGCCAGCACCCGGTATATGCGTATAACTTCCTCTCGCAGATCGATTATTTACGCCCGGCATTAGACATTCCCTACTGTCATCATGAAAAATGGGATGGGACTGGCTACCCTCGTGGGCTGAAGGGGGAAGAAATTCCCATGTCGGCGCGCATTTTTGCGGTGATCGATGTCTGGGACGCCCTCAGTTCTGATCGACCGTATCGAAAAGCATGGGAGCAAGAACGGGTGATCGAATACATCCACGAGCAGACTGATAAACACTTCGATCCTGCCGTGGTCGAGCATTTTATGTCGATCATCAACGGCAACCATTCATAAATGGTTTGTATCACCAGGCTGAACCGGGTAGCTGCCGAGAGTTGATAAGCGGGGTGGTTTGAAACACCACCCCGCTCATTATTTCCAGGGCAATTGCATATAGACAGAGGCGTAATCACTTATCGCTCAAAAGCCCGTCCTCGGGCGTGTCTCACAGGCTAAAACGCACCGGGGACGGGGCTTTGAGCGGGGTGCAGAATTTGTTGGCCGGTGTTTCTCACGGCAGTTCCGAAAGAGCCAGGCTAGTTTTTACAGGGTTGTAACTTGATTGTGATATTATAATTAGGACTTACGCAGTTCGATGAAAAGCTACCGAAAAATAGGGTGTGCGGGGGGTGCGCAGCACCCCCCGCACACCCTATTTTTCGGGTTTCTCTACTTCAACTGCGTAACTTCTAACTGTTTTGGGCTGTTAGGTAAGATAATGGTTCGTTCGAAAGATTTTGATGCTCGACAGCGCATCAAAGAACTCAGTATGATAAATGCGTTGAATGAGGCCCTCAATGCCGCAGCAGCGACCTTGCAGCAAGCTGCCCACGCCGAAGCGGATGTCTTTGGCGCGGTTCAAGCGCAGCTAAGCGTTTTAAAATTATTTGGTAGTTTAAGCCTTTTTGACACTGATAATCGCCTGGTCTTGCGGAGTATTGCGTATCCGCGCAAAGCCCTTAAATTGCTTGAAAAACTAACCGGGCTTTCCGCCATCGGTTATTCAATTCCATGGCAAGAAGTCGAAATATATCGCCACGCAATCGAAACAAAGCGCCCAATTTTCATCGAAGAAAGCAGTGAGGCGGTCAGGCAATTCCTCCCCCCAAAAGCCCATAGATTTTTGCCACAGATCTTTGAAACACTACACAATCCCCCAGGCATCCTGGCGCCGCTGGTCAGTGAGGGGCGCGTGTTGGGTGTGTTCACCGCCGCAGGCGCTGACCTCAGCCAGGAGAGTTTGCCGGCGATGACGGCTTTCGCCAACCATATTGCCATTGTCCTTGAGAAGGCGAGTTTGTTCGAAGATTTAGCGCGAGAAAGCCGCCAGCGGATTCAGGCGCAAGAAGAATTAAACCGTTATCAAAGAGGATTATTATCGACAGCGCTGCAGGCTGCCAAAGCAGGCGCCTGGGAATGGGTCATCGCGACGGGAAAAGCAACCTGGTCCGAGGAAAATTTCCGCCTGATGGGGTACGATCCCGGTAAGGACCAATCCAGTTATGAAAACTGGCTGCGCGTCGTGCATCCTGAGGATCGACAGGCTGCTGAAGCTCAGGTAAATGAGGCCGTAAAGGGGGATGGCAACCTGGACATTGAGTTCAGGATCGTTTTGCCGGATGGAAAAATCCGCTGGATCCGAGATGTGGGCAGCTTTATATTGGATGAGCACGGTGAGCCTTATGGTTTATATGGCATCCAACTTGACATTACCGAGAGAAAGGTGCGAGAGGAAGAACGTGCCCGCCTGGAGTTTAAACTCAGGGAGAGCGAAGCACGCTACCGTACCCTTTTCGATCGAGTCCCCGTGGGATTGTACCGCACCACGCCATCCGGTGCGTTCATCGACGTCAACCAGGCTTTAGTTGAAATTCTGGGATACCCAGACCACCAGACGCTGCTGGAGCAAAAAGCCATCGATTTGCATGTGCGGCCTGAGGCGCGATCTGCCTGGCAAGACCGGCTGCTCGAACAGGGGGTTGACCGCAGCGAGGTGCAGGCCCGCCGCTGGGATGGTGAAACCATTTGGCTGGAGAGCCACGCCAGGGTCATATATGATCAACATGGCGTGCCATCCTATTATGATGGCAGTTTGTTAGATATCAATGAACGGAAAATCGCTGAAGCTGCCCAGCGCAGATCGGCTCAATTGCTGGATCGCACCTTTGCCAGTCTCTCGGATGCAGTTTTTGTGATCGATGTGAGCGACCGCACGATCGTAGCCTGCAACCCGGCGGTCGCGAGTGTTTTTGGCTATTCTGTGGAGGAGGTGATCGGCCGCAACACCGAATTTTTACACGTGGATCATGAGAAGTACCTTCAATTTGCAGTTCAACTCTACCCGGTTTTAGATGCTAAGGGCATTTACCATTCTGAATACCAGATGCGCCGTAAGGATGGTAGTATATTCACCAGTGAATACACGGTTACCGAGATATTGGATGCAGAGGGTCGGCGTTCGGGTGCAGTCAGTGTTGTGCGTGATATCACTGAGCGCAAACGTTGGGAGCAGCGCCTGCGGCTGCTGGAGTCGGTGGTGGTATATGCTAATGACGCCATCGTGGTCACCGAAGCCGAATCCATCGACCTGCCTGGGCCGCGTATCGTTTACGTCAATGAGGCTTTCACCCGCATGACCGGACACCGCCTTGAAGAGGTGCTTGGCAAGTCCCCCCGCATCTTGCAAGGCTCCGGCACAACCCGCGCCACCCTCGACCGCATTCGCGCTGCTCTAGAGAAGAAGGAATCTGTGCGTGCTGAATTGATCAATCACACAAAAGATGGCTCACAATTTTGGGTCGATGTCAATATTGTTCCGATCTACGATGAAGATGGACACCACACACACTGGTTATCGGTACAGCGGGAAATCACCGACCGCAAGCGCGCCGAAGGAGAAAGGGAAGAGCTTTTCCAACAGGTGCAGGCTGGGCGGGAGCGCTTGAAGGTTCTTTCCAAAGAACTGGTCGAGGTGCAGGAGAATGAGCGTCGCCACCTGGCCCATGAGTTGCATGATGAAACCGGTCAGGCCTTGACCGGCTTGAAGTTAATCCTGGAAATTGCAGAAAAAATGAGCAGCGAAAATGGTGAGCTTAAAAAACGTATTTTACAGGCCCAGGAAATTGTCGATCAAATTACCACGCAGGTGCATGATCTCTCCTTGGATTTGCGCCCGCCCATGCTGGATGATATGGGCCTGCTGCCGACATTCTTGTGGCATTTTGAGCGTTATGGCGAACAAACGGACATCAGAGTGGACCTTTCCCATCGCGGATTGAAGAACCGGCGTTTCCCCCAGAGAATCGAAATCGATGCTTTTCGGATCGTGCAGGAGGCTCTCACCAACGTCGCCCGCCACGCCCATGTTGATCGAGTCATGGTCAGGCTATGGGCGGATGATCACATTCTTGGTTTGCAGGTTGAGGATCGCGGGAGTGGTTTCGATACCGGGAGCGTATCCAAGGCATCGGGCATTGGCCTGGCCAGCATGCGTGAGCGCAGCGAATTGTTGGGCGGGCTGTTCGAGATCGTCTCATCTCCAAAGAACGGCACCCGGCTGATCGTAGAATTGCCCATCGATGGCGGTGCGATCGAAAGGAGGGAACGATAAGTATGAAAACAGTCCGCATTGTCCTGGCAGAGGATCACAATATTGTGCGGGAAGGCCTGCGTACCCTGCTGCACGCTCAAGATGGATTTCAAGTTGTTGGTGAGGCAGAGAATGGGCGGGATGCAGTGGTGCTGGTGGAGCAGCTGAAGCCTGATGTGCTGGTGGTTGACATGATGATGCCCGGTCTGCGTGGCACGGATGTCACGTACGATGTCAAGGCGCGCTTCCCGGAGATCGCCGTGGTGGTGCTTTCGATGCATGACAACGAGTCCTTTGTAGTAGAGGCGCTGCGCGCCGGAGCATCGGCCTACCTGCTCAAACGCTCCACCGGGGATGAACTTGTGCACGCCATCCAGGAGGTAATGTCGGGGAGACGCTACCTTTACCCGGCTCTCTCGGAGCAGTTGATCGATACCTATGTACAGAAAATCGAATTCGAGAGCCTTGATCCCTACGAGACTCTGACATTCAGGGAGCGAGAAGTATTCAACCTGGTAGCCGAGGGATATTCCAATAAGGATGTGGCTGAACGGTTATCGCTCAGCATTCGCACAGTCGAGCGTCACCGCGGCAACGTGATGCGCAAACTGCAAATAGAGAGCCATACCGACCTGGTGCGTTATGCTATTCAAAAAGGCATCATCCCCCTTGAGTAGGGCGGATCGCTCCGCGTATCTGCTGGGGGCATCGGCAATATGATGCCCCTCCCCCACAATTCGGGGGAGGGGCTAGGGGTGGGGGTAAATATTATCTTTTGTAGTTCAGATGCACAAAAAGATTAAATTTGGGGTGACTCATATTAACGGTAAAAAAATATACGCGTAGATCCCGCCATGAAAAGCGCGTGATCTACGCCATTGAAGATGGGGGTGATTGCGATTGGTCTTGTTTCGAAAAGGTGGGAAACTATAGTCTGGAGAAATAATCATGATTACTGATAAAGCGAATCAAAATGCTCTGCGCTTGTTAATTGTTGACAATAATGAGCGGTTTTTAGGAATTATGTGCGATTACTTAGCGGGTCAATACACATTCGATACGATCCAAACTGCCCGAAACGGGGCAGAGGCCCTTGAAATCGCCACACACCTGCACCCTCATATCATACTCATGGATTACGCCATGCCAGGCATGAATGGCTTACAGGCAATTCAACAATTGCGAAAAAAATTTCCAGATATTGCCATTATTATGCTTACCATGCATGATGCTGAAGTCTATCGAGATGCCACGATCGCTGCTGGAGCCGATGAATTCATTTTAAAGAAAGCCATTGTCCCCGAATTGCTGCTGGCGATAGAACGGTTCTCCCAGGGAAAAATTGCTTTATGAATACCCGGACAATAAACTCAAAAATAACCCTGCCGATGGAAAAAATATCCAGCATCGCCAGTCTGATCGCCATTGTCACCGGCGCGCTGGTCATTGTTGGCTGGGCTTTGGACCTGCCTCAGCTAACCAGCATCCTGCCTGGCTGGCCGAAGATGGTCGCCAACACAGCCATCTCGATCTTGTTAGGGGGCATCTCCCTGGCATTGCAGATCAAGCCCCCTGGCGAAGGCCAGCAGATCGATTTTAGTCGCCTGCTGGGGAAATTGGCTGGCATTATCGTATCCCTGATTGGCTTGCTTACCCTGGCCGAATACGTCTTCGATTGGAACGCTGGAATCGATCAACTGGTTTTTAGCGATCCCGGGGGGGCTGTTTTCCCCGGACGCATGTCGCCAAATACTGCCTTCTCATTCTGGTGGGTGGGTATGGCGCTGGCGGCGATGGATTGGCGGGTCAAGGGTCATCGTCCGGCGCAGTTCCTGGCGTTGGTGATCAACGTGATTCCTTTGATTGCCTTTGTGCGTTATCTTTTCGGGATCAGCCCATTCTTTGGGGCTTTAATGAGCATTGGGATGGCCTTCCATACTGCGCTGGGTATCTTTTTCATCTGCCTGGGGATATTGTCAACGCGGGCTTCCTACGGACTGATAGGCCTGCTTACCGGGGGCAGCTTAGGGGGTATTGCGGCGCGGCGCATCTTATGGGGAGGCTTGAGCATCCCCTTTATTTTGAACATCCTGGTGGCTACAGCCCATCGCGAGGGCTATGATCCTGCTCCTTTGGAAATCGCCATCCATGTCATGGGTATTCTTTCGATGGTGATCGTTTTGTGGTTAATGTTGAAGATTGCCGGCGATCTGGATGCAATCGCTGCTGAGTACAACCAGGCGGAACGTCAACTCAATGATGTGGAGCGCCGTTTCCGCACCATCTATGAACAAACCCCAGATGGAATCTGGATTGTCGATGGCGAGAGCGGGAAGATCGTTGAGTTTAACACCGCTGCCCACCAGCAGTTAGGCTATACGCGGGAAGAATTCGCCCGCTTAGAGATACCCGACATTGAAGCCCTGGAATCTCCTGAAGAAACGCAAAAACATATCGAAAACATTTTGCGCCAGGGGCGGGATGATTTTGAGACCCGGCACAGGACGAAACACGGTGAAATCAGGCATATCTTTGTCACCGTTCAAACCATAGCGTTCGATGGCAAAATGCACTTTATGTCTCTGATACGTGATATTACCGAACGCGTGCGAGCCGAGCAGGAGTTGCGCGCCTACCGCGACCACCTTGAGGAATTAGTAGATGTGCGTACTCAGGAACTGGCGCGTTCAAACAACGAATTAGAGCAGTTTGCTTATGTGGCTTCCCACGATCTGCAGGAGCCTTTACGAAAGATCAGGGCCTTCGGAGACCGGCTGGCGCAAAAATATGATCAGGCGCTGGGTGAGCAAGGTTTGGATTATTTAGAGCGCATGCGCAGCGCAGCCAGCCGCGGGCAGGATTTGATCAACGATTTGCTGACCTTCTCTCGCGTGCGTACCCGGGCGCAACCCTTCGAGCCGGTCGATCTCAACCCGGTCGTTCAGGGGGTACTCAACGACCTGGAGATGCTGGTTGCCGAAAATCAGGCCCAGGTCGAGTTGGCTGCCCTGCCGACCGTCGACGCCGAACCACTGCACATGCGCCAGCTTTTCCAGAACCTGATTAGCAACGCCCTAAAATTCCATCGGGAAGGCGTCCCGCCGATGGTCGAAATCTATAGCGAAAACTGCGAGGATAACGGCGAATGTCGATTGATCGTCCGCGATAATGGCATCGGCTTCGAAGAGAAATACCTCGACCGCATCTTCATGCCCTTTCAGCGCCTGCACAACCGCAGCATCTATTCAGGAACCGGGATCGGCCTGGCGGTCTGCAAGAAGATTGTCGATCACCACGGCGGAAAAATCACTGCCCAAAGCGCGCCGGGCGAAGGCACGACTTTCAGGGTTCGATTGCCGCTCAAGCAAAACCCAACCGCGGCCGGTCATCAAGATTTAGGGCCTCGCTCCCTGACAACATAAGGAGTTTAAACCATGCCAAGCATGAAACCGATCACGATTTTAATGGCTGATGATGACAGGGATGACCGCCTGCTGGCCAAAGAAGCCTTTCAAGAGGCCCAACTGAAGAATGAGCTGCGTTTTGTCGAAGATGGGGTAGCCCTGTTAGATTACCTGCACCGGCGGGATGGATACAGCGCCCCGGACGCAGCCCCGTTCCCGGGGTTGATCTTGCTCGACCTGAACATGCCCCGCAAAGATGGGCGCGAAGCGCTCGAAGAGATCAAGGCTGACCCCAAACTGCGTGCCATCCCGATTGTCGTGCTGACCACCTCCCAGGCTGAGGAGGATATTATCCGCTCCTACAATCTGGGCGTCAGCGGGTTTATCACCAAGCCGGTGACCTTCGAAGGCCTGATCGAAGTGATGAAGGGCCTGGGTAAATACTGGCTGGAAATTGTGGAGTTACCGGTGTAATTTTGAGACAAATTACATCCCATAGCGCACCTCGAACGAAGGAACCTCGACCGTGAAACATGAACCCTTCCACATCTTGCTGATTGAAGATGACCCAGATGATGTCTTATTGATCCGTGAAGCTTTGTCTGAAAACGGAAATTTTCGGTATCAATTACAGCATGAGGATTGTCTGTCGGATGGATTAGATCAGCTTGCAAGGAATCATTTAGATGTTGGTTTATTGGACTTGAACCTGCCCGACAGCCGTGGATTGGAAACCCTGACACAATTCATCCAGCGCGCACCGGCCCTGCCGCTGGTGGTGCTCAGCGGATTGGAAGATGAAGAGCTGGCCATCGAAGCCGTCCGGCAAGGAGCGCAGGATTACCTGGTCAAGGGTCACCTGGATAGTCGTGAGCTGCCGCGCGTGTTGCGCTATGCCATCGAGCGCCAACGTGTTGAACAGCGCATGCGTTTGCAAAGCGCTGCACTGGAGGCTGCTGAAAACGGCATCATGATCACCGACAGCCAGGGGATCATCCAATGGGTTAACCCCGCCTTCTCCAAACTGACCGGTTATGGTAGGGAGGTCGTCATTGGGCAATCTCCAAGCATTCTGAAGTCCGATATGCAAGATGTCGCTTTCTACCGCCAGATGTGGGAGAGCATCACAGCTGGTGAAACCTGGCATGGCGAATTCATCAACAAGCGGGCCACTGGCGAACTCTACACCGAAGAGCAAACCATTACTCCGATGAAAAACCAGACTGGCGAAGTGACCCATTTCATTGCCGTTCAGCAGGATATTACCGAACGCAAGCAGAAGGAAGCCGAAATCCGGCAGAAAAACGATGATCTGGCGATCATCAATGCGCTTAATCAGGCGGTCAATCGGGGCGACAGCCTGATTGAGATTACAACCTCATTAGCCGAAGAAATTAAACAGGCACTTAATAGCCTCAATGCCACCGTTTATCTGCTCAGCGATGACCGGCAAAAACTGGTGATGCAGAATATGCTCCTTCCAGGAGAGAATATTCATGCAATTGAAAAATTGATCAAAGGCCCAATTCCAAAGTTGATCTATTGCCTGGACGTCGATAGTTCCTACCGCCAGATAGTCGAGAGCGGTATGCCGCGCATTGCCAATGGCCCAGATGAAATCCGGCAAATTATTTCCACCATCACAGAAATAGCCGAGTTGCCAGTTGCATTGAAAACTGCCTTTCCGAAACTGATACCGCTGATCCAGAAATCGTTGGATATTTGCTCGATTGTCACCGTACCGTTGATGCTGGATGGCGAAGTGATCGGTATTCTAGAGACTTCTTACCGGGAGCCATCCACCGAGGCCAAGCTTCGCAGAATCGAGATTATCGCCAGCCAACTGCTCAGTACCATTCAGCGTAAACGCGCCGAAGACAAAGTGTATGACCTGGCGAAGTTTCCCAGCGAGAATCCCAACCCGGTGCTGCGTGTCGATCATGATGGACATATTTGTCACGCCAACCCGGCCAGCCAGCCACTGCTGGAATTGTGGCAAGTAAATGTAGGCGGACGTATGCCGGATGACTTACTTCAATACTCATCGGAGGTGCTTGCAACAGGCCAGATTCGAGAGCTGGATATCCCTTGCGGTGACCGACATTTCGCCTTTGTACTGACTCCAATCAAAGAAGGGGATTATGTCAATTGGTATGGAAGTGATATTACTGCCCGGGTGCAGTTTGAAAGAGATTTACTTAGAAGCGAAGAGCGTTACCGAACGCTTGCTGAAGCGGCGCATGACTCGATATTCATCATCGATCAGGACGACCGCATTGAATACCTCAATAGTTTCGCAGCAAGATTGTTAGGCGGTCAACCGGAAGATTTCATCGGCCAACCTAGATCGCACTTGTTTTCTTCAAGCGCAGAAGATTCGCAAAGGATCAACCTGGCGCGCGTAGCGCAGAGTGGCGAGCCTTTTTATGTAGAAACGGAAACAGATATTCCATCCGGAAAGGTTTGGCTGGGAACCTGGCTGGTGCCGATCAGAGATTTAGACGGTGAAATCAATAGTGTTTTGGGCGTATCACGCGATATCACCGAACGAAAACTCGCTGAAATGGCGGTGCAGCGCCAGTTGAAAGAACTAACCATCCAGCACAAGATTGCCTCGGCGGGCGTTGAATTATCGTCAGAGGACGAAATTGTCCGCCATGCCACTGAGATTATTTACGAGGCCTTTTCTCCGGTCAATTGCGGCATTTTCCTTTTTGATGAAATGCGTTCAACTCTGGTTCAACATCCTTCCTACCGGGTTGCAGGGGAGCGTGAATTATTGACTTCTGATTTGAGTCAGGGGGTGATTGGGTGGGTAGCCGATTCCGGGCAGACCATGAATGTCGCTGATGTCCGTGCGGAACCTTGCTATCGGGTATTGGATGAAAACGTACGTTCTGAACTATGTGTGCCGTTGAAGACCGGATCTTATATCATGGGGGTGATCAATATCGAGTGTGACCGGCTGTCGGCATTTAGCAAAGAAGATGTGCGCCTGGTTTCGACGCTGGCGAATCAACTGGCCACCGGTATTGAGAAATCGCGCCTGTTTGAAAACTCAGAACGCCGCTTGCAAATCTTGCAGGCCTTACGCAATATTGATGTAGCCATTACCGGCAGCCTCGACCTGAGGATCACTTTGGAGGTGCTGCTCGACCAGGTGCTTCACCAACTCAATGTGGATGCGGCTGTAATCTTATTGTTAAACGAGCATATCCAGCAGTTTGAATATGAAGCTGGCAAGGGTTTTCATTCAATGGAAATTCGCGACAGTAAGCTGCGCTTAGGAGAAGGCTATGCGGGAAAGGCCGCTTTGGAGCGGCAAATCCTGACCGTGCTCGATTTAAAAGCTGCAGAGCCGCCATTTGTGCGCCAGAAGTTAATCCACATTGAACAATTTGTTTCCTATGTGGCTGCTCCCTTGATTTCGAAAGGGCAGGTAAAAGGCTTGCTCGAAGTGTATTGCCACAATCCGTTGGATCCGGATAAGGAGTGGTATAACTACCTGGAGACTATCGCAGGACAGGCGGCTATCGCGATTGACAATGCCGGATTATTCTCGGGGTTACAGCGTGCCAATACCGAGTTGTCCCTGGCTTATGATACCACCCTGGAAGGCTGGTCAAATGCCCTGGAACTGCGCGATATGGAAACCGAAGGCCACAGCAGCCGCGTTACTGAAATGGTGATGCGTCTGGCAGAGGAATTCAGCATCAGTCAAAAGGAAATGGTGCATATTCGTAGGGGGGCATTGTTGCATGATATTGGCAAGATGGGCATTCCAGACAGCATTCTTCACAAGCCTGGGCCTTTAAATGATGACGAATGGGAAATTATGAAAAAACATCCCCTGATGGCTTTCCGACTGCTTTCCCCTATTTCCTATCTGAAACCAGCCCTGGATATTCCCTATTGTCATCATGAACGCTGGGATGGTTCTGGCTACCCGCGCGGCCTGAAGGGGGAACAGATCCCACTGGCAGCGCGCATCTTTGCGGTTGTAGATGCCTGGGATGCACTCAGCTTCGATCGCCCCTACCGAGAAGCCTGGCCGCACGAGAAAGTATTGGCTTATTTGCAAGATCAGGCCGGCATCCAGTTCGACCCACAGGTTGTGGAAAAGTTCATTCGTTTGAACAACGAAATGGCGTAGGGTTGACCTCATATCCTCCGATAGTTGAGAATTTTACAGGGGCGCTTGGGTTAAAGGGGCCCCTTTGCTCAATTGCCGCCAAAACCACGCCGCCCCGGCGATTCCAATGATCCCTCCCCCATACCAGATCGCCTGGGGGCTGACCCAATCGTTCAGCACACCGCCGATGACCGGGCCAATCCCCAGGGCTACTCCCCAGGTCAGGGTGAACACGCTCATATAGCGCCCGCGCATATCGGGGGGCGCCAGGTTTGCCGTGTAGGTTGTTGCTGTCGGAACCAGGATCAGCTCACCGGTCGTCAGCAGCACCATGCTGCCCCAGAAATCCCAAAACCCATCTCCCAGGGCCACACTGCCCACACCCAGCGCGTAGATCAACGCGCCCCAGGTCATCATACTCAGGGGAGATTTTTGCTGGGTATATCGGGTGATAAACACCTGAAAAAAGACCACCATCAAGGCGTTGGTCATGGGGATGAAGCCAAATTGCTTCTCCAGAATTTGATAATTGTCTTTGGCGTAATCCCCCAGCAATACCCATAGAATAGCCGAGCCGAGTTGGGTGAGCAAAAACGCGCCGATGAAAGTGAGGAAGGCGCGGTCTTGCAAAATATGTTTGAACCCGCTGGTACCGGTACTCACAGACGCGGAAACGGCGCGCATTTCGGCGGGGAGGGTTTCTTCGAGGAAGAAAAGCGTGATCAGGCTGAAAATGATCAGGCCGGCTGCCGCAGCGACAAAAGTGATGGCATATGAGTTTGTGGCGACAAAACCGCCCAGCGCCGGGCCGACGGCGATGCCTAAATTCTTCGCCAGGCGGCTGAGGGCGTAAGCATCGGCGCGCTGCTCTTCGGGGATGATGTCGGCAATCATAGCATCCCCGCCAATGCGAAAGAGCGGGTTGACTAGCCCGCGCAATGTCATCAGGACGAAGAAGGCCAAATAGGTTTTAGCCGGGATCATCGCCAGGTAGGTCAGCCCCAGGGCGACCAGACCAATGACCATAATGCCCTTGCGCCCGGTGCGGTCGCTGATTGGCCCGGCTACGGCCGAGGCGATCAGGCTGGCAATCGCGTTGACGCTCAGGAGGACGGCAGTGGTGGTCATGGGAAGCCCCAGGCGGTCGCTGACGTAGATCATCAGGAACGGCCAGATCATACTGACACCGGCAGTGCTGATGAGGATGCCCACAAACAACAGCCAAAATTGACGCGGATACGCGTTGAGTGATTTTAGTGTTTTGATTTTCATAAAGGTTTCACCCGAACAGGCAGTCCCTGAGGGACTGCCTGTTCGGGATATTTTACCATCCCCCAGGATGCTCAGGTATAATACGGCGCATGACTCACATTTTAGTAACCAATGATGACGGCGTTACCGCTCCGGGCTTGCTGGCGCTGGCGCGGGCCATGCAAGCCCTCGGTGAAGTGACCATCCTCGCCCCCGACCGGAACTGGTCGGCCTCCGGGCATGTCAAAACCATGCACCGCCCTCTGCGGGTAAAAGAAGTGCATCTGGCCGATGACCTGCGCGCCTATGCCAGCGATGGCGCGCCCTCCGATTGCGTGGCGTTGGCGATGCTGGGGTTGCTGGATACGCAGATTGATCTGGTGGTTTCAGGCATCAACCCCAACGCCAATATTGGGCATGATCTCACCTATTCGGGAACGGTCACCGCGGCGATGGAGGCGGTGATTGGCAGAATCCCTGGGGTGGCCGTATCGCTGGATTCGCCAGAAAACCATTTAGGGGTGCTGGATTACGCGCCCGCGGCACGCGCTGCTCATCTAATCGTGGGACAACTCCTTAAGCGTGGATTCCCATCCAAGACTGTCATTAACATCAACGTGCCCTATCTTCCAGATGAGGAGATCAGAGGTGTGCAAATCACCCGTCAGGGACAGCGTCTTTACCGCGATGCCCTGATCCAGCGCTCTGACCCGCGCGGCAAACCCTATTATTGGATCGGCGGTGACGCGCCCACCGGCGTTGAGGAAGTCGGCACCGATTTCGGAGCTATCAAAGCCGGGTATGTCTCGGTGACGCCCTTGCACTTGGATCTGACAGCTTATGGTATTGTGGAAGACTTGACAAATCTTCAAATTTTTATAGAATCCGACCCAGTATGAGAAACCGAAGTTGTCCAACTTTTGACGATCAACGCCCACAAGAGCAGGATGCTCCGGGGCGTTTTGTTTGTCAGTATCAACTTGAGTAGAGCCTTTATGGCTCTATTTTTTTTGTAAAAATAGTTGAAAGTTGGCAGATTGAAAATTGAAAGTTACAAGCTGAACTTTCAACTTTTAACCCGATATGGTGTAAGTAATGGCTATAAAACTGCCCGGATTGATTGACGTTCATGTCCACCTGCGCGAACCTGGCGCGAGTCATAAAGAAGATTTCGACAGCGGCACAGCCGCGGCTTTGGCGGGAGGAATTACTACTGTTTTGGCAATGCCCAACACCCAGCCCCCGCTCGTGGATGCTGAATCCTTTGCGATGGCTCACTCCGCAGCGGAGCAAAAGGCCCGCTGTGATTACGGCATTTACCTGGGCGCTAACCTGACCAACGCGGCCAATTTGCCTTCCCTGGGGGAGAACTCGGCTGGGCTGAAATTCTACCTCGATGCCACCTTTGGCCCCCTGCTGCTGGATGACACCACCGCTTGGCGCGCCCACTTCGAGCATTGGCCGCGGCACGTGCCCATTGTCGCCCACGCTGAACGGAAGACGCTGGCCGCGTTGCTCTTCATCGTTGGGCTGTACGAGCGCCCGGTGCATATCGCCCACGTCTCACTGGCGGAAGAGATTACCCTGATCCGCATCGCTAAAGAAAAGGGTTTGCCCGTGACCTGCGAAGTCGCGCCGCACCATTTGTTTTTGAGCACCCCCCCCATCCCCCCCGTCAACGGGGGGGAGCAGAGGGGGGGTAGACTTGAAGTCCGCCCCCGCCTGGCTTCCCCCGCAGATCGGCAAGCCCTGTGGGACAACCTCGACGTGATCGACTGCTTTGCCACCGACCACGCCCCGCACCTGCTCAGCGAGAAAGACAGCGCGCACCCTCCCCCCGGCTTTCCCGGCCTGGAGACGGCCCTGCCCCTGCTGTTGACCGCCGTAGACGCTGGACGCCTGACGCTTGACGATGTAATCACGCGTATGCACACCAACCCGCGCCGCATCTTCAACCTGCCCGAACAGCCCGAAACCTGGATCGAAATCGACCCCGACGCCGAATACGAGATCCGCGCCGCCGATCACTTCTCCCGCTGCGCCTGGACGCCCTTTGAAGGCTGGCCTGTGCGCGGCCGCATCGAGCGCGTTGTTTTGCGCGGTCAAACCGCCTACGAAAATGGCAAAGTTTTAGCAAATCCTGGTTATGGTAGAAATGTTAGAAAGTCACAGGTTGAGAGTTGAAGGTTGCAAACGCCATACAATCTATCAACTTATCACTTAAAACTCGAAATAGGAGAGACCCCATGATGATGAATCCACCTAGCCCCCACCTGCCCTTCGGCGACCAGCGCAGCGCGCCCTGGTATGGCAAAGACATTCTCTCGGTCAAGCAATTCAGCCGCGCCGACCTTGACTATATATTTGAAGTCGCTCACGAAATGCGCATGATGGTCGAGCGCGTTGGCGCTTTCGACCTGCTCAAAGGCAAGATTCTCGCCAACCTGTTCTATGAACCCTCCACCCGCACGTCGTCGTCCTTTACCGCGGCCATGGAGCGCCTGGGCGGCAGCGTCATCCCCATCAACGAAGTCAAATACTCCTCGGTCTCTAAAGGCGAATCCCTGCCTGATACCGTGCGCTCCCTGGAGTGCTACGCCGATGTCATTGTGCTGCGCCATCCCGAAGTCGGCGCCTCGGCCCTGGCCGCCCAGTACGCCCGCAAGCCGGTCATCAACGCCGGGGACGGCATCGGCGAACACCCAACCCAGGCCTTACTCGATCTCTTCACTATCATCGAAGAGTTGAACCGCGTCGACGGCCTGACCGTCACCATGCTGGGCGATCTCAAATATGGCCGCACGGTACACTCGCTGGCGCGCCTGCTCTCGCTCTTCGATGTCAAACTCAACTACGTCGCGCCCGAAATCCTGCGCATGCCCGCCGAGATTATCGCCGAACTCGAAGAGCAAGGCATCCCCCAGGCTGAATACACCGCCCTCGATGATGCCCTGCCCGTTAGCGATGTACTCTACGTCACCCGCGTGCAGCGCGAGCGCTTCGATGCCCCCGAAGCTTACGAGCAAGTGCGCGGCTCTTACGTGCTCACCCCCGAGACGATGCAGCCCGCCAAAAAGCAGATGATCATCATGCACCCCCTGCCGCGCGTCGGCGAAATCAGTATGGAACTCGACGACGACCCCCGCGCCGCCTACTTCCGCCAGATGGAATACGGCATGTACGTCCGTATGGCGCTGCTGGCGATGGTTTTAGGTAAAGCGTGAAATGTTCGAATGTTCAACATGCAAACGTGTAACGGTGTAACATGACCTTTTTTTCTTTTTTAGAATCCCGCGTAAAAGCAGTTGATTCGTTACTCTGCGTCGGCCTCGACCCGCACAGGAGCGACCTGCCGACTTTCAGCAGGGCTGCCGTTTTCGAGTTTTGTCTACGCCTGATAGAAGCAACCGCCGATATCGCCGCGGCCTTTAAGCCGAATGCCGCCTTTTTCGAGAGTCTTGGCCCTGAGGGTGTCGCCGCATTACGCGATGTCATCGCTGCCGTGCCTGAGGGCATCCCCGTGCTGCTCGACGCTAAACGCGGCGACATCGCCTCCACCGGGCAGGCCTACGCCGAAGCCGCATTCCAGGCTTTGGGCGCGGACGCCATCACCGTCAACCCCTACCTGGGCCGCGACGCCGTAGAGCCTTTCCTTGCCGACCCTGCAAAAGGCGTCTTCCTGCTGTGCAAAACATCCAACCCCGGCGCATCCGATTTACAGGATTTGATGGTGACCGGCGACCGGAGACCGGGGACCGGCGAATCTCCCGTCCCCCGTCCTCCGTCCCCCGTCCTGCTTTACGAACACGTCGCCCGTCTCGCCCAACAGTGGAACACGCGTGACAACCTCGGCCTGGTGGTTGGCGCCACGCAGCCCGAATCGCTGGCGCGTGTGCGCACCGCTGCCCCAGACCTGTGGCTTCTGGCCCCTGGGGTTGGGGCGCAAGGCGGCGATCTGCGATCCGCATTGCAGGCCGGTTTATGCGCCGACGGCCTGGGGATGCTTATCCCGGTCTCGCGCGCCATCTCCCGCGCCGACGACCCGCGGCAGGCGGCGCTGGATTTGCGCGACTCCATCAACGCGGAGAGAGCAGTAACCGGTAAACAGTATACAGTAAACAGTTTACTGACCACTGATCACCGATCACTGGCAACTGGCTTACTGGACGCGGGCTGCATCCAATTTGGCGAGTTTACCCTCAAATCTGGAGCGAAATCCCCGATCTACATTGACCTGCGCCGCCTGGTCGGGTATCCAGAATTACTCTCCAAAGTTGCCCTTGCCTATTTGCATATTTTGCAAGATTTAGACTTCGACCATCTCGCCGCGCTGCCCTATGCCGCCATGCCCATCGCTTCGGCCATCAGCCTGCACGGAGACTGGCCGATGATCTACCCGCGCAAGGAAGTCAAGGAATATGGCACGAAGGCGCAGATCGAAGGTGTGTACGCAGCCGGTCAGCGCGCCGTGGTAATTGACGATCTGATCTCCACGGGCGGCAGCAAATTCGAAGGCATCAGAAAACTCGAAGCCGCCGGGCTACTCGTTGAAGATGTGGTTGTGCTGATTGACCGCCAGCCCGCGGGCCCGAACGAACTGGCTGAACGCGGCTACAAACTCCACGCCGTGCTGACCATCGCCGAACTGCTCGAAATCTACGAAAAGTCTGGCAAAATTGCCCCCGAGAAAATCGCTGAAGCCAGGACATTTTTGACTGAATGATATGGATACTATGATTCAGCGAGTCAACGGAGCAAACCAGTCAATTCGCTGAATCGTTGAATCGCTGAATCACCTACTCTATGAACACATTCCATCGCATCCGCCCCTTACTCTTCCGCCTCGATCCCGAACGCGCTCACAATCTCACGCTTAACGTTTTACGTTTTGTGGGAGCATTTCCACCGCTCCGCGAGCTAGTGCGCCGCAAGTTTTTCGCGCATAGACAATTCCCTGTTAATCTCTTTGGGTTGACATTCATCAATCCGGTCGGACTGGCTGCTGGCTATGACAAAGACGGTTTGGCCTGGCGCGGGCTGGCCGCGTTGGGCTTCGGCCATATCGAAGTCGGCACGGTCACGCCGCAGCCCCAGGCGGGCAACCCCAAACGGCGCGTTTTTCGCATCCCTGAAGAGCGCGCCGTGATCAACCGCATGGGTTTTCCCGGTCGTGGTGCGGAGTTTGTGGCGAAAAACGTTGAACGTTTAACGTTCAAACGTTCAAACGTTATCTTAGGTATCAACATCGGCAAGAACAAAGACACCCCCAACGAAGAAGCGGCGCGCGATTATCTCTACCTGTTGGAAAAATTCTCCCCCCTGGCAGATTACCTGACCGTTAACGTCTCATCGCCGAACACCGTCGGCCTGCGCCGCTTGCAGGCGCGGGATCATCTTGAAGATTTGCTTCGTCAACTGGCCGACGCACGACGTACGGCGTATAACGAACGGCCTATCCTGGTGAAGTTGGCGCCTGACTTAACAGACGCAGAGTTAGATGATGCGCTGGACGCCATCATACGCAACGGCATGGATGGAGTGATCGCAACAAACACGACGACCAGCCGCGAGGGAGTCCGCTCACCGATGGCGGCTGAGACAGGCGGCCTGAGCGGCGCGCCGCTGGCCGGGCGCAGCACGTCGATCATCCGAAAAATCTATCAGCGCACAGAAGGAAAGCCGCCGATAATCGGGGTGGGGGGCATTATGACGCCCGACGATGCCAAAGCAAAGTTCGACGCCGGGGCAACGCTGGTACAGGTGTACACGGGGTTGATCTATCAGGGGCCGGGCTTGGTCAGGGCGATCATCGAGCATCTCAGGTAACAGTCACTTTAAAATAAGGCCTGCGCCATTGCCCCAGCTAATACAGGAACAACTAAGCCTAAACTCCAGCGGATGATCGTAAAGCGCCAGCCCATAAAGGGCAGCTCAAAGGTGATGGTCAGTAAGGCCTGGGTTGCCCAACTGCTGATAATGGTGACAACGGGGCCGAGACCCGCCCCGGCGTTAAAAAGCACGGCAATAAGCGGGAAAACCACATACGGCCCGCCGGGGAGCAGCATGCCCACTACCTCGGCTAGAATCAAACCCCGCCAGCCAGTGTTAGGGCCAATCCACGTTTGGACAAGATTGGTGGGGGAGAGTACGTTGACATAACCCACAATGAGAAAGGCAATCACCAGCAGAGCGGCATTGCGGCGGGTGATCCCCCAGGTTAATTGCAGGCCCTTTTTCAGGCTGCCATTGCGGCGGCTCCAGGCATAGACCACAAGAGGAAGAGCGATCATCCAGAGGGTGATGGTTGCAATGTCCATAGAGACCTTAATGGTCTGATAGACCTTTCGGGCCTAGTGTTGTATTGCGAATTTTCTGAATACTCTTTCCAAACAACGCTTCAGCAACAAAGCCCAGCAGCGGGGGAATCACCAGGGTGACGGCAAATCGAACCAGTGTAATGTGCGGGCCCAGCAGGGCCACCTCAACCGGCAGGCGGGAAAGCGACCACAGGTTTTTGGCGGTGACGAAGGCGATCAATACCCCCAAGCCCGCGCCGCTGTGCAACAAGGCCCCGGCAATCGGGTAATACACATACGGCCCACCCGGGATTAACGCCCCTCCAATACAAGCCAGGGCGATACCGCGCCACCCTGACTCGGCGCCCAGCAATTGGGTAACGGTTTCTTTTTTCACCAGCGCTTGAATCAGCCCGGCGGTGAGAAAGGCAGCAACGAGTAGCGCTAGTTCATGCCAGAGCAATTTGGCGCCGCTAACCAATCCCGATAAGGCCAGCGTCGCGCCACCCTTACGCCAGGCCAGCACCGCCAGCGCCAGGACAATCAGCATCAGCAATGAAAGTATCAAATCAAGTTTGGGTTTGGCAGTTTTTTTCATGATGTTGTGAACGGCGAACTGCCGTCTGACGTATGTCGTCTACGGTGTTACATGCACAAAGCGCCAGTCGCCTGCCTCATTGGAAATTGTGGATGAAGTGCCAATGACCTGATACCAGCTATTCCCTGGTCGCAACGGGAAGCGGCTGCCATCGGGGTGGGTCACAGCAATCAAGTCACTCTCGGTGGCACGCGCCCAACTGACTTCGTAAACGCGCCCATCACGGAAGAGATAGGCATTCCCGTAGCCAGATAATTTAATTTCCCACATTTCGGGGGTGCGCGAGTAGTACGAGTGCGCCGAAAGCAGAACGATGATATTGTCGGCCATGATGGGCTGTTCGGTGAGGCGGTCGGTCAGCATGGTAAATGCTTCACCGCTGCCTCCCGAAAGATCGTCCATAGTGTCCTGATAGCGCAGGTAGCGCCCGCTGGCGGGGTCATATTCCCAGCGGTTGTAAAAGCCATTGCTGTACCGGATAGTTACGCTAGCGCCCTGCACATCTCCCTCCGGGGCGATGGCGTTGAAATGCAGGCCGTCTAGATACGGGCGGGAGTTACTCCCCCCCCTTTGGGTGAAATACGCACTCAACAGGGCGGTGTTGGTGACGAGATGGTTATATCCGTTGGGGTCGGTGCGGCAGAGCGGGTATTCGGCGGTAGGCGGGCAGGGGTAATCGGACAGGAAAATGAAGCGGTAATACATTTCGCTGTTGAGCAGCCGGTTTAGCACGCGCTGGTCGGCGCTGCCGAAGGCGAAAAAGGCTTTGTACATGCGCACAATGTCTTCATCGGGGAAGCGCGCCGAGCGGATCGGCCCGGCAACTTCAGCATCCTGCCCGTAAAAGATGGCATTGAAGCGCGTCCGCCCGACTTCTTGATAATACTCAAAAACATGATCGGCCAGCGACAAACCCCATTGCGGGCGGATGCCGCGCGGCCCATTGGAGATTTTTACAGCCAACGGGCGGCGCTCTAAAATGGCAGGATCCTCGACCGGCAGCCCAGTGAGGGGGTTGATCTGTTCGGGGAAGTTGACCGGCCCGTACCCCTCGGCGGGATAATTCTCCAGCAGACTGGGGGTGCTGCTGACGGTTGGGGATGGGTCTGCGGTGGGGGTGGGAGGCTCGATCGTAGGCGTTGTGGTGGGAGACAGCTCTGTGGGGGTAGCTTCTGCCTCGGGAGCAGCCTGCGCAGCTGCGGGCACGTCCGATGTTTCCGTTGGGGCGGGTGATTCCACCGGGGCGCAGGCGCTCACCATCAATGCGAGAATCAGAATAGGCTGCCGCATCGTTATTGCTCCTCAGGATCAGGGGGGCGGGCGAAGTCGAAGACCCAGGTTTGTTCATCTACCTGGCTGACCTCGGAAGTGCTGTTGATGACCTGGAAGAAAGTTACGCCTTGCTTGAGCGGGAAAGGTTTGCCGTTTTCGTCGATGATCGCCAGCGGACGACGCTCTTTGAAGCGCAGCCAGCGCACCTTGAAGGCCTGCCCATCTCGGAAAACATAGGCATCGCCGCTGCCGGTCAAATCCATGATGAAGATCTCGGTATCCGAGGATTTGAGATAGAAATCATGTGGAACCATAAGGACAATGACGTTGTCGGCAGCCAGGGGCTGGCCGGTGAGTGCATCCATATGCACGGTATATTCGGAACCCAGCCCATCCTGGCTGCCCTGGAAGCGCACGTAGCGGTCTACGCCTTCCTGAAAACTCCAATAGGCATAATTAGCATACGAGTAGTTGACATAAATGGTGTTGCCTTGTTGGGCATCGACACCATTTAAGGACGAAAAGAAATTGCCTTCGAGTACAACCCGGTCGTTACCCATGCCCAGGTTGGTGATATATTGGCTGATCTGGGCGGTGTTTCCGAAAAGATTGTTATAGGTTTCGATACTCTCATCGCGGCATAGCGGCGGGCAGAACCGCTCGACGACAAAGTAACGCGGGTCAAGTTCGCGTTCTTCGTAGTAATCGAGGACGCGTTTATCGGCGCCGTTGAAGACGAAGATCGGGCTGTACATGCGGATGATGTTCTCATCGAAAATGCGCGCTGAGCGGATGGGGCCAACCCGGGCCGCGTCGTTACCATAAAATATGGCAATGAAGCGCGTCAGTCCCCATTCCAGATAATATTCATACACATGATCGGCCAGTGAGATACCGGCTTGCGGGCGCACATTGTGCGGATAATTGGGGATTTTCACGGCAATTGGTCGCCGTTCCAGTAGGTCAGGGTTGGGAACCGGCAACCCGGTGAGTGGATTGATGTAGCCGGGGATGTCGTAAGGCCCCACCCGCACAAAAGACGAAATATCGACCGCCGGCGTATTCGATGGAACCGGAGTCCAGGTGGGGCGGGGGGTTGGGGCAGCGCCTTCGGGCATCTCGGTTGGGGTATTTTCGAGAGTGGCCGCGTTTTCGCCCCCTGCCTGAGTTGCAGCGGCGGTTTCGCCCATTTGTGGAATGTCCGCGCTAGGCGTTTCGAGAAGATTGTGCACCGGTACGCTGCACGCGGTTAGTATGAGTGCCAGCAGCGCGAATTGCAAAAAACGTTTCAGCGATGTCATCATGGGATGGAATCATACCGCACTTCACAAGGCTTGCCAAATTCGTTTTGCCCGGTTTTGGGGGCGCGTTGAACGGCACGCAGCCAAGTCGAGATGCGGCTCTTTGGGCACTGCCGTGAGAAAACTCAAGACGCAAGTGATTGCGCTATCAAAAAGTTCGGTATAATTCTGCCCATGACTCAAGCCCCGAAGACCCTTCGCTCGCAAAGACTGCAAAATATCCCCTGGCGCAAGCTGGGAATAGTATTCTCCGGGGCAATATTGTTCATTTGGCTCATCAATACGCCGGAGGGATTATTAGGCAAAGCCGACGCGGTGGGGTATGCCGTTTGCCACCGCATCGATCTGCGTTCTTTTCACATTGGCCTGCGGCAGTTTTCGTTTTGTGCCCGTTGCACAGGCCAGTATTTAGGATTTGTGTTGGGGTTTGCGTATCAGTTAGGCATAGGACGGCGACGAGCCGGTACGCCGCCGAAGGGGGTGATCGCCGTTTTGGGTCTGTTGGCGCTGGCTTACATCTTCGACGGAACGAACTCATTTATGCACTTGCGCCCAGAACTGACCTTCATTGATCTCTACGAACCGAATAACGTCTTGCGTCTGCTGACCGGAACAGGCCTGGGGATGGGCTTAAGTGCGATGTTGTTACCGGCGTTCCATCAGACAATGTGGCAACAGTGGGATCGCCGCCCGGCCTTGAGTGGCTTTGGCGCATTGATGGGGATGCTGGCTTTGGGGCTAATTTTGGATGGATTGGTGCTAACCGAAAACCCCATCATCCTTTACCCTCTGGCGTTGGTCAGCGCTGTGGGGGTGCTATTGATCTTGACGATGGTTTACAGCATGGTTTGGGTGATGCTCTTCAAGCAAGAAAACCGTTTCGAGCGCCTCTCAGAAATAGCTGCGCCCCTGGTTGCCGGGTTTACCTTTGCGCTCCTGCAAATTGGCGTGATTGACCTGCTGCGCTATTTACTCACCGGAACCTGGGATGGGTTCCATTTTGGCTGAGGCCATAGTAGACATGCGCATGACTATCGGGTAGACTTGAAACCAGACCATTCAACTTTCTTGGGAAGAAGAAAGGAATAATTCCGTGGACATATTTACCGCCTTTGGCCTCTCGGCCAGCGCCGGATTGAATGCTTATATCCCTTTGTTGGTGATCGCCTTTGGGGCTAAATATACCGAGTTGATTAACCTCTCTTCGCCCTGGGATAACCTGACCAGTTGGTGGGTCATTGGGGCATTGCTGCTATTATCGTTGATCGAATTTTTCGCCGACAAAATTCCCGCCGTCAACCACATCAACGACATCATTCATACTTTTGTGCGACCGGCTGCCGGGGCAATCGTTTTCGCGGCCAGCACCAGTTTTGCCGAGGTCAACCCAGTGCTTGCGCTAGTCGCCGGTTTATTGATTGCAGGCAGTGTTCATGCGGCTAAATCTGCTGCCGTGCGTCCGGCAGTCACCGCGACGACCGGAGGGGCTGGTAATGTCCCCATGAGCATTCTTGAAGACGTCATCTCTACAGCCATTTCGATCCTGGCGATTGTCATCCCGATACTGATCGCGGCGATTGTGATATTGTTTGTGTCTTGGGTGGTCTGGTGGATGTGGCGTAGGGCTAACCGAAAAAGCTTGAATCAATGAGGACTTACGCAGTTCGACGAAAAATATTTCGAAAATAGGGGTGTGTGGGGCGC
>CAYFMI010000061.1:0-25370 GCA_964344175.1 uncultured Anaerolineales bacterium
GGCGCATCGGCAACAAAATGCACATGAGTCAGCGGTTCTTCGAAATCCAGGGTAAGATGCTTATAAAAATCGGCATACTCCTCGCCGCTCACATCGCGCGGCGTCTGCCGCCAGATGGCAACCTGGCGGTTGGTTTGCTCTTCGTCGTCGCCCACGTAAATGGGGAAACGCACGTAATCGGAATGTTTTTTGATGATCTGACGCAGGCGGCTTTCGCTGGCGAATTCCTCAGCATCGGCGTTGAGTTTGATTTCGATGGTGGTGCCGCGCGACTCCTTTTGGGCGGGTTCAACCGTAAAGGTGTCTCCGCCGGTGGCATACCAGGAGGCGGCCCGAGCGCGTGGCTTATAGGAGCGCGAGGTCACGCGCACCCATTCGGCAGCCATGAACACCGAGTAGAATCCCACCCCAAACTGACCAATCACATCGGCGAGCTGCCGTTGATCGACGCCATCTTCGGCAGCATCGAGAAAGGCGCGCGCCCCAGACTGAGCAATAGTGCCCAGGTTGGTGGTCAACTCATCCTTTGTCATGCCAATGCCGCTGTCGCTGATGGTGATGATCTTTTCATCCTCGTCCACGCTCAGGCGGATGGCAAGTTCGGCATCCGCATCAAGCACATTTTTCTCGGTGAGCATCAAGAAATCCATTTGGGTGAGGGCGTCCGAGGCATTTGAAATCAACTCGCGCAGGAAGATTTCGCGTTCCGTGTACAACGAATGAATCAGGATATTGAGCAGTTGTTTGATTTCAGCTTTAAAGGCAATGGGGGGGGTGTCGGTCATCTTTGGCTCCTTGCAATCGAACGATTCAGCGATTCGGCGATTCAGCGAATCAACTTTTTCGAACTCGCTGAATCGCTGAATCCATTTTTACCGCGCGAATGTTAATTTGACGTAAGAATCTTTCGTTTAATCAATCAACATATTGCGCAATACGGTATGCAAGATACCACCGTTGCGATAGTACTCCACTTCAATGGCCGTATCCAGGCGGACATCGGCCTGAAATTCGACTACACTCCCATGAGATTTTGCCGCGCGGACGGTAAGCTCACTTTGGGGGGCTATCGCTTCGCCCAGGCCAAGAATGTCGAAGGCCTCATGCCCATCCAGGCCCAGGCTCTCGGCGCTCTGCCCCTCTTTAAATTGCAAGGGTAACACACCCATCCCCACCAGGTTTGACCGGTGGATGCGCTCGTACGATTCTGCAATCACCGCTTTGACGCCCAGCAGCAATGTCCCTTTGGCCGCCCAGTCGCGGCTGGAGCCGGTGCCATACATTTTGCCCGCCAGCACGATCAACGGGGTTCCAGTTTCTTTATAGTTCTGCGCGGCCTCGAAGATGCTCATTTTTTGCCCGGAAGGAATATGCACCGTGTACCCGCCTTCCACACCGGGAACCAGGCGGTTCTTCAAGCGGATGTTGCCAAAGGTGCCGCGCGTCATAACGCGGTCGTTGCCGCGCCGCGAACCAAAGGAATTGAAATCACGGCTTTTGACACCATGTTGGATAAGATATTTGCCAGCCGGTTCATCGGGTGGAATAGCGCCCGCGGGAGAGATGTGATCGGTGGTGATCGAATCGCCCAGCAAGGCCAATGCTCGCGCTCCGGTGATTGCAGAAATCGGTGGAAGATCGGGCGTCAAATCGACGAAGAAAGGCGGCTCTTGAATATAGGTGGAATTCTCATCCCAAAGATAGACATCGCCACCGCCGCCGTCGATTTCATTCCAAATTTGGCTGCCATCAAATACATCGGCATATTGGCCCTTGAACATCTCAGCTTTGACATTCTCTGCAATTGTATCCAAAATTTCTTGTGAGCTGGGCCAAATATCCCGCAAGAACACCGGTTGTCCGTCAGCGTCACTCCCCAGGGGTTCGGTGTCCAAATCAATATCCACCGTGCCTGCCAGGGCATAGGCCACTACCAGCGGGGGCGAGGCTAAATAATTGGCGCGCACCTGCGGGCTGACGCGGCCTTCAAAATTGCGGTTCCCTGAAAGGACGGCAGCAGCGATCAGTTCGGCTTCGTTGATGCCGCGCACGACTTCGCTGGGCAACGGGCCGGAGTTGCCGATGCAGGTTGTGCAGCCATAACCGACGACATTGAACCCTAATTTGGCTAACGGCTCCAACAGCGCCGATTGACGCAAGTATTCGGTGACCACGCGCGAACCGGGGGCCAGGCTGGTCTTTACGTAGGGCTTTACCTGCAAGCCGCGTTCGACGGCTTTCTTCGCCAGCAGCCCGGCGCCAATCATCACCGAGGGGTTAGAAGTGTTTGTACACGAGGTAATCGCGGCAATCACCACCGCGCCATGCCCCATTTTTACACTGGAGCCATTTGTGCCAATGGAAATTTGACGCTGGGTGGCCTCATCATTTAAGGCAAAGCCGCGTTCTTTCACCGGGCGGCGCAAGGCATCATGAAATGATGCTTTCATCTCCCGTAAAGCAACCCGGTGGTGGGGCAGCGAAGGTCCGGCCAAGCTGGGTTCAATGGCGCCCAGATCGAGTTCTAAGGTATCGCTGAATTCGGGATCAGGCGTATTGGCGGTGCGGAATAATCCTTGCGCCTTCAGGTAGCCTTCAACGCGCTCGATGACTTCTCCCGGGCGGCCGGTCAGGCGCATGTAGCGCAAAGCCTCATCATCAACGGGGAAGAAGCCCATTGTTGCGCCGTATTCGGGGGCCATGTTGGCAATTGTGGCGCGGTCGGGCAGCGAGAGCACATCCAGGCCGGGGCCGTAGAATTCGACAAATTTGCCGACGACGCCCTTTGCGCGCAGCATCTGCACAACTTGCAGTACCAGATCGGTGGCTGTGACACCATCTTGCATGTGCCCCAATAGCTTAAATCCCACCACATCAGGCGTCAGCATATCAATCTGTTGACCGAGAATTGCCGCTTCGGCCTCAATGCCGCCAACCCCCCAACCAACGACCCCCAGACCGTTGATCATGGTGGTATGCGAGTCGGTGCCAACCAGGGTATCTGGATAGGCGAGACGCTCGCCGTCGATCTCTTTGGTCAAGACCACATCGGCCAGGAATTCGAGATTGACCTGGTGGATGATGCCCGTAGCGGGGGGCACTACCCGGAAATTATCAAACGCCTTTTGGCCCCAATGCAGAAATTCGTAACGTTCGCGATTGCGCTGAAATTCCAGTTCGGCATTTCGCTGCAGGGCATCGGCGCTGGCAAAGAAATCGACCTGTACAGAGTGGTCGATCACCAAATCTACATTCACCAATGGATTGATCTTTTTAGGGTCACCGCCCAGGCGCGCCATTGCCGAGCGCATCGCGGCCAGATCGACCACGGCAGGGACGCCGGTAAAATCTTGCATCACAACACGCCCGGGGCGGTAGGGCAGCACCGGACGTTTGGCAGCCTTAGGCTGCCAGCCGGCCAGATTGAGCACATCCTGACGGGTGATCGATTTTTCGTCGCATTGCCGCAGCACCGATTCCAACATCACGCGAATCGAAAACGGCAAGCGCGCCAGGGTTGTGTGACCCTCTTTTTCCAATTGATCTAACCGATAAATTACATAATCGCCATGCGATGTGTGCAAAACATCACGGGCGTTGAATATATTTTGAGACATGGGTACTCCTACAGATATAAGTTACAAATTGAAGGTTTCAAGTTGCAATATGCAGCTATAAAAATAATGAACGATACCGGCTGAGATCACTTTGGGGGGCGGATGATGGCGTCGGTCATGTGAGCGACGCGCGATATTTCGAGGACATCGTGAATGCGGACAATGTCGGCGCCGCGGGCGATGCCGACGGCAATGGTAGCAGCCGTCCCCTCCACTCGTTGATCGGGCGGGAGGTCAAGTGTGTACCCGATAAATGACTTTCGCGACGGCCCCAAGAGCAGCGCGTGCCCCAGGGTGCGGATTTCCCCAAGCCGATTCAATAATTCAAGGTTTTGCTCAACGGTTTTGCCAAAACCAATCCCCGGATCGAGGATAATCTTTTCATCTGAAATACCGGCAGCCCTGGCAATGGCTACGCTCTCCATGAGTTCGCGCTTGACATCTTCGAGTAAGTCATCGTACTCGACCCCCACATAGCGCCCCCCCAGGCGGTCGCGTATCTCTGCGGTTTTGGGGTTGCTGCGGTTGTGCATCAAAACTACCGGGGCGTCGAATTTCTTCACCACGATAGCCAGCTCCGGGTCGGCGCGCAGACCCCAAACATCATTGACAATATGCGCACCTGCTTCCAGCGCCGCCTGTGCCACTTCCGCCTTATAAGTATCCACCGAGATCAGCACATCGGGCAATGCGCTTGCCAACGCCTGGATCACCGGAATAACCCGTGCCAACTCATCGGCACTCTTCACCGGTTCGGCGCCAGGGCGGGTACTCTCCCCCCCCACATCTAAAATATCTGCTCCTGCGGCAACAAAGCTGCGGGCTTGTTCGAGAGATGCCTGAATTCTCTCTTGTTCTCCCTCACCTTCATGAGAGGCAGGCAATAACCCATCCCCTGAGAAGCTATCCGGGGTAATGTTAAGGATGCCCATCACATATGTGCGGGCACCCCAATCCAAACGATGCTGGTGGATGACGAGCGGAGCCAGCATAGCTTATACCATTGACTCCATCGGGCGGCTAAGCCAGTTTTCCGCGGATTCAAGATCATTGAAGATCTCCATGCGGGTTCCCCCAACCGGAGTAAGATCGGCAATTTTCTGGATGGCCTGGCGCACGGCATCATTCCCAACGACAACGGCCAGCCGAATATTGCGTGTGGAAGGGTCGCTGTTAAGCTGCACAGCCACGTCAACAGCCCTTTCAGATACACTCTCGACCTTTCGCAAATCATAGAGATTGCGCGTCAGCCGGTCTGAACCCAGCAAATGATCTTCAGAAAATTTTTGCCAATATTTCAGAGTATTGGCATTAACGTCTGTAAAGGTCAAGTGCATGCCGCCATCCGGGCGACGGGAAACAGTGAACCCGGCTGCAGGGTCAGGGTTGAAATTGAGTGGTTTGTAATTTGCATCCATTTTGATGATCTCCAAAGAATAGATTGCTCAGGCTATCGCCTTCGCTAAAGAAATATCGATTGTGATACCGCTAAGTAGTTGCCATTTGACAATCCCAAATTTGGTATGACTGAATTTTACCGCATAAGTCAATGGGGAAAGAGTTACAACACCGGCGCGTAGGGTTGACGGTGTAAGAACTGCCCCATGCCAGTTTTTCCAAGCCATTGGGCGCCATCCACAATCAGGTTGCCGCGCAAGAATACTTTCTCGGGATAGCCGGTTAATTGCCAGCCTTCGTATATATTGTAATCGGTGCGCTGGTGAGATAGGGCCACACCGTAATCCACGGTTTTCTGGGGGTCCCAAATCACAATGTCGGCATCTGCCCCAGGGACGAGTGTGCCCTTGCGAGGATACAGCCCAAAAATTTTGGCCGGGTTGGCACTCATCATCGCGACAAATTGATTGGGGGTGATGCGCCCTTTGACTACGCCCTCTGTCCACAGAATCGGCATGCGGTCTTGAATGCCGGGTAAGCCGTTAGGGATTTTGGTGAAATCATGCACTCCCAACTCCTTGCCGGGGATGGCGATCTCTTTCCCTTCATAGAGGATCGGCTGCCTGCCGTCGTAATAGAACGGGCAATGGTCGGTTCCCATCACCAGCATGGTTCCGTCGGAAACGGCTTCCCATAGCCGGGCATTATCTGCCTCCGAGCGCATGGGCGGAGAGCAGATCCACTTGGCGCCGTCGGGGCAGCGGAGATGTTCTTCGGTAAAGAAGAGATACTGCGGGCAGGTCTCACCCATTACGGGGACACCCTGTTGGCGGGCGTACTGAAGTTGCTCAACCCCCCCGGCCGTATTCATGTGGACAATGTAAAGCGGCGCATCAGCCTGAGCCGCCAATGCGCAGGCGCGCAACACCGATTCGACTGCGCCCCAAGCCGGGCGGGTGTGCGCATGCCACTCAGGCGCACTGCGGCCTGCCGCCAGGGCTTCTGCCACCAGCGCATCAATAACATCCCCATTTTCGGCGTGCAGCATGGTCAACATGCCATGCTCTTTGGCTATACGCATCACCTGGAAGATTTCGCCATCCTGCAAACGCAGACGACCGTTGTAAGCGGTAAATACCTTCAGGGTGGTTATGCCCATCTCTAACAAGGATGGAATCTGGTTGGCAACCTGCTCGTCGAAATGGGTGATATTCATATGAAAACCATAATCTATGGCTGCGATTTCAGCCTTACGGTGCCATATTTCAACCCCCCCCTTTAATCCCCCCCCGCAATCGAGGGGGGAATCAGGAGGAGGTTGCACAACAAAATCCATGACGGTGGTTGTCCCCCCAAAAGCAGCCGCTTTGTGCCCGGTGTAGTGATCGTCGGAGGAAATCGTATCGAACATTTCCAGGGCCAGATGAACATGCGGATCAATGCCGCCTGGCATAATCAATTTTCCGGCGGCATCGATGACCTTCACCCCCTCGGCGGGTAGATCGTTTCCGATGGCCCGAATTTGTTCACCTTCGATGAGAATATCAGCCTGAAACGTTTCTCCGGCGGTGATGAGAGTTCCATTTTGAATGAGTATTTTCGTGGGCATGTGAGAACTCCAGAGAGGGTGAAAAGTTTGAACTTACGCAAGGAGAGCCTTGTTCATTTGGCGTTGTTTATTCCAAGCAGCATCGCCAATACTTCCGGCGGGATGTCGGCATCGGGGATCTGATAACCGGCATCGCGGTCGGCTTTTTCGCGCAGGGCGCGCCAGAGCAGTTTCCGTTCATCAGATTGTACGACCAAATCATCAAGCGTGCGAGCTTTTAGCAGATATTCGCCTGTGGTGTAGAGAAAAGTCAGGCGTTTCCATTTTGTGGCAGCAATGGGATGGGGCAGCGCTTGCAATGGGCCTAGCTGAATTTTGAAATACGCCTCCCCAGCCCGGGGGTGGTGCGGCTCATCCTGCAATATTTGGGCGCGGGTCGTCAATTCATGCCCCAGCACCGGGGCGAGGTATTCAATCCGCCATTTTCGTTCTCCAAATGAGGCCGGTTGGTAAAAGGCCAGGAAATCTACCGCAACCACTTTTGGAGCCGTTGCCAATGGAATCCGATACCAGCCCAACACGCGCGCCAATTCCAGGTCACGCGGCGAGGGCATATACACCACCAAAATCAAAGCCGTCTTATCTGGCAAATTCATCGTCCACCCCTATAAAAATATCCTGGTGAGATTTTGATCATCATCACCAGGATACATGATTTTCTCGCCAATGACAACGCCTAGCTCAGGCCAGTTTTGGCATTGAAGGCTTTGATCAATTCATCCATCTCATCGATCTGGCCCTGGAAGTTTGTCCAATAATCGCGCTGGTACCATTGCGCCTGAATTTCTTCGTAGGTGCGGCCCTGCTGTTCGACCCAGGTGAAATACTTTAACTGATGCACACGGCGGCGGTCTTCATAGCGCAGCTCGAGCAAATTATCGGTACTCTGACCGTGCAGCCAGCGGGCGAAATCGGCAGCGGCATCGGTCTCGGAGTATTCACCGGATTCATCGTGCATTTCGGTCAAGCGGCTCTGATACAACTCCATCGAGTCGGTCAACACGGTCAGCATGACATCTTCTTCTCCCATTTCGTAGTACTTGGCCGCTTTGATTGCCGTGAGTACGTTCGAAATGCCGGAGAAGCCCAGCAAATCTAATTGCTCAACGACAGCCTGAGGAACACCTTGCTTCGCAAGATAGGCCTGCCCGGCAGGCTCGTTGAACAAGCGTGCCAGATTGACAACGGCATTATCATCAATCGCCACGATCATATCGGTGTTCTTGGAGTTATGAATCCAGGGCACGTGTTTATCGCCAATGCCTTCAATGCGGTGCGCGCCGTAGCCGTTTTCTAATAATGTGGGGCATTGCAATGCTTCGCTGGCAACAATCACACTGTCGGGGAAAAGCTGCTTCATATAGTCGCCGCTGGCAATAGTGCCCGCCGAGCCAGTCGCCGAGGCCATCCCCCGGTAGTGGTCACGCGGCCCCAAAACCTGTTGGAGAACTTCTTGCATGGCATGACCGGTGATCTCATAATGCCACAGGTAGTTGCCAAATTCTTCGAACTGATTGAAGATCATTAAATCTTCACCGGTGGCGCGTAACTCCCAACATTTATCGAAGATCTCTTTAACGTTAGATTCGCTGCCTGGGGTTTTGATGGTCTCACCGGCAACGCTGGCCAGCCAATCGAAGCGTTCCTGGCTCATCTCTTCGGGAAGAATAGCAATGGACTCGCAGGCCAACAAAGCAGAGTCGTATGCCCCACCGCGGCAGTAATTGCCTGTGGAGGGCCAAACTGCTTTTTGCGTGGTGGGGTCAAACTGACCTGTAACCAGGCGTGGCACCAGACACCCGAAGGCGGCCCCTACTTTATGAGCGCCGGTGGGGAACCACTTCCCCACCAAGACAATAATGCGGGCATCTACACCGGTCAGGCTGGGGGGCAGTTCCAAGTAATTTACGCCGCCAAATGCGCCGCCGCTGGCCTTTGGTTCGTTGTGCCAGGTGATGCGGAACAGGTTGCGGGGGTGCAAATCCCACAGGCCAATCGAAGCCAGTTCTTCCCTGATGGAGTCGGGGATCAGCGCCGGATTTTTCATTTGCGCGAATGTTGGAATAAGAATATTGCGCTCACGAGCACGGCTGACAGCTCGCTCAAGACGGTCTTCAAATACAGTCAAATCAATGGTATACATTACGGTCTCCTGGTAAATTGATGGATGAATCGGGTAGCTAATTGTCTATTCTCAGGTTGTCTGACAACTAATTATAACGCAGAACCAACTTGTCTGACAACTGATTTCGTTGACATTCGCGTCAACGCGGGTTGTCATCTGGCGCATCACTGACAATATAAAGAGGGCGGCCTTTGGCTTCATCATACAGGCGGCCAATATATTCACCCAAGACCCCCAGCGAAATCAACTGTACGCCGCCCAAAAATAGTACCGCGATCAGAGCAGATGCCTGACCGAAAAAAGCCTGCGATCCACTCATGCGTAACCAGATCACAACCGGAATGGCTAATATTGCCACACCTGCCGAAAAGAATCCAAAATAGGTGGCAATTTGCAAGGGGAAATACGAAAATCCGGTAATGGCATTCAACGCCAGTCGGAACATTTTTTTGAGGGGATATTTTGTCTCCCCGGCGTGGCGGGCAGAGCGGCGATACGAGACACCAATTTGCTTGAAGCCTACCCAGGCCGACATGCCCCGCAAAAACCGATGCCGTTCGCGCATGTTGTTCATCACCTTTACAACTTTATGATCCAACAAGCGGAAGTCTCCAGTATCTAAAGGAATTTCGACATCGGTAATGCGGAAGATGATGCGGTAAAAAAGTGAAGCGGTAAACTTCTTAAACCAGGTCTCCCCTTCGCGCTCGGCGCGCACCGCATAAACGACCTGATACCCCTCGCGCCACTTGGCAATCAAATCCAAAATCACTTCGGGCGGATCTTGTAAATCGGCATCAATGATGATGACGGCCTGACCACGGCTGTAATCTAGCCCGGCTGTTACCGCAATTTGATGACCAAAATTGCGGGCAAAAATCACCGGGCGGACTCGTTCATCCTGACCGGCATGCAGACGGATGCTCTCTGTTGAGCCGTCGGTGGAACCATCGTCCACCAGGATCATTTCCCACGCTCCGCCGGTCTGATCCATCACATCTCGAATCCGGGCATACAACTCCGGAATATTCTCCACTTCATTGTAAATGGGTGTAATAACAGAAAAAGTAATCATAGATTCTCTTCGTAATATAATTCTACTAAGGGGAAATCTTCATCATCTTCCGGAAAAGGCGGCAACCCCAGCACACGACAGCGCAAGTATTTTGCCACGATCCATAGCGAGAGAAGTACAGGCACTGCTAAAAACGCGGCCAAAGCGCCATGCAAAATTAGAGCGCCCAATATAGCGATCAACACCAGACCGGGATGAATGTGTACCCTGCGTCCAACGATTACCGGGCGCAGCCAAAAATTTTTGACCGCGGTCAGGATCATGTACAAAACAAATACCAAAACCGCGAACCAAAAATTCGACATATTGAAGTAGAACGAGCCTTCCAGCAAGGCCATGCCGACCGAAAAAATACCCGACACAATGGCGCCCACTTCGTGCACAAAGCTGGTCAAGCCCGTGAACATCCCCAAGAAAACTGCGCCCGGCAATCCGATTATCAACCAGGCGATGGTATCCATCACCCCGACGGCCAGCATAAAGGTAAGCTGACTGCGCATATAATCGGACCATACAAAGCGCAATTGCCCCATCAATTTACGGGCATCTTCCTGAAATTTTTCCGGGGCGACTTTGATGAGCAATTCGCCCATACGGTAGCCGTCTTGTAAAAAATAGAACCAACTGATCAAAACCACCATCACCCAAATGGTATTTTTTGTCACGGCCCCAACCACAACGAAGACCCCCTCCGCCAAGGGGCTTAACAAGTCGGTGGAAATTTCTGGCACGTCGGGCAAGAATTGACTGGGATAAAACGCCCAGTTGAGAATCTCGACCTGTGTCGTCCGCAATTCGGCATAGTGCATAGCCATATTCTCAATATCCACCGAAAGCATGCGCACCTGGTTAACTACCACAGGCGTGATGATGGCTGGGGCCGCGGCCAGCACCAACAGGCCAAGGATATACACAATAATTGCCGCCGCTTGATGCGAAAGCCGCGTCCGTGTTGATAAAAATCGCACCAGCGGGTAACTTACATAAGCTAGTAATGCGGCAATAATCACCGGGTTAGTTATGGCGCGGAAATACCACACCACGCCAACAACCAACACAATTAATATAATCAGCGCAAAGATGCGCGCTTCTTTAGTCCATGCGTTTTGCTGTTTCACAACCGATCCCCTTTTCTCAATGGATTATTGAGCTGAGTTTAATCGAACACTGTCGCTTTGATTCTAACAAAAAAATAATTGCTATGCTTGCGATATAGAAAGCCCCAAAACGCGGTGTTCGAGGAATATGATCCCAGCCACTTTGTTTTGGGGTAATTTTACGAATGACGCAAGTCCTAGACAATCTGGCTGCACCAGATATTAGCGCTTATAAGAGGTGTTTTAAGGCTTCTAATGTCGGCTCGATCACAGGTGCTTCTCCGGCGGCCAGCATGGCAGCATTGACATCTTTCAAGCCGCTCCCAGTATTAACAACAACGACCGGGGCATCCGGATCGATCAACCCTTGACGCACGGCTTTGATCACCCCAGCATAGGAGGTTGCCCCCGCCGGTTCGGCAAAGATGCCAACCTTGCCCAATGGCGCAATCGCGGCGATGATGTCATCATCTGGGACAAGGATATAGGCCCCATTGGTCTGGGTGGCAGCCCGCAAGGCGCGCAGGCCGTCGCTGGGCATATTAACAGAGATGCTATCGGCCCGGGTGGTGGCGCCGACGGGTTGGATATCCTCATTCCTGGCATTGAAGGCATTGGCAATGGCCGCCGACTGGTCCGATTGCACGCCAAAAATGCGCGGCATGCTCTCAATCAGGCCGAGTTGGAGCAGGTCCTTGAAACCTTTATGAATGCCGGAGATAATATTGCCATCGCCGACAGACACAAACACCGACAAGTTTGAATTCACCTCAGGGATTTGCTCCCAAATTTCAAATGCGGCGGTCTTTTTGCCTTCGGCAGTGAAGGGATTATAACCAGTATTACGGTTGTACCAACCGAATTCTTGGGTGGCTTCGAGCGACAATTTAAAGGCCGCGTCATAGTTATCATCTACCAGAATCACTTTAGCGCCGAAGATCTGCAATTGAGCAATTTTAGCCGGAGGGGCAGTTTTGGGAGCAAAAATGACGGCCTTATGCCCTACTGCGGCAGCCATCCCGGCCAGAGCAGCACCGGCGTTGCCCGTTGAAGCGGTGACAACAACCTCGGCATCGATCTGCCGGGCGCGGGCAATCAGCACGGCGCTGGCGCGATCTTTGAAAGAGGCTGTCGGATTACTGCTCTCATCCTTGATGAAGAGTTGGCGCAAGCCGAGCTCTTCTGCCAGGGGAGCAGGAGAAAACATCGGAGTCCAGCCCGCAGCCCGGAGCGGAGTCCCGTAGCCCCCCGGGTCAGGAACCGGCAACAGGGGCAAGTAACGCCACAGGGATTCATCCTCCTTGCGCACCAAATCATCCACTGGTGTTTTCTTGATCGCAGCATAATCCAACAGCACATCTAAATTGCCGCCATCGTTTGGGCACGTATAGGTGACGTCGTCGGGGGCGTATTCAACCCCACAGACCGAACATTGATAGCCGATAAAGTTAGTCATTCAGTTTATACTCCAATTTCTTCTTTTACACCCGCCATCAACAAACCCAATTGCTCGGGGGTGGCTTTTTCGCTGGGGACAATGCCCATAATTTGGCCCTCGTAGATCACAGCAATGCGGTCGGAAAGCGCGAAAATTTCATCCAGGTCTTCTGAGATGAGCAGCACAGCCGTCCCGTCGGTGCGCTGCTGGATGAGCTGGTCGCGCACATATTCGGTAGCGCCAATATCCAACCCACGGGTGGGCTGGGCAGCAACAATCACGCGCGGCCGACGAGAAAGTTCACGCGCCAAAACCACTTTTTGGATATTGCCGCCAGAAAGGTTCTTGGCCAGCGTCTCTTGAGAGGGGGTCTTAACTTGAAAGTCCTCGATCAGGCGGTCGCTATGCCGCGCAATGGCGCGCAGGTTGAGAAAGCCAGAACGTGAGAATGGCTCTTTGTGATGCTCCCGCAAGATCATGTTTTCTGCGATGGTAAATTCTTGAATCATGCCGTCGCGCATGCGCTCCTCGGGGATATACGACAACATACGATCGGTGCGTGGCCCCGGGGGCAGGCTGGTGATCTCTTCCCCTTCTAAGAGGATCTGCCCGGTTGTGTTTTTCCGCAGCCCGGTGATGACTTCGGCCAATTCGCGCTGCCCATTCCCCGATACACCAGCAATCCCCAAGATTTCTCCAGCACGAACTTCCAGGTTGATATCGCGCAGCCCGGGGGTGCCGCGGTCATTCTCACACGAGACCTGCTTCAATTCCAGTCGAGGGGCGCCGACTTCCACCACGCCGCGATCAGGCGCAAACCCTACTTCGCGGCCAACCATCCAACTTGCCAGGTCTGCTTTGGTGGTTTCGGCAATCGGGCGGGTGCCAATTTTGCGGCCATCGCGCAATACGGTAACGCGCTGACAAATTTCGATGACTTCGTGGAGTTTGTGCGAAATGAAAATCAGCCCGTGTCCGTCGGAGGTCATCTGGCGCATGATGACGAAAAGCTCATCAACTTCTTGAGGGGTAAGCACGGCGGTCGGTTCATCGAGGATCAACAGCGCCGCGCCGCGGTAAAGTGCCTTAATAATTTCGACGCGCTGCTGCTGCCCCACCGACAACTGCCAGATATAGGCGCCGGGGTCAATTTTTAACCCGTAAATTTCAGCCAATTCCAATATTCTCTCGGTAACCCGGTCAAGATCGGTAAGCGGCCCGCGCGAGGATGGCAATCCCAGGGCGACATTCTCGGCGACGGTGAGTGTCTCAACGAGCATGAAATGCTGATGGATCATGCCAATCCCCAGGTTGATGGCATCGGTGGGAGAGTTGATCTCGACTTCTCGCCCGTTGAGCAAAATCTTCCCTTCATCGGGATGGTACATGCCATAGAGGGCTTTCATCAAGGTGCTTTTCCCGGCGCCATTTTCACCCAAGAGAGCATGGACTTCACCGGCGACGACATCGAAATCAACGCGATCATTGGCAAGCACGCCTGGAAAACGTTTGGTAATCCCATTCATTTCCATACGATCGATACGGGTATGGCCGGAGGGTAGTTTTGGGGTATCCGTCATCGTGCACCTTTCCTCTGCGTCAAGGCTATTTGAACTGCAAAAGTCTTATTTTTATCAGGAAGCCAAGAAACCAAACTCCGTTGATTGACCCTGATTGCCTGGATTTCTGCTAAAAATTTAGGGAGACCTGACAGGTCTCAATTTTGCAAAACCTGTCAGGTCTGTGTCATCAAGTGAGATTACTCGCTTGGGCCTTCCATGCCTTCCAGCAACTGCGGCAGGTACCAAATTTGTTCGCCTTCGGCAACTGCGCCTTCGGCTACATATTCAGTGCCATCCTGCAAGTTGAGGGGGCCTGTCCAGAGGTTGATGTCGCCAGCAGCCAATTTGGCGATAAAATCATCCAAATTAGCAGCAAGTTCTTCAGACTGGCCAGGGCCATCATTCCAACCAACGTTGGTCTGGGCAAGATCAGTTAGATCATCCCAATAAGGCAGGTTCCAATCCCAGGACTGTTCCCAGGTTCCACCGGCAACCGCTTGGGCGGTCGACAGATAGGCAGGGCCCCAGTTGAAGAAGGCCGCCCCCAGGCACACATCTGGTGCATTGTCGCAGCCATCAATGTGACCATAGGGTGACGCCCAAACCACATCGCCGCGGCCAGCGCGCTGGCCGGCGCCATCGATCGCTTCAGAAGTATCGATACCACTCAAAACCACGTCGGCTCCACTGTCGAAGAAGTTTGTCACAACTTCGGTGGGGTCGAGGGTCACACCGGGGATATTGAACCAGAAGCCGATCCAGGTGACGGTGAATTTCAGGTCAGCAGGATCGCCGCCCATATAGTTCTCGTAGCAGTAGCGTGCGCCCAAGAAGGCAGCAGCAGCTTCACGCTTTGTTTCGGAGTTGATCAATGGTCCAAGGTACCCAATCTGGCCTGACTCGGTCGCCAGGGCAGCGGCGCAACCGGCAATATATTTCATATTGACCATTTGGCCCATGATGTTCCCCAGATTTGCGGGGGCTTCGCCGGTCAGGACATCATCACCTGAGGAGTTGATGAAGACCACATCGGGGTATTTCTCGGCTACACCAACGGTATCTTCTTCGAAGGCATCAGAGGTGGTGATAACTAGTTTAGCGCCCTGGGCAACCATATCATCGACAACACCCTCGAGCGTAGCTTCGGGCTTGTCGGCGGGGTTGAGGCTCTCGAAGACAATCATTTCTGAGCCTTCCAGGTTTTCTTCAACAAACAGGCCGCCTTCGTAATGCGCCTGGCTCCAACCGCGGTCGTTCTTCGGGCCTACCAGGATCATGCCAAAGGTCAGCGGTTCCATTTCGGCGGGCATTTCTTCCATGGGGGCTTCACTGATAACAGAGATCGAACCGTCAGCAATACCAGCAGCGGTGGCATCTGCCAGAGCCTTGACATCGTCAGACAGAGCGAAGTCAGGATTATATTCCACAACTTCTCCGCCGTTTGCCAGGGTGATCTGGTAGGCCTTACCACCGTAGGTGCCGCCGTGGATTAGGTCAACCATATCCTGCAGAGCGACTTCCCAGTGATACACCTGATTGGCAACAACTATGCTGGGAGCCAGCGAACTTTGGTCGGCCTGAGTGCCGAACCACAGCGCGCCATTTTCTTCGGCAACACCAATTGCGCCCACAACCATCTGGGCGGTGCCGGTGAGTACATCGGCGCCAGCAGCAATGTGGGTGTTGGCAGCCTCAGCGGCCAGAGCCACATCGGAGAACGAGCCAATCCAGTTGACGTTTACTTCCACATCGGGATTAACCGACTTAGCGCCGGCAACGAAGCCATCGACATACAGTTTGGCATCGCCAGTCTCAATAGGGCCAACCACGCCGATCACGCCACTCTCTGAGAGGCTGGCAGCAATCACACCATTGACATAACCGCCCTGATCTGAAGCTGCTTCATAGGCGAAGACATTGTCCATCCCGAAGGTGTCCAAAGTCGTGCCCCAGGCGAAGCTGGTTTCAGGGAAGTCGGGGGCGATCTCTTGCAGCGAGCTACCATACTGAGAACCATGAGCAACCACCAGGTCGAAACCCTCGGCAGCATAGTCACGGATCGCGGCAGCTGCATCGTCCACTACAAACATGCCTTCGGAGTAAACAATCTCCATAGCGCTTTCGCCGCCCAGGGTTTCCTGAACAGCTACCAAACCATCATACATGCTCTGGCTGAAGGCCAGGTCAGTGATAGCGCTAGGCATCACCACAGCGACGCGGAAGGGTTCGGCATCTGCCATTTCTTCGGCAGCGGCTTCTTCTGCCGCAGGTTCTTCTGCAGCAGGCTCTTCGGCTGGCGCAGCGGGCTGACACGCTGCCAGCAGCAACGCCAAAACCAAGAACATAACTAACCATTTGCTTTTCATCTATCTTCTCCTTAAAGAGTAAGGTTATTAATAAAACTCAATCTCGGGTAAATTCTTAAATATTTTTTCCGAAAAACCACCTCCTTTCTTATTCACCTCGTTCGAATGGTTTTGTTAATGCAGATGGAGAACGTACGCGTTGCACAGTTACAACCAGCACTAAAATAGTCAGGACATAGGGCATCATCACAGCAACGTCAGATGGGATGGGGATACCCAATACCTGCACCCATAACTGCAAAGAGTTGACCAGGCTAAATAGCAGCGCCCCACCCAACACGCCCACGGGACGCCAGGCCCCAAAATACACCAGAGCAACGGCAATAAAACCCAAACCGCTGGTCATATTTTGTTGGAAAACATTCAGCAAAGCAATTGACAAAGACGCTCCAGCAATACCAGAGAAAACACCACCCAGGGTGATCGTAAAATATCGTACGCGTGCCACGCTGACCCCCAGGGAGTCGGCGGCTTCGGGGTTTTCGCCAACGGCACGGATTTTTAACCCCAGGGTGGTTTTATTCAATACAAACCAGGCTATCGGCACCAGTAGGAAGGCGCCGTACACCAATACGTTCTGCCGAAAGAAGATCTCGCCAATTACTGGAATATCACTCAAAACAGGGATATATATTTTAGAAAAACCAGAAACTGTCTCAACTGTGCCCAGCAGTTTCTGAAAGAGCAAATCGCTCATGCCCAGGCCAAAAAGATAGAAACCAATTCCGCTGATTCCCTGTTCGGCGCGCAGGTTGACAGTCACAAATGCCATCGCCAAACCCATCAGCGCCCCGACAATCATAGCCGCCAATATGCCCAGCCACAGGTTCCCCGTAGTAAAAGCAACATAGAAAGCGGCAAATGCCCCCAACAACATTTGTCCCTCAACACCTAAATTGAGCACACCGCTGCGTTGCCCAAATGTTTCGCCAATAGCGGCATACAAATAGGGCGTCGCCAGGCGAATACCGGAGGCTAGAATCCCAATGATTACGGTTGCTGAAAAGAGTTCACTAATCATGGGTGCACCTCATCCGCCGCGAGAGAATCTGGGACTTCTTCATCCTCGGAAATTACACTCAAGCGTTGACGTTGCCGCCGCCTTCGCCAGATCTCACTGCTGACGACGAAAACAACCACTAACCCATTTAAGGCTGTGATCAGCGCCGAAGGAACCTGCACAACGCGCTGCATTTTGTTCGCTCCCACAAGCAGCGCCCCAAAGAAAATTGAGGCTGGGATCGTACCAAGCGGGTGTAACTGACCGAACAAAGCGGCCACAATTCCATTGAAACCCGCACTACCGGTAAAGCCGGTAGCTGATCCATCGGTGATCATGCGGTAATTGACACCGAAGATCTGCGTTGCACCTGCTAACCCGGCAAAAGCGCCACTTAACAAGAGGGCCAACACCATATATTGTTTAACATTCACACCGGCGTAACGTGAGGCATGAGTATTCTGCCCCACCGCCCGGATGCGATACCCCCATGTAGTGCGCCATAACAAGATATATACAAACACTGCCAAAATCACGGCGATCAATGCCCCTAAATGCAAGCGGGTAGGAACAAAGCGTGGCAGGCGGAAAGCATCGAGCAACCGAGCCGTCTGCGGGATTTTCGAAGCCAGTTCAGCCTGAGCCGGGTCGATCATAGGGCCACTCAACAAGAAGTTCATCGTCTGAACGGCAATGGCATTCATCATAATGGTACTCAAAATCTCATTGACGTTGAAATAGGCCTTTAGAATACCGGGGATCGCGCCCCATACTGCGCCGCCCAAGAACCCGACTACCATAGCCAGGGTAATGACAGCCCAACCCGGCCATTCGGTAAAAGTCAGACCGACCTGGGTGGCAAGGATAGCCCCAATAATCATCTGACCTTCACCGCCGATGTTGATTACATTGCCGCGAAAAGCAATACAAATGCCCAGGCCCACCAGCAACAGCGGTGTAGCCTTGACCAGGGTTTCGGCAAGGGCATTGGTGCTGCCGAACGCCCCTTCGATCATGGCGCTATAGGCTTCGCCAGGGTTGGCGCCCAACAACAGCAACATGATTGCGCCAATTGCCAGAGCTGCCAGTGTGGCCAGCACCGGCAGCAGCGCATCAATGAGACGCCCCAGACGTTGACTCTGAAAGATATTTTGCATAATGATGCTCACTCCTCCCCAAAGATGGTCCCCAGAGCCATTGGCGGAGCTGCACTCAATATTCGGCGCAACGGTCTCTGCAAAGGCTTCGGCATAATAACAATGATCCGCTCGGTAGTTTCACTGCCAACCACCAGCAATACAAGAATCATCAAAATCCAGGGGATCGAATTAAATGCTACAACGGATACCTCTGGGAATGTGCGCTGGAGCACAGTTGCCAGGGCCTTTGTTGCGCCAAACAGCAGTGCGCCAAAGGCGCCTCGGAAGGGAGACCAGCCGCCAAAGATAACAATTGCCAGGGCAATCCAGCCCAGGCCGCGAGTATGCCCTTCGGCCCAGCCTACCTTAATGTTCAAAGAATACGCTGCCCCGGCGATGCCTACCAGCGCACCACCTACCAGCGTGTAGAGATAGCGTACTCGGTTGACGTTGACTCCACGCGCGAAGGCGGCTTCAGGGCGCTCCCCGGCTCCCCGAAGGTGCAAACCCGGCTGAGTGCGGAAGAGCCACCACCAGGTCAGAAAGACCAATACAAAAGCAAAATACACCACAATATCATGATCGAAGAAGATCGGGCCCAAGATAGGAATATCTTTCAAAACAGGGATCGGCATGAACTTCACCACCGGACCGGGGATGCGAGTAAAATTTTGGCCTAAAAAGGCACTCAAATCATCACCAAGCAGCGTCAACACAAAGCCCACAGCGACTTGACTCTGACGCAAGCGAATGCTGCCAAAAGCGACAATTAAGGCAAATAGCGCGCCAACTCCTGCTCCAGCCAGAAAGCCCAACCAAACATTGTCCGTTTTATAACCAACTACAAAGCCGGTCATGGCCGACATGAGCATCGTGCCATCCAACGAAAGGTTTACAACACCCGCGCGCTCGGTGATGGTTTCGCCACAGACGGCGATCATCAGCGGCGCGGCCTGCAAAACAATCGATGCCAAGATTCGAATCAGTTCGCCTTCATTCATGCTTCACTCTCGCTGGTTTCTGGCTCCGGTATTCCATCCCCCGCCGACTTACCGATGCCCAAAGCTTTACTCGATCCAAATAAGAGGACAAAAAGCACCATCACACCGGTGAGGATGCCGCCCAGGGAGGAATGCAACTGGGTTCGCAATTGTAAGGTGATACTGCCATTGAGTACCGCCGAGAAGAAGAGGGCAATCAGGGGCACCCACAATGTTCGGTAGGCCGCCAACATCACCACCAACAACGCCAAATACCCAATGCCTCCAGAGATATTTTGCTTGAGATTGTCGTACCAACTCAACACTCTCACCGCCCCAGCCAGGCCGGCCAGCGCACCGCAGAACATCAACGCAAAGATCGCCTCGCGCTCACTGGAAACACCCAACAAAAAGGCCGAACGCGGGTTCTTACCCAGCGCTTTGAGTTTCAGACCCCAGGTAGTGCCTCGCAGAGCAATAAACACCACAGCCAAAGCAATCAGGGCAAATAACAACGATAACGGCGCAAAGCGCGATTCGGCAAAACGAGAAAGTTGAGCAATTTCTCTGAAGGGAACTGTCCCATGAAAACTACCGCCTTCGGGAGGCTGCCAGGGGCCAGAGATTAAATAATTTGTAAAAATGATGGCCAGGTTATTCAACGCCAGCCCGCCAAAAATCTCATGCACGCCGCCGCGGGTTTTTAGCAAGCCTGTCAAACCGGCCCACAAGGCTCCCGCCACCATCGCCAAGATGATCTCAACGGCAATCATCACCGGGCGCGAGGCATCCATAGATAAAGCCACCCAGCTGGCAACCACTGCGCCCATCACAATTTGGCCTTCAATACCGATGTTCCACAGCCCGGCAGTAAAAGTCACCAGGAGGCCAAGTGAGCTAAGCAGCAAGGGGATGGAAAATGCAACTACGCTTAAGGTGTTATCTTGGGTACCAAAAGCTCCTTGCCACATGGCTTGCAAGGCTTCGACAGGGCTTGCCCCAAACAAGACCAGCAAGCCCGTTGTGAATAATAAAGCAGCAAAAATGGGCACAACCGGCCAGACCCGTTCAGCCCAGGCACGAATTTTCATTGTTGGCCTCCAATCAAATGTCCTAGTTCTTCCACGGAGGTTGTCTTTGCATCCACAATGCGCGACATCACACCACCGGAGAAGACGGCAATGCGGTCGCTGCGCTCGATGATTTCATCTAGATCTGGGGATATGAACAAAATTGCCGTACCATCTTGACGGCGTTGGTAAAGTAAGTCCCAGATATAATTCGTCGAACGGACATCCAAACCACGGGTGGGGTGTTCTAATAAAATAAGTTTAAGTGTGCCCCAAAGCAAGCTAAAGAGCAGCCGCTGCTGATTACCCCCCGAAAGTTCGTCAGCCGTCGAGTCGGGGCGGCCAACGATCTGATAATGCTCAATGCGCTGCTGCGTATCCTGGTCAGAGGCGGCCCAATCGACAAAGAAAGAATGTTCTTTTCGCGAAAGGACAACATGCTCCGTCAGAGATAACCCAGACACAAGACCCTCTTCAAGCCGCCCGGCGGCAACATAGGCGACATCCGTCATCCGGGTTTTTTGATACGGCCAACCGGTAATATCTTCTCTATCCAGGGTGATCTGTCCCTTTTCTGGACGCACCAAACCGGCACAAGCCTGCATCAATAAAAGCTGTCCACTGCCTGCCAGTCCAGCCAACCCGAAGACCTCGCCGGCCTGCACCGACAAATTGAGATCTTTGACAGACAGGCGATAGGTGGAAATAGTGACGTCACGAACTTCCAGCATGGGCGCGCCCAGTTCGAAGGGAGGGCGCTCTGAACGCGAGGGAACCTGACCAAACATCAGTTCGACCAATTTCTCATTGGGGCAGGGAACGCCCATCTCACCAACGTACTTCCCCCGGCGCAAGACAAAAGCATGGTCGCAGAGATCCTGCACTTCTTCTAGCTTATGCGATACCAGAATGAGTATCTTGCCTTCTTCATGAGCCAGTTTGCGCATCGTCGCAAACAAGACATCCTTCTGCTCGGCGCTGATCCCAGTTGTCGGCTCGTCGAGGATGAGAACCTCTGCACCGCCTGCCAACAGACGCACCAATTCGAGTTGTTGACGCTCGCCGAGGGAGAGAGAATCGACACGCGCCTGTAAATCTAGCTCGAAGCCATAACGGGAGGATAACTCCTTCAATTCCTTCTCGGCAATGCGATAATTCAGGCGCACATGTTTGTCACGCCCTAGCAGGTAATTGTCTACAATGTGGAAGGGCGGCATGTCGTGGGGTTCTTGATACAACATACCCACACCACTCGCCAGGGCCGAACGCGGCGAATCGAAGGTATGGGGCTGTCCATCAAAAAGAATCGCTCCTGAATCGGGGGGCTGATAGCCAGAAAGAATCTTCATCAGGGTACTTTTTCCGGCACCGTTTTCGCCCAGCAGCCCGTAAATGTGTCCTTCCTCCAATGTAAGGGTAATACCATCATTGGCTTTGACGGGGCCAAAATACTTTCGGATATCTTGAATTTCAACGCGCATCAGTCATGGCCTCTCTCACTTAACTTTGGAACTCTTATTCACCACCACCAGCACATACCGGGGCTTCAGGAACCAAGATCAGGGTCATGAGCGCAAAGCCCTGCATCCGCTTCCTGGTCAACCGATCATTGATGACCCCTCTGAGAAATAAACCATAAATACCTGAGTAGTATTTTACCAACCAATCTATACATACGATAGCCAAATCGTTTTTTTCAGCATATAGGTTTTATAAAAGCCTGCCGCCAAACAGGCAAACAGGCTTTTATTTTTCTAACGCTATGGCACGATCCAAGTACCGGTTTCGCCGCGTAGCGCACGACCTATATTCTCGGGGTTGGTGATCAACGCCTTTTTTCCTCCCGCTTCTAAGAACCAAATAATAGCTTCGATCTTAGGTGCCATAGAACCTTTTGCGAAATGAGTGCCTTCGGCAAGGTATTGTTTGGCCTCCGCCAGCGTCATCTGGTCGAGCCATTTTTCGTCTGGCGTGCCAAAGTTAAGGGCAACTTTCTCCACTGCGGTAGAAATGAGGAACAGATCGGCGCCGATTTCTTGAGCGAGCAAGCTGCTGGCGAAATCTTTGTCAATGACTGCGGCAACTCCCGCAAACTGACGGTCGCCTTTATCTACCACTGGGATGCCACCGCCGCCAACCGTAATGACAGCCGTTCCAGCCTGCAGCAGTGTTTTGACAGCATCTAGCTCAACGACCTCTTTGGGCAGCGGTGAAGGCACAACTCGACGCCATCCGCGCCCGGCATCTTCAACCACACTCCAATCAAGCTCGTCTACGCGCTTCTTGGCTTCAGATTCATCCATAAACCCGCCAATTGGTTTGGATGGGGTCTGGAAGGCTTTGTCGTTGGCATCAACAGCAACCTGAGTGACTACGGTAGCCACCGATTTCTTGATTTTTCGTTGCGCAAGCTCATTTTGAAGCGTCTGCTGCAAAGCATAGCCAATGGCCCCCTGGCTGTCGGCTCCGCAAACTTCCAGGGGGACTTCATGGAGTCCCTCTACTTTGGCTGCGATTTCCGAACGGCGCAAGATAAACCCCACTTGCGGCCCGTTGCCATGTCCAATGGCAACATCCCAGCCCGCTTCGATCATATCGGCGATATGTAGGGTGGTTTCTTTCGCAGCTTCATATTGATCTTCAATGGTCTGGTGTTTCTTGTCTTTGATGAGTGAATTACCGCCAATAGCAACCACTGCAAGTTTTTGCTCGGCCATCGATTTACCTCATCGTTAAGGCCATAACGGCCTTTTGGGCATGCATTCGGTTTTCAGCTTCATCAAAAACTACCGAATTCGGGCCATCCATCACCTCGCTGGTGACCTCAATGTCGCGGTCGGCAGGCAACGGATGCATGTAGATGGCATCTTCTTTTGCCAAAGACATTTTCCGCTGATCGGTGATCCAACTCTTATATTTGTCCTGAATCGTTTTGCCCTCTTCCGGGTCATGGGTGGTCATCAACGGTCCCCAAGATTTTGCGTAAACAATATCGGCGTCTTTGATAGCTTCATCCATATCGTGAACAACTTCAAAGCCCGCCCCGTACTTGCGCGCCTGTTCCTGAGCCTGATCCATAATATCCGGCATTAGCTCAAATTCGGGGGGGTGCGCCAAAACAACATCCATCCCAAAGCGGGGCATTTGCAGAATCAACGACTGCGGCACCGACATCGGTTTCAGGTACGATGAAGCGTAAGCCCAAGAAACGACCATCTTCTTACGACGCAAGTCACGGCCTTTTTTCTCCATGATGGTCATCAAGTCGGCCAGACATTGGTGAGGATGGTAAATTTCACATTGCATATTGAGGATCGGCACACGAGAGGCCTCAGCAACAAGGTTGAGGTAGCGGTTACCTATGCCCCAATCCACATGCCGGATAGCAATACCATCAAAATAGCGGCCAAAAATTTCGCCCATCTCTCGTTCGGTATCACCATGTGAGATTTGGGTCGTACGGCTTTCAATAAAAGCGGCATGCCCACCTAACTGTGCCATTCCGGCTTCAAACGAGCCGCGTGTGCGGGTGCTGCTGAAGAAAAACAGCATCGCCAACACCTTGTCGCGCAAGTAGGCATGGGGTTCTCCCAGGGCGCGCTTGCGCTTGAGATCCCAGGCCACATCTAAAATGGTCTCGACTTCTTCCTTACTAAAGTCAAGATCACCAATTAAGTCACGTCCTCGCAGATCAGATTGCATTTTTATATCTCCATCTATTTATCAAGTTGCCGGATGGGCATGAATGGTCTGATGGATCAAGACAATCCATCAGACCAATTGGACACACCGACAAACTTACTCTGTTTTCCCTAAAACTAAGGCCAACAATGCCATGCGCATAACAACGCCGTTGAAGGCTTCTTGCCAATAGCGAGACCAGCGGGTGATGTCCACATCTGGAGGAATCTCATCCATGCGAGGCAGTGAATGCAACAAGATGGCATCGGACTTGGCCTTGTTGACCAGTAGATCTTTGGTGATTTTGTAATTTTCGGGGGTCATGCCAACATCGCCATCGCGCTCGTCGCGAGATTTGGTGTAATCGGGCTGAACGGTTGGTTCAACCAGAATAACATCGGCATCACTAATCACGTCGCCGACATGGTCGGCAAAACTATAATTGAGACCCATCGAGGTGAAATCATCCTGGTAGTTCTCAGGCATTTCCATTCCAGGAGGCGCTACAAAAGTGATCGGGCAATCAAATTGAGTCAGGGCATGGCCGAGTGAATGCATGGTGCGCATACGCATGTCGCCCACTGCAACCCAGCGCAAACCGTCAATTTGGCCTTTTTCCATCAGCACGGTGTACAGGTCGGTCAGAATTTGGGTGGGGTGCTCGCCCCAGCCATCACCACCATTGATGATCGGCACAGAGGCCCATTTTGCGGCTTCGTGAGGGGCGCCCAACTGGAAGTGGCGCATCACAATCACATCGCCGTAGAACTCCAACATTTTGACAGTGTCTTTGATAGATTCTTGATAAAAGTCACCAGCACGGGTCATCTTGGCATCGGAGAAACCGGTCACCGCGCCGCCCAGGCGAAGCATGGCCGCTTCGTGCGCCAGGCGAGTTCGCGTGGAGGGTTGATAGAATGCCGTCACCAGCGTCTTATCTTTGAGAAGATCGGTGTTCTGGCGGTTTCGGGCAATCGGTTCCAATTCCTCGGCGATCTCGAAAACCCGAAAGAATTCCTGCCGTTCAAAGTTCTTCAACGACAAAATGTCACGTCCTGCAAAACTACGCATATTACTGTCTCCTAACTAAATGAAAGATTTAGAAGTTACGCACTTGCGAGAGGAAAGCCCGAAAAATGGGGGTGTGTGGGGCGCGAAGCGCCCCACACACCCCCATTTTTCGGTAATATTTAAACGAACTGCGTAAGTCCTA
>CAYFMI010000062.1:0-1638 GCA_964344175.1 uncultured Anaerolineales bacterium
CAACTCTACCACGTGTTGAGACCATTTTCTCTACCCACTTACCGGAAAGTAAAGTGGAAAGAAATTTTGAAAATGGCTAAAAAACTCTCTCAGCAGGTCATCCAGGTTGCCAGAGCAATACGGGACACATATTTGGCGCGTGATGTGTGGGCCAATCCGTTGGCAGTGCTTGCCCTGTTCTTGCTGCCGCCCGTCTACCTGGCGGATCGCGCTTTCAGGCTTCGTTATCGAGGCTTGACGTTTTTTGTGCGAAAATTGGACTGGAACGCCGTTGATGAGGTCCTTTTGAAGGGTGAATATGATGAAGTTTTGAAGGCCTTTATCGGAATGGAAAAAATGGTACTCCTTGATTTGGGTGCCAATGTTGGCGCTTTTTCTTTGAGAGCCTTTTCGTTAGATTCGGATGCTGTTGTTCACGCCGTTGAGCCTTCATGGGGAACCTATCGCATCTTAGAGAAAAACTGCGCGGCAAACCCGAGATTAGCATGGCACACTCATCGCTATGCGCTTTGGGATCAAAATGGCATGATGAGTTTTTCAGAAAATACGGCTGCCAGCACAGGGAGTTTTCTCGATCCCGATGGCGACAAAGATCAGGTGCCCGCTATCCGCCTTGCGACGCTGATTGAGCAACATATCCAGACGCCGGTTGACATTATTAAAATGGATATTGAAGGCGCTGAAGAGGTTGTCCTTTTTGATAGTCTGGATATATTAAAAAATGCGCAGGGCATAGTGCTCGAAATACACCATTACCGCTGTGACGAAGCAAAAATCCGGCGCCTGTTGCATGATGAATTTCCTTTTGTGTACGAAATAACCGGCAGAATATCAAATAAACCCTTGCTGGTTGCCAGCCGCAAGCGCCTGAGTCTCGTTCACGCGGTGTTGGCGGAGACCCCCGATGCGACTGCTCATCATTAATTATGAGCTGGACGAAAAATCGGGGGTGCTGGCCTGGCAGGCCGATGTAGTCACCGCTTTGGCCGAACGCTGTGAGTTTGTGCTGGTTCTGACCCAAAAGCGCGGCGACTTTGTTGCGCCTTCGAATGTCATAGTAGAGGAAGTGCCGGTTCGACCGCATGGTGTCCCTCAGCGAATTGGTGGGCGCTGGTTGATGAATTGGGATGTGGCGCGCTTGTGCCGCCAGTACGATATTCAAGCCTGTTTTATTCACATGGCTTCCGATTGGGCATATATTCTAGGGCCGGTGTTCAAAGCATTGCGGATACCGGTTTTGATGTGGTACGCCCATGGCACTGTCAGCGCCCGGCTGCGGCTTTCCCACGCTTTGGCCTCCGGGGTGGTTACGTCCACCCCGGAGGGTTTTCGTCTGCCCTCCAACAAGGTGGCGGTTATTGGGCAGGGAGTGAATACAAAGATCTTTCGCATTCCAGAGTACGCTGATCGGCGCGGTGATATTCTCTATATTGGCCGGGTCTCTCGGCGCAAACGGGTTGATCTTTTGGTAGATGTCATGCAAGCGGTGGGCGAGATGATGCCTCAGGCCCCTATTCGACTCCAGATTATTGGCCCAACGTTAACTCCGGATGACGGAGTATATTGGCAAGAAATTGCTGCCAGGATCAAACGTCATAATCTGCACGACCGGGTTGAACTGGTTGGGTTTGTTGCCCA
>CAYFMI010000062.1:1738-25038 GCA_964344175.1 uncultured Anaerolineales bacterium
GTTAACGGGCTAGAGTATCCGGCTTATCAGGCTGCGGCCCTTACTCGCCGAACCTATATCGCAAAAGTGGTTGGCGACACAATTTGGGAGACGGCCCGCAATAACGGCCTCACTGCGTTGGATATTGACCGTTTTCAATCGACCAGGCTTACCGACTCGTATCTGAAGCGGCTGTCGGACTGGCGCGGGCGTTTCTTGTCTCGGGCGGAACGGGTAATTACCCCCAGCGAGTATCTGCGCCGCCTGGTGGGTGGGTGGGGTTTTCCTGATGGGCATATCCGAGTGATTCCAAACGGAATCCCCCTGGATGCGTATGCCGGAAAAAAAACTCCCCGGCGCAATCCCGGCGAAAAACTAAAGATCGCCTTTGTGGGGCGGCTGACCAACTGGAAGGGCGTGGAGACAATTTTGCTGGCCGCAAGCAGGATGGAAGACGTGGAATGCACGATCATTGGAGACGGCCCAGAATATCCCATTTTGCAGGGGTTGGCGCATCAGTTGGGGCTGGGGGAAGTTGTCCAATTTTTGGGACGTCTTGATCCGCCAGATGTTCGTCAGGTATTGGATGAGATGCACGTTCTGGTGTTGAGTTCAGCTTATGAGGGATTGTCGCACACTTTGATTGAAGCCAGCGCGCAGGGATTGGCTGTCCTGGCTTCGAATTGCGGCGGCAACCCTGAGGTCATCGAAGATGGTCACAATGGATTACTTATCCCTTACGGGGATGCGAACGCGCTGGAGCGCGCCCTGCGCTCTTTGCAGGATGCGGAGGATTTTCGCTACAGCCTGGCTTTGAATGCCAGGGAAAATGGCCTGCGTTTTGATTTTGACAAAACCGTTGAATTAATGAGGCAATTATTAGTACAATGAACTTGAAGGTTACACACGTTTTGTGGCTTGGCGGGCGCGGGGATGTCCCGCCCTTTAGTGGGGCAGAGAATCATCTATGGACTTTACTCCCGGCATTGCAGGCAAGAGGTGTGGATGTAGAACTTGTGGTTTTACTCTGGAATTCTGGAACGATGATTGATGAGCGCATTGCTTCGTTGCGTGCAACTGGCGTACATGTAACCATCTTGCAGATGGACACACTCAGGCGCTGGTGGCTAGGGGGGGCGCGTTTTCCCCGTCATATCGTGATGTTGATCCGAATGCTGCGCGAACGGCGCGCCCGAATTATTCATCTACATTTGGATTATTTTATTCAGCCCATTGCTGCCTATCTGGCAGGTTGCAAGATCGTGGGCCGTTCTGTGCACAACGACGAGCAATGGTTCCGCCGCATCTGGGCGCGTACCTGGCTGCAATTATCCGATGCGCATATTGTTGGGTATATCGCGATTTCAGAGCGCATTCGGAGCTATTTTACAAAAATGGGGCGTGTTCCCCCCGAGAAAGTCTCCCGAATTTATTACGGCATCCAGCCATGGGTTTCGTCGGCTTCGCCTCAGGAGCTTCGTGAGAAATTTAAAATTCCGCATGACCGTTTTGTAATTGGGTTTGTTGGACGACTGGCGTATCAGAAGAATTTACCGCTGCTAATTGAAGCCATGCGTCGGTTGCCGCATTTGCATTGCGTGATGGTTGGGGATGGGAAAGCGCGTAAACAGGTGATGGCAAAGGCCGAGGGTGTGCCTAATGTCCAGTTTTTGGGTTTTCAACAGGATGCTCATCTAATTGTCCCCGCTTTTGATGTCTTTTGTCTGCCGTCGCGCTACGAAGGGCTGGGCCTGGTGCTGATTGAGGCGATGTTAAGCAATGTTCCCATTGTTGCCAGTAATGCTGGGGCCATTTCCGAAATCCTTGACCAGGGCCGCTACGGGCGTCTATTTGAAAGCGGGGATCTTGAAGGACTGATTGCGCAGCTTGAATATGCCTATTCAAATGTTGATGAGATGACTAAAATGGCCGAACAAGCTCGTGTCAATACCCTAAAGACCTTTACGGTTGATTCGATGGCCGAAAGAACGATTGAGACCTATCAACGATGGTTGGAGCGCTAATTGTTGCAGGCTACTTTTACAGGATGATTGGGGCGCGGTGATGAATTTGCCGACCATTGCATTATTTAGCCCCTCGATGATGGCGGGGGGGGCGGAGCGCGTCGTGCTTAACCTGGCGCGTGGTTATGTTCAACATGGTTACCGTGTGCATTTGTTGTTAGCGTCGGCGCGGGGCGAATTCTTAGAAGAGATTCCCCCGGGGGCCGAAGTGTTTGATTTCGGTCAGGTACGTGTGGTGAGAGTCTTTCCGAAACTCATCCAATACCTGCGCAGCCATCATCCAGCCATTTTACTCTCCACTCAGACTCACGCCAACGTTGTCGCTGCGTTGGCGTTTTTGCGTGCAAAGACCTCCACACGGCTTGTCCTGGCCGAGCATTCAGCTATCTCTTACAACCTGGGGCCGCCCATTCATCCGCTTAAGGGAGCCATCCTTCGAACCCTGGCCCGGTGGCTGCTGCCGCGCGCCGACGCCATTGTGGCTGTCTCAGAAGGAGTGGCCCGGGATCTCACCCGCGTGCTGGGGATTCCAAACAAGACCATTGAAGTCATTTACAATCCGATTGATCTGGCTCATATTCAATCGCAGGCCAAAGAAGAACCGCAGAATAGGGCGTTATTATCAGATAGACGGCCTTTAATTCTGTCCGTCGGGCGATTGAACAATGCGAAGGATTATCCTACTCTGCTGCGGGCCTTCGCCCGTCTGCGTCAGCACAAAGATGCCCGCTTGCTTATTTTAGGGGAAGGGGCCGAGCGTCCCATTCTTGAGCGTCTGATCAAGGATCTGGAAATTACTGCCCATGTGCAGATGCCCGGTTACGTGCCTAATCCTTATCCTTATATGGTGCAGGCCGATGCCTTTGTGATGTCATCCCTTTGGGAGGGTTTTCCCGTCGTGCTGGTCGAGGCATTGATGTGCGGCACGCCCATTGTGGCAACCGATTGTGAATTTGGCCCGGCAGAAATATTGGGGGGCGGCGAGGTGGGGAAACTGGTTTCGGTTGGCGATGTCGTTGCTCTCGCCGATGCCATGCTTCAGACCCTGACCTCCCCGGCGGATCAGGAGCAATTACGGCAGCATGCCTTGCAATTCTCGTTTGATGCAGCCATGGGTAAATATATTGCGCTGATGGAGCGATTGCTGGCGCAGCCCGGCTCTGAGCTAAAACAATGAAAATCAACCTGACCTTCTTATTGCGTTCTCTGTGGAGTGGCGGCGCCGAGCGGCAGTTCATCGAGTTGGTTAAGAACCTAGATCGGGATAAATTCCATGTGCGGGTGATGCTCTTTTATGCCCAGGGCGAACTTCTCCCAGAGCTGCATGCGATGGAAGGCATCGAGATTGTTTCACTACGCAAGCGCGGCCGTTGGGATTTAATGGGCTTTATCCGCAATCTGGTTGTTCAGTTGCGTGCTCATCATGCCGACGTGCTCTACAGCTTTCTCGATGTCCCCAATGCGATTGCCGCAGTTGCCGGTAAGCTGGCGGGAGTGAAGGTGATTTGGGGGGTGCGTTCTGCGCGGATGGATTTTTCGCGTTACGATTGGACGGCTGGCGTAGTATACCGAGTGGAAGTTTTTCTTTCGCTCTTTGTCGATCGGATCATTGTAAATTCACAGTCCGGGGCAGACTATCATTCGGGTAAGGGCTTCAATCGCGCAAAGATGGTGGTGATCCCCAATGGCATCAATACCAACCGCTATCGCCCCTCCCCGGAAGAGGGGCTGTCCCGGCGCGCAGATTGGGGGGTTGCCAAAGACGAGTTGCTGATTGGGTTGGTCGCCCGGCTTGACCCCATGAAAGACCACCCCACTTTTTTGCGCGCCGCGGCTCAGGTACACGCCCAATATCCTGGGGCGCGCTTTGTCTGTGTTGGCGATGGCCCCGAAGAATATCGCCAAGATCTACAAGCGCTGACAAGTGCGCTAAATCTGGAGAATTGCCTCATTTGGGCTGGTGGGCGGGAGGATATGCGCGCGGTCTACAATGCCCTGGATGTACTAGTGTCCTCGTCTTATGGGGAAGGTTTTTCAAACGTGATCGGAGAAGCCATGGCTGGCGGCATCCCCTGTGTGGTAACCGACGCAGGCGATTCGGCGCACATTGTCGGCGCTGCCGGCCTGGTTGTGCTGCCACGCTCCGCAGACGCGCTGGCCCAGGCCATCGGCCAAATGCTGCAAAAATCCGCCGCAGAACGCCGCTCATTGGGTCAGCAAGCCCGCCAGCGGATTGTTGAGCGTTTCTCGGTTGAGCAAATGGTCAAGGCCACCGAAGGTTTAATCCTAGACCGGGCGGCTGCGAGATGAGTTCACGACCACGCGTAACGCATCTGATTACTACGCTCAATATCGGCGGCTCAGAAATGATGCTGTATCGGCTGCTCCGGGGGATGGATGCAGAGCGTTTTGAGCATCGCGTGATTTCATTGGTGCCGCCGGGGGATGTGGGCGATTTGATTGCCGGATTGGGCATTCGCGTAGCCACCCTCAATATGCAGCACGGGCGTCCTTCCGTGCGGGCTTTTCAAAAATTGATTTTCTGGTTGCGGGAAGATCCCCCGGATATTTTGCAGACCTGGTTGTACCATGCCGATTTGATGGGGTTGGCCGCCGGAAAGCTGGCCGGTGTAAAGCATATTCTGTGGAATGTGCGCTCATCGAATATGGATATGTCGCAATACCGCCGCCTGTCAAGCTGGACGGTGCGCGCCTGCTCGAGGCTGGCCGCCCTGCCCGAGGCAGTGCTTGTCAACTCGCGCGCCGGCCTCCGCTATCACCAAAAAATCGGCTATCGTCCTCGGCGTTGGGCATTGATTCCCAACGGCGTCGACACAAAGAAATTCGCCCCGGATCCAGCCGCGCGCCAGATGGTGCGCGCTGAACTTGGTCTCGAAACCGATGCCTTCCTCATCGGCTATGTGGCTCGTTTTGACCCAATGAAAGACCACGCCACTTTTTTGCGGGCTGCCCGCTGTCTTGTAGATACTTATCCGGAAGTGCGCTTTTTATTCTGCGGTAGCGAAATGGCTTGGGAGAACGGCGTTCTTTCTGCAATGGTGGACGAATTAGAACTGCGCCCCTGGCTGCATTTGCTTGGCCCTCGCCGCGATATCCCACGTGTGATGGCAGCCCTCGATGTGGCCGCATCTTCATCTATGAGTGAGGGTTTTCCCAATACGCTTGTTGAGGCCATGTCGTGCGGTGTGCCATGCGTAGCCACAGCCGCCGGGGATACGATCGACATCCTCGCCAAAACGGGAATCATTGTCCAGCCTGGAGATGCACCCGGGTTGGCTGAGGCGTGGGCAGCGATGATTGCCATGCCGCCGGAGGATAGAAGACAACTGGGGCAGGCGGCCCGCGAGCGCGTCCTGGCTCATTTCAGCCTCCGTCGCATGGTATCGGCCTATGAGCGTCTGTATGAAGAAATTGTTGCCTGATCGCGGATTTTCGAGGAGAACGATGTCAATAATTCGCAAGATGAAAGACCGCCCCCATATCCCGTTGCTGGTTCTGCTGATTCTTTCCCTGGGGCTTCAGCAGTTTGTCTTGTATTCCGGCGGGGTGATGTATGGTGGTGATACATCCCGCTATTTTAATGGCTCAGACAGATTGCTGGCCGGAGAACCACTCGCCAATGAGCAGCCCGCCTATATTGGGTATATTGTGCTGGTGGCGGGGCTGCGTGCCCTGGGCTTCGGGGAAGTTGCCGTTATTGAAGTTCAAATACTGGTCAGTGGGTTGGCGCTGGTGATGGTGTATCTGGCCGGGAGAGAAATTGCCGGGGTCGAAGCAGGTTTGTTGGCCGCGACGCTCTATGGGTTGAACTGGGATGTGCAAAACTGGAATCTGTACATTCTCACCGATGGCTTGTATATTTCGTTGCTCTCCCTGACAACCGCACTGGCGGCGTTAGCGTATTCGCGGAAATGGCGATGGCTTACCGCGCTCGCGGTGGGCGCGGCGATTTTTACGGCCTTGCTGCGCCCAGGCGGGGTGGTGCCCCTGGTTGTATTTGCCATCTTCTTGCTGTTTGCCCTCCCAAAGCAATGGAATAGGTGGCAGCGAATAGGCACGCTTTTATTCGTTGGTTTGGCTGTATTTCTGGTCTTCTATTTTCCGACCCGCACCCGCATGGCGAGTATTGATCCCCTTGATCTGATCACCAGCGGCGAGGTGGTGTGGGAAGTTGTCGAATGGCGTGTGGATATGCCTCCAATCCAAACGAATAATCCGGGCGGATTGAGCGGCGTAGTACAATACTGCCTGGCATACCCCATGCCTTGTGTGAACTTATTTGCCCGACGGGTTGGTGTTTACTTTGGTCATATGCGCGCCGTCTATTCTTTGCGCCATAATCTGGTAATCGCGGCGCTTTATTATCCTATGTATGTCCTGGCTGCGGTGGCTTTGTGGCATCATAGAAAGAATAGGGTGATGCGCCTGGTTGCAGCGCTCATTGGCGCGCATGTTGCCTTTTTTGCCCTGGCAGTCCCCTCTGTGGACGGGCGTTTTTTTACCTATATCGTTCCGTTGATTAGCATGTCCGCCGCAGTTGGTTTGACCATCGTGTGGCAATGGACTCGCAGAAAAAATAAAGGATCTTTCTAAATATGTGCGGAATTACAGGTTTTTGGGATGGAACAGCTCAAACCTCATCGGATGAACTCGATCGCATCGTCCGGAAAATGTCCGCCGCGATTTCGCATCGCGGCCCCGATGATAGCGGCGAGTGGAGCCAGGCCGATGCCGGCCTGGCGCTTGGGTTTCGCCGCCTGGCAATTCTAGATCTGACTCCCACCGGGCATCAGCCCATGCTGTCGTACTCTGGCCGTTATGTGATGGTCTACAACGGTGAAGTCTATAATTTCGCCGAAATGCGCGCCGAATTAGAGCGTCGAGAGATTTCTTTTAGAGGCACATCCGATACCGAAGTGATGTTGGCAGCCTTTGAGGCCTGGGGCCTGGAAAAAGCGCTCCAGCGTTTCAACGGCATGTTTGCCATCGCCCTGTGGGATCGCCAGGAAAAGTCGCTGACCCTGGCGCGTGACCGCTTGGGAATCAAGCCCCTCTATTACGGTTGGTTTGGGCGCACTCTGCTATTTGGCTCTGAATTGAAAGCGCTGCGCAGCCATCCGGATTTTCGCGGCGAAATTAATCGAGATGCCCTGACCTTGTTTTTGCGCCACAATTACGTCCCCGCGCCGCACAGCATTTACACCGGAGTGTATAAGCTGCCGCCCGGAACCTATATGACTCTGCGCGCCGGGACAGCGCCCGAAGCGCGGCAAATTGTCCCGTATTGGAGCGCCTTTGAGGTCGTTTCGCGCGGTCAGATCGACCCGTTCCGCGGCAGCGACCAGGATGCCATCCGCGACCTGGATGCATTGCTGCGCCGCTCGATTGGCTTGCGCATGATCGCCGATGTCCCTTTGGGGGCATTCCTCTCCGGGGGCGTAGATTCATCTACGGTGGTATCACTCATGCAGACTCAGAGCGATATGCCGGTAAAAACCTTTTCCATTGGGTTTGATGTCCCAGGCTTCGATGAAGCGCCTCACGCGAAGGCGGTCGCTGAACATTTGGGGACCGACCACACCGAGTTATACGTCACTCCCGATGAGACAATGGAGGTGATCCCGCGTTTGCCGGCTTTGTACGATGAGCCTTTTGCCGATTCATCCCAAATTCCTACCTATATCGTCTCGCAGTTGGCGCGCCGGCACGTCACCGTGAGTCTGTCGGGCGATGGCGGCGACGAACTTTTTGGTGGATATAACCGCTATTTTATGACCCAAAAAATATGGCGCAGGATTGGCTGGATGCCCTGGTCTGTTCGCCGGGCCGTCGCCCAGGGCATGTTGGCGGTTCCACCTGCCGTGTGGCGCAGTTTGTTCCAGGCTGCCGGACGGTTGTCCGCAGATTTTCGCAACCTGCCCATCCCCGATGATAAAGCAAAGAAGCTGGCCGAAGTGATGGCTGTATCTTCGCCCGAGGCTGTCTATCTAGATCTGGTCTCACACTGGAAAAATCCTGCCGCGATTGTTTTGGGCGCGCATGAGCCTCAAACACTCTTGCAGGATCATTCGCGTTGGCCCGTAGTTTCCTCCTTTACTGAGCAGATGATGTACCTGGATTTGATGACCTACCTGCCGGATGATATTCTTGTCAAGGTCGATCGTGCCAGCATGGGAGTCAGCCTGGAAGCGCGTGCCCCCTTCCTGGACGATCACGAAGTGGTGGAATTTGTCTCCCGCTTGCCGCTCAAAATGAAAGTGCGTCACGGTGATGGTAAGTGGATCTTGCGGCAGGTGCTGTTTCAGTATGTGCCGCGCGCAATGATTGAACGCCCCAAAATGGGCTTCGGCGTACCGATAGACCATTGGCTGCGCGGGCCGCTGCGCGACTGGTCGGAAGCATTGCTTGACGAGGGCCGATTAAAGCAAGAAGGCTATTTTGATCCGTCCCCTATCCGCAAAAAATGGCGTGAACATCTTTCCGGCCAGCGCAATTGGCAATACCACTTATGGGACATTCTGATGTTCCAGGCCTGGCTGGAAAGCCAGCAAGCGTGATGAATTTGAGATTTCTGCTGATGAAATTTAGAAACACTGTATGATCCTAAAAAATATTCGCAACGGCACCGGCACGGTAAGATCGAATGCAATCCGCGCAATTGCGCCTATGGCGGCACTCTTCCATGTATTGGTAACGATAATTATTTTCTCGGTTGGGCATTTTGAGATCTTGCCAGAGATGTTCGATGGGCGCGGGGTGGGTTATTTCAATGATGATAATTTTTCGTACATGCTCCAACTTGAGCACTTGCTCACCCTGTTAGAAGAGCGAGGAATATTTGCCTGGCTGCAATCAGATTACACCATCCACATTAAATTGTATTCCCTTTCATTCGCCTTGCTAAAGGGTGTCTTTGGCTTCACGATCTTGAGCGCCGAGCCGCTAAACCTGATCTATTATCTGACAATCTTATGGCTGGTGTATACCCTGGGCCGGGAGGTATATAACCGGCGCGTCGGCCTGCTGGCTTCCGGGGTGGTGGGGATCTGGCCGTCCTTCCTCATTCATACTACCCAGGTGTTGCGCACGCCGCTCTATGTGATTGCATTATTAACGCTAACTTTGGCAGTGGTGCGTTTGATCATTGGCCGTCGAGGTATCGTTTCTCTGCTGTTGAACGGCATCGCCGGGGTGGCGGCATTATATCTCCTCAAGTTAATGTCCCAGGCACGCTTTGGGCTGATCTTGAGTTTTTTGCTTTTTGGGGTGATTTTTATCGTTATTCGGATTGTGCGTGCCGGACGTGTGCCGGTGTGGGGCGCCATCTTTTTGATGAGTGTGCTGCTTGTGGGCTTTGCCTATTCCTTATGGGGAGCATTCTCCGCGGTGACCGGCGCCCCATTGCCCTTTACAGAAACTGATTTGCCCCCTGAAAATGACGACGAACCTTCCTGGGAAAGCCTGCAAAATTATTTAGATATTTTGGCTGCTCAGGTGGGGCAAATTCGCCAAAACTTTGTCGATTTTTACCCAGATGCCGGATCCAATGTAGACGTTGATTATCGCATCGATGATTTCGAAGACCTGGTGCGCTACCTGCCGCGCGCCCTCTCGGTGGGGTTGTTTGAGCCTTCCCCCGATATGTGGTTCGTTGAAGGGCGAACGGGGCTATCAACCAAAGTGCTCAGTGGTTCTGAGACGTTGGTAATGTACATATTTGAGTTTTTTGCCATTTGGAGCATATGGCGGGCGCGCCATCGTTTAGCGGCCTGGTATCTCCTTATTGTGGTTTTTATCGGTGTTACGGGGCTGGGGTTAATTGTGTTGAACGTTGGTACCCTCTTCCGGCTGCGGTACGCCTATTGGATTCTGTTATTGGTGTTAGGGGTAGGGGGCTTGCACGAAGTATTTTTGCCCGGTTTGCAATTGGCGTTATCCAACATCCCCTGGAAAATTCACCCCCTTGCGACGCGCGAACATGCCGACGATGCGCCTATTCTCATTGTTTCGAACTGGGATTGGGTGATATACAACTTTCGGCTGCCGCTGGCGAGGGCGTTGATGGAGCAGGGTTTGGAAGTGATCTTGGTATGCCCGCCGGGGAAGTACACAGAAGAGATGGTGGCGAAGGGCTTTCGGTGGGAGGCCTGGAATCTAGATCGCCGCAGCACGTATCCGTGGCGGGAGGGGGTGGCGGTGCTGGAATTGCACCGGATCTATCGAAAGCTGCGTCCGGCGGCGGTGCATCACTTCACGATCAAGCCGATCTTGTATGGGTCGCTGGCGGCGCGTGCGGCGCGGGTTCCCTCGGTGATCAACAACTTCACGGGGCTGGGGTATCTATTTAGCGAGGCGCGCAAGGCGAGGGTGTTGAGATGGGGAGTGCTGCCGATGCTGCGGCGGGCGTTGAGTGGGGATGGGTTTCATACGGCGTTTCAGAACGAGGCCGACCGTGGGCATCTGATAGAGATGGGGGTGGTGGAGGAGGCGGCGACGAGTTTGATACCGGGTACAGGGGTGAGTTTAGATCGCTATCAGCCGGTGGGGGATGCAGATGAAATGAAGGATGAACTGGTGGTGATCATGGCGGCGCGCTTGTTGTGGGATAAGGGGCTGGCGGAGTATGTTGAGGCGGCGCGTGCCATCAAGGGGCAGGGGCTGAGGGTGCGGTTTCTGTTGGCGGGAGAGCCGGATATGGGCAATCCGGCGAGTGTGACGGAGGAGACGCTGGAAGCGTGGCGCGAGGAGGGAGTAGTAGAGTTGTTGGGGCATCGCAGTGACATACCGGCGTTGCTGCGTCAGGCCGATATTGCCGTCCTACCGAGTTATCACGAGGGTGTGCCGCTCTTCTTGCTGGAGGCGGCGGCGACAGGGCTGCCATTGGTGGCTTCGGACATTGAGGGCTGCCGGATGGTGGTGGAGCCTGGACGCAATGGCTATCTGGTGGGGCAGGGCGATGCAGAGGGGTTGACGGATGCCTTGCTGGGGCTGCTGAGAGACGCCGATCTGCGCCGCCGCATGGGGCAGGAAAGTCGCCGGATTGCCGAAGCGCGTTTCGATCAGCAGGTAATCCTGGCAAAGTATTTATCTTTGTATCGGCAACTGCGCCTGCTGCCAGACTCGCTCATGGAGCCGGTTTTGTTGGTTGCCAACTGGGATTGGGTGATATACAACTTTCGGCTGCCGCTGGCGAGGGCGTTGATGGAGCAGGGTTTGGAAGTGATCTTGGTATGCCCGCCGGGGAAGTACACAGAAGAGATGGTGGCGAAGGGCTTTCGGTGGGAGGCCTGGAATCTAGATCGCCGCAGCACGTATCCGTGGCGGGAGGGGGTGGCGGTGCTGGAATTGCACCGGATCTATCGAAAGCTGCGTCCGGCGGCGGTGCATCACTTCACGATCAAGCCGATCTTGTATGGGTCGCTGGCGGCGCGTGCGGCGCGGGTTCCCTCGGTGATCAACAACTTCACGGGGCTGGGGTATCTATTTAGCGAGGCGCGCAAGGCGAGGGTGTTGAGATGGGGAGTGCTGCCGATGCTGCGGCGGGCGTTGAGTGGGGATGGGTTTCATACGGCGTTTCAGAACGAGGCCGACCGTGGGCATCTGATAGAGATGGGGGTGGTGGAGGAGGCGGCGACGAGTTTGATACCGGGTACAGGGGTGAGTTTAGATCGCTATCAGCCGGTGGGGGATGCAGATGAAATGAAGGATGAACTGGTGGTGATCATGGCGGCGCGCTTGTTGTGGGATAAGGGGCTGGCGGAGTATGTTGAGGCGGCGCGTGCCATCAAGGGGCAGGGGCTGAGGGTGCGGTTTCTGTTGGCGGGAGAGCCGGATATGGGCAATCCGGCGAGTGTGACGGAGGAGACGCTGGAAGCGTGGCGCGAGGAGGGAGTAGTAGAGTTGTTGGGGCATCGCAGTGACATACCGGCGTTGCTGCGTCAGGCCGATATTGCCGTCCTACCGAGTTATCACGAGGGTGTGCCGCTCTTCTTGCTGGAGGCGGCGGCGACAGGGCTGCCATTGGTGGCTTCGGACATTGAGGGCTGCCGGATGGTGGTGGAGCCTGGACGCAATGGCTATCTGGTGGGGCAGGGCGATGCAGAGGGGTTGACGGATGCCTTGCTGGGGCTGCTGAGAGACGCCGATCTGCGCCGCCGCATGGGGCAGGAAAGTCGCCGGATTGCCGAAACGCGTTTCGATCAGCGTTCAATTCTGCTAAAATATGTCCATCTTTATAACAAGCTGGGCGTTATCCATTACCGTCAGCATGACAGAAATTGAGATTATTATGCAGTGGCTTCCACTTGGAATTTCATTTTTAGCCAGCGTTGCCCTTGTGCCGGTAGTGCGCCGGGTGGCCCGGCGCTTGGGTAAAGTGGCGCAGCCGCGCCCCGACCGTTGGCACCAGCAGCCCACGCCTTATTTGGGTGGGGTAGCTATCTTTTTGGCATTTGCAATTGCTATTTTCGCGAGCGGGTTGGTGAGAGATCTTCCCTGGGGAATACTCATCGGGGCTGGAATTGCCTTTCTGTTGGGCGTCATTGACGATTTCTATAATATCTCCCCGCAAACAAAATTGCTTGGCCTGTTTCTGGCTGGGTCTGCAATCGTGTTGTCGGGCAATGTGACCAATTTCTTCCCCTGGCAGGCTGCCAATATCGCCGTCTCTTTCATTTGGATGGTGGGTATTGCCAACGCCTTGAATCTACTGGACAATATGGATGGTCTGGCAAGTGGTACAGCCCTGATGGTGGCCGGGTTTATGGCCTATTTCTTTTGGGTTAGCGGAAGCAGCGATTATCTCACAATCACGCTGGCGATTGCTGGGGCCACCCTGGGCTTTTTCATCTACAATTTTCCTCCGGCATCCATCTTCATGGGGGATGGCGGCAGCCTCTTCTTGGGCCTGACTCTGGCAGCCCTGGCGATTTCGCGCGGCGATCAGGCTTCGAATGTTTTCGCTGTCATTGGCGTGCCCACACTGATTTTCTTATTGCCTATCCTGGATACGGCCATGGTCGCGCTGACGCGCCTCCTCAGAGGGCAGTCACCCACCAAGGGCGGGCGCGACCACACATCCCATCGTCTGGTGGCCCTGGGCCTGAACGAGCGGCAAACCTTGTTAGTGCTGATGGCGGTGGCCTTCTTCTCCGGTGTGTCCGCGGTTGTCCTTGAATCGTTATCCTACAACTTGAGTCTGGTGCTGATCCCCGTAGTTGTATTGATTTTTACCTTATTCTCTGCTTATTTGGGGCAATTGAAAATTGTCGAGGCCGATCCGTCCCGCCGGGAAAATGTGCTGACCAATTGGATGGTGGATCTCACCTATCGGCGCCGTGTGCTCGAAGTGGTGCTGGATTTCTTTTTAATTTCTTTTGCCTACTACCTGGCTTACGTCACCCGTTTGGGGATACCGTTGTTGAGCGGGTTGTATTTTGGGCGCTATCTGGACACTCTGCCCTTAACTGTCGCGGCGACCTTTGTAGCCTTTTTTGTCTTTGGGGTCTATCGCGGCGTATGGCGATTTGCCAGCATCGAAGACGCCTTTCGCATTATTCGCGCTAACTTCGTGGGGACAATTTTTTCAGCAATCCTGGTTGGGGTCGTGTATGGCTTTGAGCGGCATTCGGGCTGGGTATTCTTTATCTACTGGCTCTTGTTGATCTTCTTGATGATTGCGACGCGCTTTTCGTTTCGCTTGCTGGATCGCGTTGTGCGGCCTATTCATAAAATGCCGAAAGTCCCTATATTTATTTACGGCGCGGGCGCGGCGGGCGAGTTGACCCTGAGGGAATGTAATCAGAATCCGGGTTTGAATTATCAGCCCCTGGGCTTCATTGATGATGATCCCCTCAAAAAGGGGCGCAGCATTCATGGGCTAAACGTGCTGGGAGGGCTGGAGGATCTGGAGCGCCTGATTGACCGCTACGCAGTACAGGGGATCGTCATTACATCTCGATCAATCTTCTATGGCAATGTTGCCGATGATGCACTTCAGATCTGCAAAAAGAAGGGGGTTTGGGCGCGGCGGCTATATTTTGAGTTCGAAGAAATCGACTGAAAGATCGGTGCCCGCCGGAAAAAGGCGTTGATCCCCCTTAAAAAATACCGCCCTGGCGATCTGGACAGCCAGGGCGGTTTCGATTCTCAGGCTTGCTCTTGGGCCGCGCGGGCTTTCATTTGATCGCGCAGGGCTTGGATATCGCCGTCAATGAAGAACAGCGCGCCAAGATAGAAGACAAAACATAACAACCAGGCGGAAACACTGATCGTCAGGATAGATGTCTCCAGGTTGGTGGCGTCGGCGAGAATGCCTGCCAGCAGCGGCGCAAAGGCTGCCCCGAAGTTCTCGATGAAGTATTCTACAGCCTGAGCGGTGCTGCGCACTTCGGGCACGGTGACATCGTAGACGGTTGAAATGACATTGGGTGAAGAGAGCGGCATAAAAATAGCGGTCAGCAGCATGAAGATTAAGAACGTGTTGCGGGCGTCAATGGGGGTTTGGATTGCCAGGAAGAGAAACACGGCCCCCAACAGCACACCGGCGCTCGAAACCAGGATGCGGCCTTTGCGGGTGCGCTTGAAGAGCGCATCACCAGCCGCCCCGCCGACGAAATAGCCCAGCGCTAACACCAGGATTACCGGGGCCATTGTAAACAGGATGGCATCCCCGTCGTAGTTACGCTCTTTTTCGAGATAATCGAAGAAGAAATAGGTAATCACGTTCCAGGGGAAAACCCCGGCAAAGCCCTGCAAGAAGACAAACCACATGGTTTTCTTCTTGAAAACTTCTTTGGCCTCTGCCCATGAAAAACGGAACTGGGTCATCTCTTCCATGTCGGCGAATTCTGGCTCGGCTTTGCCGCGCGGTACATCCTTGACGAAGAAGAAGATCAGCACGGCCAGTAGCAGCCCCAGGCCGCCGGTAATGTAAAACACGTTGCGCCAGCCCAGACCAGGAGCAACCATCAGGGCCAGCACCATCCCGATGAGATAGCCAATCGGTTGGGCCAGTTGCAACAACCCATATACCCGACCGCGCATATTGGGGCCGAAATAATCGGCGATTAAGGTGTAAATGCCGGGGTAGGATGAGTCGTCAATGCCGGTGGAGGCGCGCGTCCCCACGAAGGCCGGATACGTTTTGACAATGGCGCTCAGCCAGGTCGTTGCTCCCCAGATGAAGGATGCCAGCGCCAGCAATTTGGCGCGGGCGTAGCGGTCGTATAAATAGCCCCAAATGGGGTAGAGTACCGTGCCCACAACCAGCGCTCCGGTGATAATCATGCCGAATTGGGTGTTGTTGATTGCGAAGTCGGCGCTGATTTGTGATTTTAGCGGGCCGATCAGCAACTTGTCGGTCTGGTGGAGGAGCATGAAGAAGAAGAAAATAAGGACAACCAGCCAACGGTACGACTTTTTTGATTTCATCGAGGTCTCCTGAGCGATTGAAATGGTACTGTTTGATTATGTCCTTAAAGCGCGGTTGTTTGGAGATGCTGGTACTCGCGTTCGAGTTGGCTGCGGAATTGTGATGTGTACAGGCGGTAATAGTGCCCGTGCTGCCGCAGCAATTCGGCGTGCGAACCCATTTCGGTAATTTTGCCGTTTTCGATGACCAGAATGCGGTCGGCGCGTTTGATGGTGGAGAGGCGGTGGGCGATGACAATGCTGGTGCGCCCTTCCATCAGGTTCTCCATGCCGCGCTGGATGAGTTCTTCGGTGATGGTATCTACCGAGCTGGTGGCCTCATCCATGATGAAAATCTCCGGCTCTCGCAGCACCGCCCGCGCCAGGCTGATAAGCTGCTTCTGCCCAACGGAGAGCAGGTTGCCGCCTTCGCCGACTTCTTCGGCGTAGCCCTTTTCTAGCTTGACAATGAAGTCGTGCGCTCCGGCTAATTTGGCCGCATTTTCAATCTCTCCATCTTCGGCATTAAGTTTGCCGTAGCGGATATTCTCAGTGATCGATCCTGAAAACAGGTGCGGAGTTTGCAGCACCACGCCAATGCGCGATTGAATGGCATGCAGCGAGAGTTCTTGATAGTCGCGCCCTCCGATGAGGATGCGCCCCTGGGTTGGCTCAAAAAAGCGTCCCAGCAAGTTGATGATGGTGCTCTTGCCGCCGCCTGTCGGGCCGACCAGCGCAATAGTATCTCCCTGGCGAATGCGCAGGTTGAAATTCTCCAGGACTGGGTCGTCGTCATCGTAGTGGAAAGTGACGCTCTCGAAGGTGATGTCGCCGCGGATGCTGCCGGGGTCTAACGCGCCGGGCCGGTCTTGCACATCGGGGACGGCATCTGTCAGCGAAAATATGCGCTCGGCGGAGGCCACGGCGTGCTGCATTTCGGCATAGACACGGGCCATTTCTTGAATCGGCCAGATCATGAAAACAATATACGAGACAAAGGCCTGAATGCCCCCGATGGTCATTACGCCTACGGTGGCTTGCAGCCCGCCGTACCAGACAATGCTGCCCAACGCTATGGCGCTGAGTATCTGTACAGTCGGCAAAAACAGCGCCGATAACCAGGCGGCGCGATAACCGGCTCGATACATTTCACTGGTCAACTCGCCAAATTCCCCAATATTGCGTTCCTCGCGCCCAAAGGCTTTCACAACCCGCACGCCGGTGATATTCTCGTTGAATGCCCCGGTGATTTTCGAGTTGATTTTGCGTACTCTGCGAAACTCGACGATGATTTTCTTCTTGAACAGGGTTGCCACGACGACTAAAACCGGGATTAATGCAAAAACAATTAGCCCCAGCCGCCAATTGATCTTCATCATGAAGAAGGTCGCGGTGATGATATTCATGATGCCCCAGGTGGAATCGAGCAATCCCCAGGTGACCAACTCGGCCACACGTTCGGTGTCTGATGTCACCCGTGACATGATCCACCCGACCGGTGTCCGGTTGTAATAAGAAAGTGATAGCTCTTGCAGATGATTAAACAATTTCTGGCGCAGGTCGTAGCGCACGCGCTCGCCGAGTACTCCGGCCAGATAGATGAAGCCAAATACGCCGACGGCCTGGACAATAATCAGCATGCCGTATTGGGTAACAATCTCCCGCAAGGCTTGCATGTTTCCGGCGACGATACCTTCGTCAACGATGCGCTTGCTCAAAAAAGTAAAATATGAATCCAGTACCGACACCAGCATAATGCAAGCCACAAAGCCAACAATCCAGTACCGGTGGGTTTTTGCCAACCCCAGGATGCGTAAGATCGTGCGCCCGTTGAATGTGGTGGTAAATTCTTCCTCTTCAAAAAATTCTGTCGTCATACGTTCTCTCTTGGTTTCTTGTGTTGCCTTGCCTCATCCGGCGCTGGCGATTTCCTCTTCCAGCTCGGCCTCGATGCGGGTTTGAATGTCGTAGATATTGCGATAAAGGCCCTCTTGAGCCAGTAATTCATCGTGCGAACCGATCTGAACGATTTTTCCACGGTCGAGTACTACAATGAGATCGGCGATCATTACGCTTTGAATGCGGTGCGCGATGATGAAAGTGGTGCGATTCTGCATTAGCCGTTCGAGAGCAGTGCGGATTTCAGATTCGGTTTCCAGATCTACCGAGGAGGTGGCATCATCCAAAATTAGGATGCGCGGATCTTTGATGATGGTGCGCGCGATAGCGAGACGTTGTTTTTGCCCCCCAGAGAGAGTAACGCCGCGCTCACCGACCAGGGTGTCATAGCCTTTGGGGAAGCTGACGATTGAATCGTGTACTGCGGCAGCTTGGGCAGCGGCTTCGACTTCCTCGTCTGTGACCTGGCGGTCGATGCCGTAGGCAATATTTTCGCGAATAGTGCGCGAGAACAAGAAAGGCTCTTGTTCGACAATGCCAATCTGACTCCGCAGGAATGTACGCGGGAAGCGTTTGAGTTCAACGCCATCGAGGGTGATGCTGCCGCTGCTGTACTCGTAAAAGCGGGGCAGTAAATTTGCCAGGGTAGTTTTTCCCGATCCGGTGGAACCTAACAGGGCGACAATCTGCCCCGATTGGCATCGAAAAGTGATATTTTTGAGTACGGGGCTGTCTTCTTCATAGGCAAAGCAGACCTCACGGAAGGCAATCTCTCCGGCGACGCGCCCTGCCGGAGTGTAATCGCCGTCATCCAGTGGTTCACGCGTCTGCCGGATGACTTCGCTGATGCGCTTGAACGAGACCATCCCTGTGGACATCTGCACGATCAGCCGCCCCATATTGCGGATCGGCCAAACAATCCAGACCAGCATCCCAGCGTAGGAGAGATAGGTTCCGGGAGTGATTTCGCCGCGCATCGCCATCAGCGCGCCCAGGGTGAACCCCGCTAACATCTGCCCGCCAGTGAGGATATCGGAGACCGGCCAGTAGAGTGAGTGCATCATCAGCAGCCGTCGGCCCCGTAGGAATTTCTCCCAATTTTCGGCATCGAATTTGTCGCGCTCGAACTTTTGACGGGCAAAGGCCTTGACCACCCGCACGCCGGATAAATTTTCTTGCAGCGTGTTGGAAAGCACGGCATCTTGCTCTTGATAGGCTTCGTAGGCTTTTGAGACGCGTTGGAAGAAAAAATACGACATCAGAACCGTGATTGGCACGACGATGATCGAATACAGCGCCAGTTCCCAATTCAATAGCAACAGGGCTGTCAGGTTGACAATAAACAGCAAGAAAATGCGCCCGGCGCCAATGGCCTGCTCTGCAAAGAAGCGCCGAACGGCGTCAATATCGGAGGTTGAACGTTGCACCAGTTCGCCGGTTTTGGTGACATCGTGATAGGTGAAGGTCAGGCGCTGGATGTGATCGAAAATGAAGTTGCGCAATCGGCGGGCGATATTTTCGGAGGTGTAGGCCGAAAGTGAGCCGCTTAAGAAAGTGAATATGCCGGTGATGATGGCGAGTCCCAAGAATCCCAGTGCCGTCAGCGGGAGTTGGGCTTTGGCATTGGGGTCGCCGAGAATATTGTCGGCGAAGCGCCCCAGGAGTAAATAAGTGCCGGAGCGAGCGACGGCGGCTACCCCCAGGCTGAGGGCTGCCCCTAAATAGATCAGGCGGTATTCACGGAGCAAGCGGAATAAGCCGATCAGCGGTTTGTCAGTTAGAGTTGCTCGTAAGTCAATTAAATGATTTTGATCCATATCAAATCTCAGGCGCTGTCTGAAAAATCCTGCAATCATTCTGGATGGCCGGAAACTATTCTTCAGACAGATTCAGGTTTCAAATGAAGAAGACTCTAGTATGAATCTAGGATTCGCTCTCTTCGGATTGTGGAAAGGTTCCTATTGGCATAATAGCGGCTTCATTGGTGTGAACGATGACCGCTTTTAAAGTTCCCTGCGATAACTCGCTGAGCGCATCTTGAAAGGCGGGGAGTCCGGCGACCGCAAATTCGCAGGTCAGGGTGACTTCTCCGGAAAATTCTTCGTCGCGCATTATGCCGTGATGGGCCTCGGCCAGCAGCCGGACGCGTTCGTAATGCGAGTAGGGCATGGCTATCATCACCGTATGGGTGGGAATTCTTTCGGCGCGCGGGGTGATTTCCAGCACGGCTTTAACTGCATCACCATAGGCGCGCACCAATCCGCCGGTGCCCAGCTTGGTGCCTCCGAAATAGCGCGTCACCACCACTACGGCATCACCCATCCCGCTGCCTTGTAATACGGCCAGGGCCGGCCGTCCTGCTGTGCCGGAGGGTTCGCCGTCGTCGTTGCTGTGGGCTGTCACCGAAACTCCGTGACCGACAACAAAGGCCGGGGCATTGTGGCTTGCATCGCTGAACTCGTCCTTGATGCGGGCGATGAAGGCTTTGGCCTCCGCTACGCTGAAGGCCGGTGAAAGCGTAGCAATGAAGCGCGAATTTAGCACTTGAATTTCGGCGCGAGTCTCATGTGCTGGGATCAGGTATCGTTTCATAGCAAACGTCTATTCTACCAGAGGCTCGGTGTATAATCTGGATCGTTCGTGACCTTCTTTGGTGATAATAGATAGCTCAACAGGGAATTTGGGTAAAATGTCGGGTATTGGTGTGCTAAATGAAAAACCACTCCATGCAGCGCTGAAGGAATGGTACGCGGAGGCCGGAGATCAATTTGAAGTGGCTGTCGACGGGTTTGTGATTGATATTGTCAAAGATGACCTTTTGGTGGAAATTCAGACGGGCAATTTTGCGTCCATTAAATCTAAGCTGATGACTCTTGTAAAAACCCATCGAACACGTTTGGTTTTTCCCATACCTCAAGAGAAGTGGATCATTAAACACGCGCAAAGTGATGGTAGTGAAGTAACTCGCCGCAAATCGCCCAAACGAGGGCGCATTGAAGATTTGTTCTGGGAGATGGTGAGCTTTCCACAGCTGCTGATGGATCGGAATTTTTCGCTGGAAGTGTTGTTGACAAGGGAAGAAGAAGTGAGAAGGTATGATGGAAAACGGCAGTGGCGTAGGAAAGGGTGGGTGATTGAAGAACGGCGTTTATTGGCAGTGGTGGCTCGAAGGCTATTTGAAGAGCCGGAAGATTGGAACACACTTCTTCCAGAGGGGTTGAATCTGTTCACTTCGGAAAATTTGGCAGAAGCGATAGGCGTTCGAAGGCGTTTGGCGCAGAAGATGGCGTATTGCCTGCGAATGGCGAAAGTGATTGAGTTGAAGGGGAAACGTGGCCGGTCGAATCTTTACCGCAGGATTGCCGCGTGAGTCTGCGTTCGGGTTGGAAATAACCATACCGCATAGATCGATAAAATGTTTAGGGCGAAAAATAAAACTACCGGTGAGGCCATTACGATACTTGATGCGAAATGGATTGATCGCGTCAAGTATCTTCGTTCGCTAGATCGGATGGACAGGCTTGTATGCCCGGGGTGTGAGCAGCCTGTTCGAGTTCGGGCAGGAAGAACACGGCGTTGGCATTTTGCGCATAAACATTTGCAGAACTGCGCGTATGGATACGAATCACCCGCTGTGCTCAACACAAGAGCCGTGTTGTATAAATGGCTTGTTGGAAAGTTTGGTGACAGTGTTCAGATCGAAAAAGAAGTGCCTGAAGGATTGTTGCCTCGGCATATAGATTGTTGGGTAGAAACCGAAAAGGGCAGTCTGGCTTACTGGATCATTGGAACGAGAATGAAACCCCAAAAGAGAAATGATATTTGGAAGGGTTTTGCTAATCTTGGGGCGCAAGTGAACTATGTTTTTACAATTGATATGCTTTTAGAAGATAATCATTATTCTGATGGTATACATCTGACAACAACAGAAAGAGAATTCGCCAGTCAAACAGATTATGATGATGTTCGAGTGGAAAATGGCTTTACAAAAGGGACATCACTCCATTATTTAAACCCAGAAACGGAAGTGCTGGTTACGTATCGAGAGCTGCGAGTATTCCATCCTCCTCAACTTTTTCAAGGGCGAAGAATCGAAAATGAAATTGCATCTGTGAATGCGTCACTCGTTAGCGGCGAACTTGTTCATCCTGGTGAGCACGAACAATTGGAATTACTCAGGCAAGAAAGAATCCACCTTGATCAAGAAAGGGAAGAGCGGGAGAGAATGGCGGATGAATATTTGGGGCGCTTGGCCGCTATGAAAATTGCGTCGGAGCAGTCGATTTTCCCAAAGAACCAACTTGAAACAAGATGGCAAGAGCAATCAGAAGTTCCTCAGGCGCAAGAGGTAGAGGCCGTATGTGTATTTTGCGGGCAAATTACCGATGAGTATTGGTATCTAAATCGTGCTGACAATACCTGTAAGTGTAGAGAATGTTATCATCAGGGTAGATATTGAGGGGCCTGTTGCCACTTAACGTTGGCTTCAATTGCCGGGGGGCGTTAGCGCTCGATGCGGTTTCCAAAGACTCCAAGCTTCTATATGTTGCGAATAACGATGATGATTAAACCACCTAGATGGAGAATTAGGTACAGTGTAGTGAGCAATGAGAGGCGCTCAATAAAATCGAATGCCCTGATGGTGAATCTTTCAGACGTAACTGCAAAAATAAATCGGTTAGGAGTTACGCACTTGCGAGAGGAAAGTCCGAAAAATAGGGGTGGTGTGGGCTGCGGAGCAGCCCACACCACCCCTATTTTTCGGAAAATTTTCAATGAACTGCGTAAGTCCTATCGTCGGTATTATGAGCAAAGCAAGAATGACCGCCAGCAACGTGCCATAGATATACCACAACGGATGGGCGCGCTGGATATTGTCCAGATGTGGGCGGGAAAAGCGGATATCAGGAAGAACTTCCACAGGTTTGGTTTCGAAAGATTGAAGAATCGCATGGCGGAAAATTGGCATAAAGACTTATTTTTTATCCGAATTGTTGATCCCATATCAAGATTGATCTTTATAGGCAAGACGCAGTTCGTCCATGCGTTGTTCTAATTCATCCAGAAGCCCTTGTGCCAGTTTCGCATTTTGTGGGAAGAGATCATTCAATTCTTGTGGATCAGCTTCAATATCAAAAAGCTCGATGAACTCACTTTGTTCCTGCAATTCGGAATAACCAAAATACCAGGTTAATTTGTAGTTATTCTGCACCAGCATCGCAGTTGCTGCTATGATTTCCCCATGGTCATTTATGTAATCGAGTTGTACAGAGGATACTGCGCGCCCGGAGTTGGATTCCGCGAAGGGGGGCAGTATCTCCCCTTCTGTCCGAGTGGGCACTTTTTGCCCGGATATCGCTGAGAGGGTTGGGAGGATGTCAATGGCGCTGGTATTGGCATAGATATCTACTCTAGATTGATTTCCAGGTGGAAAAATTAGCAGTGGAATGTGGATAATGGGCTGGTAGAAAACCGGTGTCGAATGTTGCTTAATATTGCGTTCGAACATTTCGCCGTGATCGGAAGTGAGCACAAGCCAGGTGTTGTCCGTAGCGCCGCTTGCTTCCAGGGATGCATAAAGCCGGGCAAATTCTGCATCGACATTCAGGATATATTCATCATACCGACGGCGACTCTCTCGCATCCATCCTGGGTTAACGTCTTGTCCCAGAAAGTGGTCTGTTTTTTTTATAGGTTCAAAATCATCCCCTGAGAAGACATCGTGATAATCCGCGCGCGGTGTGTAAGGATCGTGAGGCGGAAAAAGATGAAAATATCCCATGAATGGGCTATCCGTTGATCTGAGTTGTTTGATGAGCCAATCGATGCTCGACTCTAGCGAGAAGAAAGAAAGTCCATCGTGGTTTGGTACCCCAAGCGGATAACTGGGTTCCAGGAATTCGATACTTTTCTTCTTATAGAGTTCGGATAATGCCGCAAGATAGAGCGAATAGGAATAGCCATCAT